>CAMDJN010000014.1 GCA_945900795.1 Rickettsia typhi | reverse complement strand
CATAAACTTTTAACTCAAGAGCTTGCAAACCAAGTTGAAAATATCGTGAATCACCAGCCAAGAAAATGTTTAAATTTTAGAACTCCTTTTGAAGTTTTTTATAAAACTAAAACGATGAATTTGGTTGCGCTGGGAGATTGAATTCACCCAGTTTCTTTCTTGATGGGCGCAACTTGTTAGACAAGAATTACATCGCTACTTTCAGCACTGCTGTGACCGGCGCTGCTAACGTTTTTTATCCGGGTGATGGAAGAGCATTTTATGCTGGTGTAAAAATTAAATTATAAAATGACCAAACCTGTTTATTACAATTTTTTCTGGCGCTGGCATTTCTATGCAGGATTGATAGTGACACCCGTGGTCTTAGTAATGGCACTCACTGGAGCAACTTATCTTCTGCAACCCCAAATTGAAAATTTGGCCTATAAAGATTTAATATATCTGGAAGAAAATATTTCGGAAAAACCCAATCATGATGCAATAATTGAAGCAGCTAAAAAACATTTTGATGCGAAACGTATAAATAGTTATCAGCCTCCTGCCACTTTAAATCAAAGCGCTCAGGTTGTTTTAACCTCTCAAGGCGGCAGCAAAATCACCGCTTTTATTCATCCAAAAACTCTTGCTCCTCTGGGCAAGGTAGATGAGTCATGGCGCTTGATGAATATCGCCAGGAATCTCCACAAGAATCTAATGCTTGGAGATGTAGGACGAATTATTACCGAGCTTGCTGCCTGCTGGTTGATTGTGATGATTTTAACCGGTTTTTATTTGTGGTGGCCACGCGGCAATAAAGATCGCGGAACATTAATTCCTAATACTAAAACCAAAGGCAGAAAAATATGGCGCGAATTCCATGCTGTTTCCGGAGCGTGGGTTGGTTTTTGGTTATTATTGCTGTTGTTAAGCGGTTTGCCATGGTCATTTGTATGGGGCGGATTGCTCAGCGATTTTTCAACACGCGCTAAAGAAGGGTTTCCAAAAGCAATTTTTAAGGAAAGACCAATGTCTGTTAGCAGCAGCGATTTGCCGGAAGTTTCGATGAATCAAATTTTCCAAACCATTTCTAAGCAAAATATAAATCATGCTTTCAAGATTGATTATCCTTGGTGGGAAAAAGGTTCTTATGCCTTAATGCCGCTTCGTCACGGCGGAGATGCCAAAAATGTTGCTTACATATTCTTTGACCGCAAAAGCGGTGAGATTCTTAATCAATATCGCTTCGCTGATCTGGGAAAAGTCGGAAGGTTAACTTCGCTTGGAGTATCTTTTCATGAAGGCCGGCTTTTTGGAAAAGCAAATCAGTTACTTAATTTAACAGCAGTAATTCTGCTTTTAATGCTGATGATAACCGGTTTTACAATGTGGTGGAAACGCAAGCCTTACAAATCTTTAGGAGCACCTTCCTTACCTGATAATGTAAAATTACCGAAACGAATAATTGCCCTGATTATATTAGTCGGATTCCTGCTTCCGCTCTTTGGTGTGTCAGTATTTCTGATATGGATGGGAAAAAAGATTTTAAAGAAATTTCGCCAATTTTTTATTCAAAAGCCATATTAATTGATGCAAAAGAAACCGGCTTTGAAGAACCAAATGCAATTCCTGTGAGCTATGTGATTAATAAAGATGGCAAACTAAATCACAAAAATAGCCGCTAATGACAGCAAGGTTACAAAAGAAGATTTTGAAATTTTTTTGAAGCCTTTGTTAAAATAATTCCCAAGCTGACCAACCAATCTCCACTTCTCAAGTTATCTAGATAAGTTCGCAAATTAGACAAAAGTTCTCTTTGGGTCAGCGAGATAAAAGTTAGATGGAAAATCCGCAAAGCCGCTATTTCTCGAAATGTACTATTTTTGATGAGGTACACTGCTATTGGAGAAACGGAGAGAAAAAAGTACGTTTTTTGCTAAGATTTTAGATTTTTGGAGAGAGTAAAGTACAGTGTATGTTAAAATATAAATCGTGGGAAAGCCCGCAGATACAGGGCTTAGAGCGCCATAAAAAATTTGCTAAAACCTATGAGTGATTCGGTTCGCAATTGAATGTTGGCGGTGGATGGGATACTCGCTTCTAACTTTTCTCTGTTTTGGGGGGTGTTGATGCGTAAGGTTCTAAGTCACCTTTAAGGTTAACCTCAAATTTAGAACTTTATCAGATCGTAGGCATGCGATATTTCACGAACTTTTTTGATAAGTTTTTGCCGTGAGTTCGAATCTCTTGCAAGGACATTTTTGTGGACACTAGGCGGTTTGTTGTGGAAATTTTCTCATAGTGGTAAGATTGCAGAAATCGTAATGTTACTACTATGACATGCATTGACTTTTGTCTTTTTGATGATATCATAGCTGTGTAATCACTATTATCGCAATCTTTCTACTATGGCAAAGTTTTCAGAATATTTAAAAGATTTAAGAAAATCAGGACAGCTTTCCTTCTCAATAGAGAAGGCTGTGAGCGATTTAAAGATCTCAAAACATAACGCCCTAGTTTCGATATGCCGCATAAAAAAACGCGGAGAAATTATCAGTCCGGCAAAAGGGTTTTATGTCATAATTCCACCTGAACATCAATTGCAAGGTTGTTTGCCTGCGGCAGAATTAGCGCCAATTTTAATGCAACATTTGGGAATAAACTATTATGTGGGCTTGCTTAGTGCCGCCATGTATCACGGAGCAGCTCATCAAAAACCAAATTCATTCCAAATAATTTCTGATAAGCAAATTCGCAAAAGTTTAAAATTTGGACAGATCAGCATTGATGCGATCTACAAAAAATCTCTGGCAAACTTGCCCATACAGGAAATTGCTGTTGATAGCGGCTATTTAAAAATTTCCTCACCGGAATTAACCGCTATGGATTTGCTGCTTTATTCAAACAGAAGCGGCGGGCTAAATCATATCGCAACCGTTCTATCAGAGCTGGTGCAATCAATTGATCTTAAAAAATTGATAGAGCTGGCAAATATCTCCAATCAGAAATTCTGGCTACAGAAATTGGGATATATCCTAGAAAAAATTGATGCGGAAAATCCTGATCACAAACAAGAAATCATTAACGGTCTGCAAGAATATTTATCCTCAAGTAAAAAACTCGTTGCCATAGCGCCAGAAGTTCCCATCAAAGGCTATCCAAGATGCAAGAAATGGATGATCATTGAAAATACAACTATCGAAAGCGACTTATGACAAATGACGCAGTCCGAAGGACGAGTAATTTGCATAACTCAAAATAAAAATAAAAACTTGTTATGATTCCGAAGATTTTTATAGAAAAATGGCAGCAAAATGCTCCTTGGCAAACCTTTGATATGGTTGAGCAGGATTTGATCATCAACAGAGCTTTAGTTTGTCTTTACGACAATCAAAAAGTTAGAGATAGCCTGATTTTTCGTGGTGGAACTGCGCTCAATAAAATTTATCTCAAACCATCAGCGCGATACAGTGAAGATCTGGATTTTGTGCAAACAAGAGCTGAACCGATTGGTGCAACAATGGATGCTGTCAGAATTGCGCTTAATTGGCTTGGTGAGCCGAACCGACTTTTGACCGAGCGATCAGCAAAATTGGTTTACAAATATACTTCAGTTAGCGGCCTACCAATGAAGCTTAAAATTGAGATCAATACGACTGAGCATTTTCAAGTGCTGGATGTCAACAATGTGGCTTTTGGCTTTGATTCTGAATGGTTTAGTGGCAAGAGCATGATTGCGGTTAACCACTTAGAAGAGCTGATGGCGACGAAAATCAGGGCTTTATATCAAAGGCGCAAAGGCAGGGATTTATTTGATCTGTGGATGGTTTTCAGCAAAGATTTGGCAAACATCGATGAAACACTGAAAATTTTTAAAAAATATTGCGATCACGGAGGAATAAAAATTTCCAAAGATTTGTTTTTAAAAAACCTCGAATTGAAGCGCTTAAACAAAGACTTCCAGCTCGATATGAATATTTTGCTACCTCAAGGATTTCCACATACTTTTCCTCTTACTTTGCCTCCTACTCTTCGCGAGCAAACCAACTGGAATTTTGACGAGGCTTTTGAGTATGTAAAAAGTGAAATTATTCACCGAATTTAGGAATATTGCGTATGAAAAAATCGCCAAAACTATCTTCCGCAAGACAAACAAAACGAATTGTAAAAAATTGTTTCCGCAATTCAAAATTGCTGCAATGAAAACAAAAACAATTACAGAATTTAATCAAGAAATTGAGGATCGTATAGAGACGCAAATTATCGTGGATACTTACGATGAATCAGAATCGGCCATGGGCTGGTACTACTATTTGCAGGATACCATTACTTTTCCTTTCAAGGTCAAATGTATCAAGTCAGTCAGCACTTCACCATTATTGCTAGATGAGGCAGTGGAGGTTGTTGGTATGGATGAAGCAGAAAACTGCGAGCATGATATGCTGGTTAAGATCAAGTGGAGCGGCAGGATAATTTGCGTTCCATTGAAGCAACTTGAGGACATAGATGTTGATGACAAGACTAAGCAGGCTCTGAATGACTGGACTTACTTCCTAGCTCAAGGATATTGTTTTTAAATTTTGTATCACTTCAGAATGCCTCGTTTTATTCATGAAAAAATCCAATTTTTAGAGAGTCAGCTTCAAGAGCTGGAAAAACAGAAAATCTCTTTGCAGACAGAACTTAGGAATGCGCGTGAAGAACTGCAAAACCACTCATCCCCACCATCCTCGCCGCTATTACCAACAAACAACAAAACCTTCTCCCCCGAAGAAAAAATTAAGATTTTTATGAATCTTTTTCGTGGTCGAGTAAACGTTTTTCCAAAAAGATGGAATAATTCTAAAACTGGCAAATCGGGATATTCGCTTGCCTGTTCTAACGAGTGGGTGAGAGACAAATGTAATAAGCCGCGTATCAAGTGCTCCGAATGCCCTAATCAAGCTTTCATTCCATTGGCATCAGAAATTATTCGTAAACATTTAGGCGGAGAAGATTTTGCTGGCAGCAAAAGAGATTATACGATCGGCATATATCCCATGCTTGCAGATGACACTTGTTGGTTTTTAGCAGCAGATTTTGACAAGGATAAGTGGCAGCAGGATGTTTCTGCATTTACTAAAACCTGTCGCAAAAATGGCGTGCCGTTTGCTTTAGAAAGATCAAGATCTGGAAACGGCGCCCATGTTTGGATTTTTTTCGAAAAGCCAGTACAAGCAACGCTGGCTAGAAAAATGGGTTCAGCTCTTCTAACCGAAACGATGGATGATTATCCAGAGATTGGCTTCGAATCTTATGATCGTTTTTTTCCTAATCAGGATACTTTGCCATCCGGAGGTTTTGGCAATCTTATCGCACTGCCATTACAACATTTTCCAAGAGAGCGAGGTAATAGCGTATTTTTAGATGATAATCTTGAGCCTTATCAAGACCAATGGCAGTTTTTGGCATCGGTTTCAAAAATGTCAGAAGAGGCAGTCGATAGAATCGTTGAAGAGGCATCTTCAAAAGGTAAGATTCTAGGTGTTCGCATGCCAATTGAAGAAGATGAAGAGAAGCCATGGGAGACGAAGCCTTCTCGTAAAAAACCAGAAATTTCAATTGATCAGAACCTTCCAAAGTCAGTCAGTATTGTTGTTAGCAATCAGATTTTTATTGAAAAACAAAACCTCCCCCCAGCTCTCATAAGCAAGCTGATACGCCTTGCAGCTTTCCAAAATCCTGAGTTTTACATAGCTCAATCAATGCGCTTATCAACATTTGGTAAACCCAGAATAATTGCCTGCGCTGAAAATTTTCCTCAACATCTTGGCTTGCCCAGAGGATGTTTAGACGAAGTTGTGGATTTGATGAAATCTCTTGGGATTGAAACAAGCCTTGATGACAAAAGATATGCTGGAAATCGCGTCAAATTAAATTTTTTAGGAGAACTGACGAGCGAGCAACAGAAGGCAGCTAAAACACTTTTACAACATGACACCGGCGTTCTTGCGGCAACAACAGCATTTGGCAAAACGGTTGTTGGCGCTCATATGATTGCCAAAAGAAAAACCAACACCCTTGTTATCGTTCATCGTAGGCAGTTGTTAGATCAGTGGGTCGAAAGATTAAAAGTATTTTTAGATATCAGTCCAGATCAAATAGGCATGATTGGAGGCGGAAAGCGCAAGCCAAGCGGAGTTGTAGATATCGCCATTATTCAAAGTCTAATAAAGAACAGTGTTGTTGATGATATTGTGGCGCAGTATGGACAGATTATCGTTGACGAGTGTCATCATTTATCCGCCGTCAGTTTTGAAGCGGTAATAAAAGCATGTAAGGCAAAATATGTGTTGGGACTTACTGCCACAGCTACTCGTAAAGATGGGCATCATCCGATAATATTCATGCAATGTGGCTCGATACGATATAAAGTCGATGCTAAAGAGCAGGCGAAACTCCGCCCATTTAATCATAAAGTCGTATTAAGAAATACAGCGCTCACTCTTGATACGACTACGGTGCAGAAGCCATCAATAAGTCATATTTATTCAGAAATCATGCGTGACCAACGAAGAAATACGTTGATTGTCGAGGATGTTTTGAGTGCCATAAAACTAGGACGCTGCCCATTAATTCTTACGGAGCGTAAAGATCACGCAGTATTCTTCGAGCAACATTTATCGCAGTTTTGCAAAAATGTTATCGTGATGGTTGGGGGACAAAATACAAAAAAGCGTGCAGCAGTTAAGCTTCAGCTTGAAACTGTGCCAGAGTACGAGGAAAGGATCATTATTGCCACTGGACGCTACATCGGCGAAGGGTTTGATGATAAACGTTTGGATACGTTATTCCTGACAATGCCAATATCTTGGCATGGAACGTTGGCTCAATATGCTGGAAGGTTGCATAGGAATCACGCTCACAAAAAAGAGGTAGTGGTTTACGATTATGTCGATCGTCAAGTGCCTATGCTTGCAAAAATGGCAGAAAAGCGGATGAAGGGATATGCAAAAATTGGTTACCAAACATCATGCTAAAGGTAAATCCGTTATGATCCCACCTTCTTCCTTTGCGAGTTTGTAGTCCTCCATAAAACTTTTGGTATATCCATTACCAATGATCACGTTATATCCTTGCAGAATTCCATCATAAACAATTCTACCAGAAAACGGGATTATGGCCGTATCCACAAAGATTGGCAATTGATATTTCGGAGCAACTTCATCGATACTACCCATTAGTCCTAAGACAGCATAGATCTTGGCTTTGTTACGTTCAGTATTAAGAAAAATGGAATGATTTTTTAGATTTTTTAGCAAAATAAATTTTCCGATGATGGCGCCCTTCCAATGTTTGGTAATCGATAATTCTTGCTCATCAAAATTGGCTGGATTTGCTTCAATAAATTGATCGATTATATCTTTATTCCTGAATAGATGATTTCTTAAAACTATAGCATCGCTCATAAAATTCGCATACTTCCCCCAGTCATTCAGGTCTTTGAATCTTTTGCTAGATTTGATTTTCTCATTCACAAAAAGCAGAAGATTTTTGTGAATTTTAAAAAATAATTTTTGGTCTTTTTCGTTTAAGAAATTTGACATATTTTTTTGAATAAGTTTGAGGAGGTTACTGGCCTAACTAGATTATCTCGCTACGCTGTTATTGCTAATTTGAGGGGCGTGGATATTACCATCTTCAATGATTTCTATCACATATCTTGGTTTAAAAATTTCATTTGTAACCATTGCGTCAATCATCCGATCAATACGAAATTGTCGTGAATGATCTGGTCTCGATTTATCGATGGCGAATAGAGTGACATTGTTTTCTGAAGTGGTGCGAAATGAGTAAGGTTCTAGCACATATTGTTTGCGTTCACCTTTTTCGTTTTGGTAATCAAGATTAATGCATAAGTGGCTTGCAGCAGCGAATCTGATGCTTTGCACGATTTTTAATTTTCTTTCAAAGACGTAATTTCGACTACCTTCTCTTGTGATTGATTCCAATATTCTGCCCGTTGATTCACCAGCTAGCCAACTAAAAAAAATCGGTAACTCACCCCAATAGCTCTCAAACGGAGGTAGTTTTGGGAGTTGATGTTTGAGCTGCTTTTCCCACTGCACTCGAAACTCATCTTGCTTCAAATCAAGCGTAGTCATACTTGGAAATGCAATAGCCTTGAAGTTACATTTCTCTTTGATCGAATTGTTCAGCCTTTCCAAATCAACTTTGATCCCGTGTCGATGCATGTTGATCACGTCGTAAAGGTCTCTTGCACCAGGACGTTTTCTTTCATCAAGTGCCCGGGTTTTTTCCGCGAAAAGATCGATGTAGTGATAGCAAAGAGCGGAGAATAAATCTTTGTCTAGGTCGGAATAGTCATGACTTATCCTCATTCTAACTGGCTCAAGTATAACTTTTTCATCAACGGTCAAATCTAATTTAATCGTAGGAGCAGAGCCGCCATGTCCAACAGTCATTGGGCCGCGATAATAAATATTGCCCTTACAAGAATCATTATCCCTTAAATTTTTGTAAATTTCGATTTTAATTGGTGAGAATTTTCCATCAGCCGCAACATCAATACCAGATTTGTCGTAAACCCACTGCACAATTTCACCAAAAGTTTTCTTGAGAAATTCTTCGTTGAGATGAGTGGCATCAAGCAGCGTAAAATCAAGGTCTTCAGAAAATCTGTAAGTTTCAAAGAAGCATTTTTTTAAACATGTTCCGCCCTTGAACAGCCATTTATCTTTCAGATCTTTATGGTTGGCGATGCCTGCAAGTAGCCATCCAAGAACATAATCTTTTTCAATTACCTCTGGCCTAAGCGAGTATTCACCAGCTCTTTCCAGAATTTCTCTTTTATCAATCATGATGGTGGTTACTCCAGTTTTTTGGGATCAGCAATTTCCATTTTGTAGAAATTCTTAAATCCTGGTATTTTGAATCTAGCTTTGAATTTCCTTTAGAGAGGTTTTTCTCGCAGACTTTTATCAGGCTGAGGTATTTTTTTTCATCTAAACCTTCCAACAAAAATCCAAGACGTTTGAAGGCTGTTTTGTTGCCAATCTTTTCGAGACAAGAGAGAAGAAATTCCTGATTAAAATGAGATGATTCTAGGTAGTTGATCAGGCATTTTTCTATATGAGAAATTCCTCCGCCGAGATTGGGATCATCTAGCATGTCAGCAACTGTTCGATGAGGATCTGAAATGTTAATTTTTACCGATCCTTTCCATAGGGTTTTTAATCCGAAGAAGTTTTCTTTTTGAATTTTTTTTAATGAGAAGTTTTGACCTTGAATAACTTCGTTGCGGCTCTTGATAGGCTTGCTGGTTAGAACGCAAATCGAGCTAAAAATCTGCTCAGTTAATCCCCAATGCTCAGCGGCAGACCATCCCCCAACATAAGCTGGTGCAAAAAGTGTTGGAACAATTACCCAAACGTCTTCCAAGACTTGTTCGCTTGAAACCGTGTCAATCGGTATGGGAGCGTAAAATCCATGCTTGATTCTTTTTAACCATCCTTGCCGAGTCCAATTTGCCAACTGTCTTGCCGCTGCATTATTTTCCATTTCTAAAACCGAGGCGCAATGGTCTACCGAAAACACCGGACCAGAGTTTCTAAGTAGCAGAGCTATTTTCTCTCTACTGTCCGAACTTCTAACTTTGCTTGTCATAGTGCTATATCAAAAGTGCTTAAATTAAGCTAAAAACATAAACTTAGCACTTTTAATGTAAAACGAAGCGTTTATCTATGGCAAGAGGTAAATCGTTTATTCGATCAGGTTGCTGATCCAATAAGCAAAAAAGACAAATCTCAGAAGAATGGACATCGAAAACAAAGTCAGCGAGTCGCTTTCCAAATCTGATTACATCAGGGGACTACAATGCTCAAAAGCCCTGTGGTTTTTTAATTACCGCAAAGATTTAAAACAGCCTCTTGATGATAAAACAAAATCTAAATTTGAAACCGGCAATGAAATAACCGAGCTGGCAAGGAAGTGTTTCGCTGAAGGTGTAAAAGCTGTAGATGATTATTTTGATGTTCAAAAAGCCGCTGATTCAACCAAAAATCTAATCACAAAAAACTGCCAGATCATTTTCGAAGCAACAGCAATAATTGATGCCGACGGAAGTCATGCCAGAATCGACATTTTCCGCAAAAATCAAAATTCAGATGGGTGGGATTTGATTGAGGTTAAAAGCTCTACAAGCGTTGAGGAATGCCATCTCGATGATATGTCATTTCAATATCACGTCTTCTCGAGGGCTGGACACAAGATTGATAAATGCCTGTTGATGTTGGTCGATAACAGCTACGTTCTTCAAGGCGAAATTGATGTTAACAAATTCTTCAAATTCGAAGATGTTTCAAAACAGGTTTTAGAAAAACAAAGCAAAGTTGATTCTTGCAAAAGTGATTTGCTGGAAGTTTTAAAGATCAAAGAAGAGCCAAAAATTATCATTGGTGACAAATGCTTCAAACCTTTTGAATGCGATTTTAAGCATCATTGCTGGAAGGAAGTTCCAAAATATTCGATCTTCAAAATTTACCAAAACAAAAAAGCTGAAGAAATTGCCAAGCAGATTGGCAGTTATGATATCAAAGACATCCCACAAAATCTTTTCCCAAGTGGCGCAAAGGTAATCGATATCAATTGCTATCAAGAAAACAAAACGCACATCGACAAAGAGAAAATCAAAGGTTGGCTGTCAAAGCTGCAATATCCACTCTATTTTCTAGATTACGAAACCTTTAGTTCGGCTATTCCGCTTTTTAGTGGTACTAGACCATATCAGCAAATTCCTTTCCAATTCTCGCTTCATATCCAAGAAGCGCATGATGACAAACCAAAGCATTTTGAATTTTTACACAAAGAAAAATCTGATCCAAGAAAAGAATTTGCTAAAAAGCTGATCGAGCTTTGTGGCAAAGAAGGATCGATTATTTGCTACAACCAATCTTTTGAGAAGGGTAGAAATGAAGATTTGGCAAAAGACTTCCCCGACTATGCAGAAAGTCTGAAGCAAATTAATGTGCGAATCGTTGATTTAATTGAGCCATTCAGAGGAAGATTCCTCTACAGTCCTAATCAAGAGAGCTCAGCCTCAATCAAAGATGTTTTGCCGGCATTTACCAATCTGAGTTACGGCGAAATGAAAATCGCCAATGGTGGTGAAGCGATGGATATTTACCTAAATTTTCTCAAAGGAAAAAATGTTGATGAAGCTAAGTTGACGGAAGGTCTTTCTGCTTATTGCAAGCTGGACACTTACGCTATGGTTGAGCTGGTAAAAGTGCTTTTGGAGCGTTCCTAGGCAAGAATCATTATTTTCCGCATAAATTCTTGCATTTTCCTTCATTTTCAATTATTTTCTCTTTTCCTCATCTTTTTAACCAATTTTTTGTAAATTTATGGCAAAAAAATCAAGCGCAGTCGTTGGGAATAATAGATCAGCAAAAACCGGTCAGTTTGTAACAGAAAAATATGCAAAAACGCATCCAGCAACAACCGTGACAGAAAAAAACAAAAAGCCTTCGCCTAACAAAAAGAAGTAAACGAGAAAACCGTGACTACAAACAACGAAATAATGACCATGAAAGAGTTAGCTGATTATCTCAAGATAGCAGAAAAAACAGCCTATCGCTTTGCTTTGGAGAAGAAGATTCCTGGCTTCAAAGTAGGCAATGCTTGGCGGTTTCGGAAGAGTGAAATCAATGAGTGGATAGAAGAGCAAGAAAAGGAAATGAAAAAATGACGAATTCGAAAGAGGCCAAAGCGCGTATCAAGATTAACAAACTCTTAGAAACCGTCCCAAATCTTTTCTATCGAACAAGCAACAACCTTATAAACGCCAGTTGAAAACCATGGCAAGATCGATCAACCGACTGAAAACTTAAAAAAATAAAAAGGAATAAAGCATGACAAGTACCCAACAACGCGCCGCTCTACAACGCCAGATCTGGCAGATCGCCAACGATGTTCGGTGCAGTCGATGGCTGGGACTTTAAGCAGTACGTGCTTGGCACTCTGTTTTACCGCTTTATCAGCGAAAACTTCGCCCTTTATATCGAAGCCGATGATAACAGCATCAATTATTCGGAAACCCCTGATAGCGTGATTACGCCAGCCATTAAAGACGATGCCATCAAAACCAAAGGCTACTTCATCTACCCCAGCCAACTATTCGTCAATGTTGTTAAAAACGCCAACACCAATGAAAGCTTAAACACAAACTTAGCCAAAATCTTCTCTGAAATCGAGTCTTCTGCAAACGGCTACCCATCAGAAAGTGACATCAAAGGTCTGTTTGCTGACTTCGACACAACCAGCAATCGCCTCGGCAATACAGTGAAGGATAAAAACACTCGTTTGGCTGCCGTACTCAAAGGCGTAGCTGGGCTGGAATTTGGCGACTTTCATGGCAGCAAGATTGATCTGTTCGGTGACGCCTACGAATTCCTTATCTCCAACTATGCTGCAAATGCTGGCAAATCGGGTGGCGAGTTTTTCACCCCCCAGCATGTTTCTAAGCTGATTGCACAGCTTGCTATGCACAAGCAAAGCCGCGTCAATAAAATCTATGATCCCGCTTGCGGTTCTGGCTCTTTGTTGTTGCAAACCAAAAAACATTTTGATGCGCATATTGTTGAAGAAGGTTTCTTCGGTCAGGAGTTAAACCACACCACTTACAACCTTGCTCGTATGAACATGTTTTTGCACAACATCAATTACGACAAGTTCAACATCCAACTAGGCGATACCCTACGCGATCCGCATTTTGGCGATGATAAACCTTTTGATGCCATTGTCTCAAATCCTCCTTATTCCGTAAAATGGATTGGATCAGACGATCCAACCTTGATCAACGATGATCGCTTTGCCCCAGCAGGTGTGCTTGCACCTAAATCCAAAGCGGACTTTGCCTTTGTATTGCATGCGCTTAGTTATCTTTCCAGCAAAGGCCGCGCTGCAATTGTTTGCTTTCCTGGTATTTTTTACCGCGGTGGGGCGGAACAGAAAATCCGTCAATATTTGGTGGATAACAACTATGTAGAAACGGTGATTTCTTTGGCACCCAATTTGTTTTATGGCACCAGCATTGCCGTGACAATTCTGGTTCTTGCCAAAAATAAAGCTAACATGACCACCCAGTTTATTGATGCCAGCACTCTGTTCAAAAAAGAAACCAATAACAACATCATAACCGACAAACATCTCGAAGAGATTATGCAGGCCTTTGATAGCAAAGAAAACGTCGAGTATTTTGCTAGATCAGTGCCATATGAAGAGATTGTTTCCAAGGATTATGCCCTATCAGTTAGCAGCTATGTTGAAGCCAAAGACAATCGTGAGGTGACCGATATTACCCAGCTCAATACCGAACTAAAAACTACGGTCAGCAAAATCAACCAATTGCGCACAGATATTGATACCATTGTTGCGGAAATTGGGACATGGAGCTACTTAAAAAAATTGCTCGATGGTGCCGGAGTTGAGTGGAAACCTTTGGGCGATGTTGTTAAATTAGAAAAAGGCAAGCAATTAAATAAAGAATTGCTATCTGTGAACGGACTTTATCCCGCATATAACGGGGGCACTTCATATTCCGGATTTACCGACACCTACAACTACACTGAAAACACAATTATAGTGAGTCAGGGTGGTGCATCTGCGGGCTTTGTTAATTTTGTTACTTCAAAGTTTTATGCTAACGCTCACTGTTATGTCGTCCTACCAAAATCTGAGGTGGTTGAAAACAGGTATGTTTATCACTTTTTGAAGCTGAATCAGGAAAAGCTAACTAATAAGCAGTATGGTGCTGGTATACCAGCGTTGCGAACTAGTGAAATTTTAGAGATATCAATCCCTATTCCATATCCAGAAAACCCAAAGAAGTCGCTTGAAATTCAAGCGGAAATTGTTCGTATTTTGGGCAATTTCACCGAGCTTACCGCCGAGCTTACCGCCGAGCTTACCGCCCGCAAAAAACAATATGAATATTACCGTGCTTTGCTTTTGAACTTCTCAAAATCTACGGAGGCAGCAGCATAAGATGAATAAGACACTCACAGAAATAGTGCGGCAGTTAAATGATGCTGATAAAAAGGTGCAGCTGATCTATGGCTTTAATGGTATGGGTAAAACACGCCTTTCACGAGAATTCAAGGATTTCATCGCACCGAAAAACGAAGAGGACGGCGAAGCGGAAACCGCTCAGCCAAAGGTGATTTATTACAATGCCTTCACCGAAGATCTATTTTACTGGGATAACGACCTTGAAGGTGATGCTGAGAGAAAATTAAAAATCCAACCTAATGCCTACACGGATTGGGTGCTGAAAGAACAAGGGCAAGATCGCAATGCGATTGCCCATTTTCAGCGTTACACCAGCAATAAGCTAACCCCGAAATTTAGCGAAGATTTCTTAGAGGTCATTTTTTCCTTTGAGCGTGGAAATGAAGAAAGAAGTGAAAACATCAAAATCTCGAAAGGCGAAGAGAGTAATTTTATTTGGAGTATTTTTTATAGCCTCATCGGTCAGGTTATTGATACTTTGAATATCGCTGAAGTCAGTGAACGCGACACGGATCGCTATGATCAGTTAGAATATGTGTTTATTGATGATCCCGTAAGCTCCCTTGATGAGAATCACTTAATTGAGTTAGCGGTGAGCTTGGCTGGCTTGATCAAAGAGAGTAAATCTGAACTGAAGTTTATTATAACAACACACAGCCCACTTTTTTATAACGTGTTGCACAACGAGCTAAATAGCAAAACCTGTTACCTGCTAGAGCGTTTTGAGGATGGTACTTTTGACCTGACTAAAAAAGATGGTGGCTCAAACAAGAGCTTTTCCTATCATCTGCACCTAAAACAAACTATTGAGAAGGCGATTGCCGAAGATCAGGTTCAGAAATATCACTTTACGCTATTGCGTAACCTATATGAAAAAACCGCCAGTTTTCTTGGATATAAAGAGTGGGCAGATCTATTAGATACGGTACAGGGTGATAAAAAAGCTTATCTAAGGCTCATTATGCATTTTGCCAGCCACTCAAAACTATCTAATGAAGAGGTTGCAGAGCCAACAGTGCCCGAAAAGCAAACCGTTAAGCTCTTGCTTGATAACTTAATTAATAATTACGGCTATTTGCCGAAGAAGGAGCAGAAAAATGACTGAACACGCAAAACCCATCGCCGAGTCGAATAGCTTCATCATTCTAGATAAATACACGCGGGAATGGGAGGCCTCTGAGTGCTATCAAAGTGAAGGTGATTTAGAGCGCGAGCTTATTGCTGATTTGGTCAATCAAGGTTATGAATTCTTGTCAGGTCTAAACACTTCAGAAGCGATGCTTGCCAACGTGCGCGTGCAGTTACAAGCCTTGAATAACCTGCAATTCTTGGAATCAGAGTGGCTACGCTTTGTAGAAACTTACTTGGACAAACCAAGCGATGGGATTGTTGATAAAACCCGCAAAATTCACGACGACTACATTCATGATTTTGTGTTCGACGATGGCCGTATTCAGAACGTCTATTTGCTGGATAAAAAGAACATCGCCCGTAACAAAGTGCAGGTAATTAAGCAGTTTGAGCAAACTGGTAAACACGCCAATCGTTATGATGTGACAATTCTGGTCAATGGCTTGCCGCTGGTGCAAGTTGAACTAAAAAAGCGAGGCGTTGCAATTCGTGAAGCCTTTAACCAAATACATCGCTACAGCAAAGAGAGTTTTAACAGCGAGAGCTCGTTGTTTAAATATCTGCAGGTGTTTGTCATTTCTAATGGCACTGATACGCGTTATTTCGCCAATACCACGAAGCGCGATAAAAACAGCTTCGACTTCACTATGAATTGGGCGAAGGCGGATAACGGCCTGATCAAAGACCTGAAAGACTTTACGGCAACGTTCTTCCAGAAAAACACTTTGCTTAATGTGCTGCTGCATTACTCGGTGTTTGATGTCAGCGATACCTTGCTAGTTATGCGCCCCTACCAGATTGCCGCCACCGAACGCATCTTGTGGAAAATCAACAGTTCCTATCAGGCAAAAAACTGGAGCCATATTGATGGCGGTGGCTTTATCTGGCACACCACTGGTTCTGGTAAAACGCTGACCAGTTTCAAAGCGGCGCGCTTGGCAACGGAACTGAAATTTATCGAGAAGGTTTTCTTCGTGGTGGATCGTAAAGATCTGGATTACCAGACCATGAAGGAATACCAGCGTTTTTCGCCGGACAGCGTGAATGGATCTGACAGCACCTCTGGTCTCAAGCGCAACCTAGATAAAGACGACAACAAAATCATCGTCACCACCATACAGAAGCTCAACAATCTGATGAAAAGCGAGGGCGAGCTGGCAATTTACAACAAGCAAGTGGTGTTTATTTTTGATGAATGCCACCGTAGCCAGTTTGGCGAAGCCCAGAAGAACCTAAAGAAAAAATTCAAACAGTTCTATCAATTCGGTTTTACTGGTACGCCGATCTTCCCTCAAAACGCTTTGGGCGCAGAAACCACCGCCAGCGTGTTTGGGCGTGAGCTGCATTCATACGTTATCACCGACGCAATTCGTGATGAAAAGGTATTGAAGTTCAAGGTGGATTACAACGATGTGCGTCCACAATTCAAAGCGATTGAAAGCGAACTGGACGAGAAAAAACTCAATGCGGCAGAAAACAAGCAAGCCCCGTTACACCCCGAACGCATTCGGGAAATTTCGCAGTACATTTTAAACCATTTCCGGCAAAAAACGCATCGTCTACAAGCTGGTGCCAAAGGCTTTAATGCCATGTTTGCCGTGAGCAGCGTGGATGCCGCTAAGTTATATTATGAGTCGATTAAGGATTTACAAAAAGTCAGCGACAATCCTCTGAAAGTAGCCACTATTTTCTCGTTTGCGGCCAATGAAGAACAAGATACCGTGGGAGAAATTTTGGACGAGAGCTTTGATGTTTCTGCCATGAACAGCAGTGCCAAAGAGTTCTTAAGCGCGGCCATATCCGACTATAACGCGCTGTTTAAAACCAATTTTAGCGTCGATAGTAACGGTTTCCAGAACTACTACCGCGATTTAGCCAAGAGGGTTAAATCCAAGGAAATTGATTTGCTGATAGTGGTTGGCATGTTCCTTACCGGTTTTGATGCCCCAACCCTTAACACTTTGTTCGTAGATAAAAATCTGCGTTACCACGGTTTACTGCAGGCATATTCACGAACAAACCGTATTTATGACGCCACAAAGACCTTTGGTAATATCGTCACCTTCCGCGATTTAGAACAAGCTACCATTGATGCCATCACCTTATTTGGCGATAAAAATACCAAGAACGTGGTGCTTGAGAAGAGTTACGAGGAATACATGGAGGGTTTTACCGATGTTGTGACTGGTGAAGCAAGGCGTGGCTTTATGGAGGTGGTGAGCGAGCTTACGCAGCAATTTCCTAATCCCGAGACAATCGAAAAAGAGTCCGACAAGAAAGCCTTCGCCAAATTGTTTGGTGAATATTTGCGTGTAGAAAATGTGCTTCAAAACTACGATGAATTTGCAAGTCTTAAAGCCATGCAGAGCGTCGACATGAATGATGCTGAGGCGGTTGCGGCATTCAAAGCAAAACATCATTTAAGTGATGATGATCTGGCTGCGCTTAAAACCATCAAAATACCAGCAGAGCGCAAAATTCAGGATTACCGATCGACCTACAACGATATCCGAGATTGGTTGCGCAAGGAAAAAGCGGTCAATGAGAAAGAAAAATCCACTATCGATTGGAATGACGTAGTCTTCGAAGTGGATTTGCTAAAATCCCAAGAAATCAATCTAGATTACATTCTGGAACAGATTTTTGAGAACAATAGAAAGGTTAAAGATAAGGCTGTATTGGTTGAGGATGTGCGACGAATGATTCGAGCCAGCATCGGCAATCGCGCTAAAGAGAGCTTGCTGGTAGATTTCATAAATCAAACCGATCTCGATAAGATTGGCGACAAGGCTAGCGTGATTGACGCCTTTTACACTTTTGCCCGAGCGGAACAGCTGCGCGAGACTGAGGAATTGATTAACTCTGAAAGTCTCGATTCCGAAGCGGCAAAGCGTTATATCGCCAATTCGATCAAACGCGAATTCGCCAGTGACAATGGCACGGAACTGAATGCTATTTTGCCTAAAATGAGTCCGCTAAATCCGCAGTATCTGACGAAGAAACAGAATGTTTTCCAAAAAATCTCAGCGTTTGTTGAGAAATTTAAAGGTGTTGGTGGGTAATTTATCCTGTTTAAGAACAATGTTGCTCCAACCGATGAGTCAGGTTGGTCGTCGCAACATGAGTGGTTCAAAAACACGATCGAAAAATTCGACAATATTTTTAGGAAAAGAGTACGAAGCTTAAATTTTGATGACTGGAGTAATTGATAAAATTTTTGGTGAAATACAGCCTTTTAGCACAAACAAGGTCGCCTTTCCTTCTATAGGCAGATGCATATACTGCGGCATTTCAGATGTTAAATTGACGGATGAGCACATAATACCGCTTTCTATGGGCGGCATTCAGGTTATGGAAAAGGCAAGCTGCGAGCCGTGCTGTAAAGTTATCAATAGATTTGAAACCAAATTTGCCAGAGAGATATTTGGTATCTTTCGTGAAAAGCATAAATTCCCTTCTCGTCATCGAAAAAAAATAAGGCAAAGCGAGATAGCGGTAGGAAGAGTTAATGGGGATAAATTCGTGGTGCCGTTGTCGGAATTTCCAGCTCCAACTTATATGATAAAAATGGCAAAAGCTGGTATATTAAACAATATGCCAACAACTGTGGACACGCACTTTTTATGGCAGCTTGTCATGCTTACAAACGATAATGAGTTAAATCATTTTACCGAAAAATACGGTAAGGATGTGACTTACAAATTTCGCTTCTTACCGAAGGAGTTTGCTCAAACGATTGCAAAAATTGGTCACGCTTACGTCATGGCTAATTTTGGGGATATCGAATTCGAAAAATTAGCTACTGATCTGATTTTGGGAAAAACAGATAACCTGTCCTATGTTGTTGGTGGAAGTTGGGAAATTTTACCACCAATTCCAAATTCCGGACACTTGTGGGGAATTAGTGTTTTAAAAACCGACCCAGATACACTCCTGATTATTGCCGATATAAGACTTATGGCGTCATCATCTACCCCGAATTACCATGTTGTTGTCGGAAGAACTAATGATAAAGAGGTCGCACAAGAACTGATTAATCTTTGCGTCAAAAGTCATTCGAATAAATGATCACTTCCTGATCTTCGCTAAAGCTTTCAAGTTCTTACCATCACGCACAAACTGCCCACTGAAGTGATCAAACTCTTTGTCTGACCCAGTTTTTTCAATGGTCAGCTCAAACTCCTCAATGCCATCCTTCTCAGCTCCCTCAAAACCAACCAGATTGTCGTAATAGGCTTCTTCGCAGTGTGATTTTCCGGCATTGAATTTTGCAAAAGGCAAAAGCGCCGCTGCAAAAGCACACCATAAATTTGCAACCTCAGCATCGGTGCATCTGGCAATTCTCGCGTCCTCTACAAGTCCTTTAAAAATTATTTCCATTGGTTCATTTCATTAAGTTAATAAAAGCTTACGAGACCAGTATTTGCCTGATCTCAGGAACCAATGATTACTTCGGCTAAAACGTCTATCAAGTGAAATAGAGAAGATTTTGAAACTATCTGGAGCCTCGCCTTTACTGACCGCAACGCTTCTCAACCTCCTGATTAAAATTGTCGATTTGGCGGAAGGTTTCTTCGCTAATTTTGTCGTATTCCTCTTGACTCAAAGTAATGGGATTAGCCCAAAGACAGAAGCTATTTGCGGACGTATTTTTGCATCCGCTTACGCACAACAGTAATGTCATCATCGCGGCGAATTTGCTGACGTTTTTTTGACTCAATCGCATCTGTAAAATCTTCTTCAAGCTGCTTGGTTTTTTGTGATTTTTTACCGCAGAAATTTCCGATGGTAAAAATGGCGATTATGGCTCCGGCGATAGCCGCTATTCTCGAAAGTAAATTGCTGATCATTTTTTCTTCCTGCCTAAAAGCTCTACAACTCCCCAGCCAAGTAATCCTGCACCAACGTAAATCATTGAGTCCGCACAGTGATCGAGTTTGTTGAATGAAGTAGCGGTTGTGTGATTAAGGGAGTAGCAGAACAAAACGAGCTTCATCAGCGAGCCTTGCGCCAAGCAATATAAACCACCCAATCTCTTTTAAGAATTGTTGCCGTTATTGTCTTTGAAGAATTCCAGGAGCTGCGCTGCAAATTGTGTTTTTGGCATAGCTACTCCTGCGTTAATTCAAAATGTGGTAAGTCGTAAAATGTTTGGTCTTTGAGATCATTGTTTCCGTTCCAGTCACCGCCCCACCTGATTCCAATTCCCATAGATTTAGCGATACCAAGAACGAAGCCTGCAAAGTGGTAAAATCCTTCCTTCGATTTCCAATCAATCGGGTAAGGCACTACGTCAGCGGCAAGTGATGGATTTTGGTTATGCTTACTTGCTCCCGCCTGAAGCTTTGATTTACCTTGCTTGAAGAACTTTTGCTGCTCTTCATTCGAGCGATAACCATCGAGAATTACGCAGTCATAATGCTTGATCACCTCATTGAAAAGCTTCTGCAAATCAGGGTGGCAGGTGGATAATTTCTCGATTGATGCTCTTCCAAATTGTGGCATGGTTTTTTGTATTATTTGATTTTGATGTTAGTACCAAGAAGCGATATAAAGCCTGCAGTGATTAAGGTCATGAACCCAATGATAATACATTTCACGAGGATTCTAAAACTGTCCTTTTTTGCCATGCGGAAAGCCTTCAACAGCTCACGCAAATCCCTGATATCAGTTGGCGCATTCTCGTCATGAAGACCGAGCTCAGCTAAAGCCATTTTTGCGCCTTTCTGTGAAGCGTGCTCCAGAAGTAGTTCGAGTTCACACTTGCTGAGAACAAATTCTCCTTCCTCTGATTTTTTAATTTTACTCCACATCGCTTAGTTTGATGATTGCGGTAATAGACGTCACGAAGCCTTGGTCACTCAAGGAGTGATTCACGCTTGCGATGATCCAGTTTTTGTTTTTGAGATATTTGACGTCGGTGATGACGATCTTGTTTTCAGCTCTGAGGGATGGATTTCCTTTAGTGGAAAATGTCAGATTTTCTGCACCTCTTTTGAAATCAGAGAGTTTGGTTTTGGCGGCTTCTAGCGCTCTATCAGCACTAACGAATTTATATCGCATGTTGTAAGCGGGATCGCCAGTTCCAGCAAAAACATCTTCTTCTTTTCCAGTTGCGAAGTTATGCCATTTGGCAATTACCTTGCCGAATTTTTCCATGTCGGAAACACGCAGTTTCCAATCACTGATTTGAGTGACAGAGAGTTTTGTTGTTGGCAGTTCTTTACCACTTTCTGAAACGCTTATGCCTCTTCTAAAAAAGAGCCTTCCGAGTGAAAGCTTTACGAATGCACCGTAATCCTTGGCTAAGCCATTGAGAAATGAGATGTCGCTTTCATCAGTTTGATCGAGGTGAGAGACGTAAATCTGCTTGAAATACTCATCGATCACACCTTTAAAGCCATGAACATTGGCAATTGCCATGATGATGCCAACCAGCGTGTAGCCATGCCACGATTTGCTCTTTGGTGCTTTGATTTTTTTGCTTAAATTTTTGTCGAGTGTGTTGCTGGCTTTACCAGTAATTCGCATTTGTGACGGAGGCGCTGAAACCTCAACATCGTCAACAATGTAGCTTCCCATCTTGGTCAGTGGCTTGCTTTCGTATCCAAGAGAAATCTCAAGCACAGCACCGCGTGGCGGGATTTCTAATTTCTCGTCACGATTATCGAGAAGGATTTCGCAAGTGTCAGAAACGAGTCCAGTTTCGTCGGTGATGGAAATTGATACCAACCTTTGTGCGATTAACGCAGTGACGTCTTTCTTATCAGCGGTGATTTTAAATGCAGGTTTCATGACCAAAGACTTACGCTCTCAGGCTCTTCTTCTGGTGTTAAATCTGGTAAAATGATTTTAACTCCAGCGACAAAAACAGCGCCAAGATTGGCAAGATGACGATTGGCTTCCAAAACTTTTTCTACTGTGCCACTGGTGCTTCCGTAATATTTCCAGCAAATTGAGTCCAGGACATCGCCGTCTTTCGTTGTGTAGGTTATCATCAAAAAAGCGATTAAACGGTTTCTTACAGCGCCTGCGTAAGTTTTTGGATGATTCCTTTGGCACCTTTCTTAGCATCTTCACCATAACGCTTAAGGCTAAGGCTGAATTCAATTTTGAGCGGTGCGCCATCCTTCATGAAGACGCTTTGATTCTCAGAGATTCTGACGATGCACCACTTGCCGAAGGCGTTGCCATTTCCTGAGATAAGAAATAATGGTTTACCAATTCCTGCTTGAGCGCGCATCAAAGTAACCTGACGAAGCCCACCTTTGAAATGCGGATAAATCACACCTTCCAGCTCAATTGTTTCCACTCCAAATCCGGTGAACTGCAAAGCTGGATCAGCACCAATTCGATTGATCTCCTGCCAACGATATTCGCTTTGTCTCTTTAAGCTTTGGTAAGCAGCGGAGCTAATCGCAAAACGATAAACGCCCAAGATCATCATCATGTTGATGCCAAGCGCGCTGTTTAGGTTCAGCTTGCCACCAATGTTTTTGAAGGAATCGAGCATGATCAGTCAAAGTTTAGAGCTAATTTTCTGGCAGAAAGTTTGCGGAAAGTTTCATCGAGTGCAGCTTTCACCTGGGCGGCGATTTTTTTCTCATCTATGTTGCCGCCGCTGTTGTTAATGGTGATTGGCGCAGAGATTGTGATTTGTGAACGGGAATTATTTCCGCCGGTTTGGGAGATATTGTTGGTTTCAATCGATGAGGTTTTTTCTGTTGCTTTGCTTCCACTCTCAAAATTGCGAACAACATTTCCAATTGAGCCAGCGCTGCTTGATGAAGCTGTTGGATTTTGCGATTCATTCCCTCCATCTAAAAAATTCCAAGCCTTTCCAACCAGATTTGTAGCAATATCAGCAACTGCTTTTAGCGGAGTTAGAAACTTACTAACCCAAGTAAAAGCTGTTTGCACCCAACCGATAATTCCGCTAAAAAGATTCCTAAAAAATTCTCCAACTGGCTTCCAATTTGTGATCAGAAGTCCTGCTGCAAGAGCAATACCACCAATGATCAAGCCGATAGGATTTGAGATCAAAGCCAATCCCATCGCTCTGATTGCAGTTGTGACAACTGGCATTGCCAAGCCAACTAGAGTTAGCGTGGTTCTAAATGCTAACAACGCTCCTTGCGCCGCCAAAAATCCACCGCGCAAAAAAGTGAAAGCGTAGCCAATTGCAATTGACGCAACTTTGAGTCCAATCAAACCAGCAATTGTTGCGCCGATATATTTGGTTAAGACCGGAAACCTTTCTGCCAAAGCACTCACTCTTGAAGCAATTTCAGATGCTCCTTTGGCAAAAGAACTAAAGATTGGAAGAAGTGTGGTCCCGATCGAAATGCCGATTGATTCAACTGATGACTCGAACTCCTTGAATGAGCCGATAGTGGTGTTTTGAAGACGCTCTGCCATTTGTTTGGCAGTGCCATCGGCGTGATTAATTTTGTCGAGGATTTGATCGACACTTCCGGTTTCAAATCCTTTGAAGATGGCAAGAGCACCTGATGTTGAGTAAGTGCCGAAAATGTCCTTTATCGTCGATAATTTTTTCTCATCGGAAAGATTTTTTGTGGCGTTGTGTAAGTCGCGGAGGATTTCGACCATTGAGCGCATCTTGCCTTTGTCGAAGATTTTTACTCCTAGACCTTTTAGTCTTGTTTGCGCAAGCAAAGCCTCTTTGGCAACGTCAGGCATTTCTTCGGCGGAGATTTTCATCTCATCACGCATTTTGCCGAGAGCTGTTGCACCGGCTCTTGCTGGTGCAGCAAGGCGAAGGTAAGCAGAGCGCATCATTGTTCCAGCCATGGTAGACTGAATGCCGGCATTGCTTAAGACTCCAGCAAGCGCGGTAGTTTCTTGTAAAGTTCCACCAACTGCCGCTGCTGCAGGTGCAACAAACTTCATGGTTTCGCCAAGCATTCGGACGTTGGTATTAGTGGCAATTGCTGCCTGCGCTAAAACATCTGCCGCTTCTCCTGATCTTGTCGCGCTCATGCCAAAGCCATTTAGAACAGAGGAAACAATTTCTGCGGACTCGGCCAATTCCATGTTGTCGGCAATTGCGAGGTTTAGAATTGCTGGGGTTGCTGCAAGAATCTGATTGGTGTTGAATCCTGCCATACCAAGAAACTGCATGGCTTTCGCGGCTTCGGCTGAGGTATATTGCGTGGTTCTTCCAAGTTCTTTTGCTTTGGCGGTGAGTTTTGTAAATCCTTCTGATCCAGCCAATTCTTCTGTCACAGCACCGACTTGCGCCATCGCAAATTCAAAATCTATCGCTGGCTTGACCACAGAATACAAAGCTCCACCTAAGGCAACAGCGTCAAACATTTGACCGCGATAGTTGGAGCGATTGCTGAGGTTTTGTGATTTTGCGTCAGCATTATTTTGTAATGCCGTCTGTCTATTTTTTAGAGCGGTTAGAGCTTTGTTGCTAGCCTCTTGCTGTGCATTAAAAGTTTTAAAATTAACACCAGAAGCAGCTAGAGCTTTGCCAATCTCACGAGTTGCAGAAGCTGACTCCATGAAGGCGATTTTAGCTTTCTGTGCAGCTATTTCCGCTTTACGAAAATTATTCTGTAAGAGTTTTGAAGGCTCAGTTGTAGCTCTGATTTCTGCGCTTAGGAGATTGAGCTTTTGCTTTGCCTCAAGGTATGCGAGCGATGCCTCTTTGGTTGCTCGTGATGATTTTCTAAATGACTCAATTTCTGCTGCTTTTCCATTCACCTTTTTAATCGCATCACCAAGCGCAGAAAGCTGCTTACTCGCCGATCCAAAACTTTCCTTAAACGACTTCCCCAAGTCAGCACCAATGAGGATTGATACAGCGGCGTGAGTGTTGTTGGTCATTAATTCTATTGCAATCTTATACCAATAGATATTATCTAATGGTAATTAGTCTTAATCAAAAAAAGTTTTTTATGCAAAAAAATACCAGCGTTTCCCTCGGAAATAACTTTGAGTAATTTATCATGCAGCAAATAACATCAGGTCGTTTTGGCTCTGTTAGCGAGACCGTCAGAGCAGGTTTGAGATTGCTTGAAGATCATGAATCAAAACTCGCAACTTTACGCCAAGCGCTTGTTGATGGTGAAAAAAGTGGCAAGGCTAAATACTCTCTGAAAGGTCTTAAAAAAGAGCTGGATTCAGAATAATCATGACTTTCCAGCTAACTGTCAGAGCAAAAGAAGATTTAAAAAACATCGCCCGCTACACTAAAGAAACATGGGGGATCAAGCAGCGCGATATTTATCTCAAGCAAATTGACGACATATTTCAGGTGATTTCAGAGGCTCCTGATAAGGGTCGAGCTTGTGATGAGATTCGAGAAAATTACTACAAATTTAGCGTTGGAAAACATGTTATTTTTTACCGCCAACTTACCAAAAAAGCAGTTCAGATAGTTCGCATATTGCATGCGAGTATGGATATTCCGAATCATCTTTAAATCCTCGCAAACTCCTTCTCCACATCGATAGCCACCTCATACCACTCTCCAAAATCCTCCTCCGTCATTTCTAAAATTTCAGAGAGTTGCCAATGGGTTATTTTCGAGAGGACGATAATGGCTCTTGTGACATCCCCTCTGATTTGAAAAAATTTAGGTAGGCGTTTTGCAGTTTGGCGTAGTCAGATTCATCAAGCTCTTCGATTAGGTTTGGTGCTACTTCGCAGAGATTGGCAAAAAGACGGATTTCTTTTTCTTCGTCGGAGGCGGTTTTCATTTTGGCGACTAGGAGACGATCTTTTACTTTTGAGCGTCTCATGGTTAACTTCTCGTGAAGCTCGCCTGATAGCTCGATTGGATGTTGTAGTTCGATGGTTTGCATGTTTGTTACCTTGGTATTTTTCAGTTAAAAATGGATAAAATTTATGATAAAAGATTCTGCAATTCCGAATGTTGATCACGCCTTTAACGAGGCAGAGCCTGAGTTCTTAGAAAAGAAGCCAGCACCAAAAGGTTTAATCTTAGAAGTACCTTTTGCTGAAAAGGATCAGGCTAAATCTTTGGGAGCTAAGTGGAATCCTGAGCTCAAAAAATGGTTTATTCCCGAAGGTGTAGAGAAAGAAAATTTTGCTAAATGGATAAAGTCTTAGAGCTCCATTTAGATTCCGAGAGCCTTACGCACATCAATCAGCTTGTCCTGACCACCAATGACTCTGGTCATGTTGTCGATGTCGATTTCGATTAGTTTTTCTCCGTCAATTTCTAGTGAGTAGTAACGGCAAGCTAAGGTGCATTGCAGCGTTCCTTTTTCTCCGGCAGAAATTTTGCCCATGTCCATTTCGGTGTACATGCCACGCAGTTTTACGATGACAGATGAGACAACAGTGTCGTCTTGTATGGCGCCGCGAAGTGTGACCTGAGCAGCGTTGCCACTTACGAGTCCGAATTGTTTTAGAACGTCTTTGTCATACTCAAGAAGCGTGAAAGAGGCTTCTAACTTCTCGATTCCCATATCCACAAAGACTGGGGAGTCCATGCCGCCAGCACGGAATTCTTCAGTTTTGATGTTGAGTTTTGGGAGATTTACTTCTTCAACCTTGCCAGCATAGCCGCGTCCATCAATGAACAGGTTGAAGTTTTTTAGAATTTTTGGGATCATGTTGTTACCGTTATTGGTTAGCTAAAAATTTCCTGAAGATAATCGTCCACCATTTTGGAGCGGAAGGTGATGTGCTCGGCCGGATAAGGTGGCGTGAAGTCAAAATCGAAGGTCACTTTGCCGAGTGCGATTTGTTCGGGCGTGTTTAACTCAGGGTTGGCAAATGCCACTCCACCAAGAATCGCGCCAATGCTCTTCAGGTGCCGCAGATAGTTGTTTATCCCTTCCAAAACATCCTCGATGTAAGTTTTGGTGATGTTTCTATCCACCGCCCACATGTGAGTTTTTAAGAGAGAATCGTTGATCATGTCTGCAGTTCTGCGTGTTTGCAGGAACAACCATTTCGGATCGGCAGAAGTGGTTCTGTTTCCCCAAAGCCTAAAGCCATCTTGTTGAATGATCGTCGCAATGTTGTGTTCATTGAGGTAATTGGCTTTGCTGTTCGCATCGCCCAAAGCGAAATCAATTGGCTTAGAAATTCCGACGATGCCGTTGATCACCATGTTTGAAGGTGACCACCAGAAGCCGCGGTCATTGTCTGATTTGGCAATGAGTCCCGCAACTCTTGCTGAAGCTGGTTGTTCAGCGATTGTGTTGTTTGTGGTATTGAGAACTTTGACCCAAGGATAGACCGGATAGATTCTCGCCGATCCCCAATCGTTAGCATAATTGACGGCATCAGTTTCATTGGTGTTTGGACAGTCAGCGATGATCACTGCGCGAAGTGATTCGGCTACAGTAAGCAATTCTGTCACGACAGGATTGGCAATTGGACTTCCGCCATCATCAGGAGTTTGATGAGTGAATCCTGGAGCGATTAGAATTCTTGGTTGAACTCCAACCTCTGAACTTGCTGCAAGCAAAGCTGAAACGCCTTTGTATTTTCCAGTAGTTACATCAACGCCACCAACAATGTCACTCAAGGTGATCTTGGTTGGAGCAAGAACTCCCGCAGTTAGATGAGTTGAGTTTGTCGGATCAGCAACATTGATCACCACGACCATCGCACCAGCCTGTTTGAAAATTCCCTCAAGTGCCGATGGTATGCTGAAATTCGCATCAGAACCAAAGATTTTTACCGCTTCAGAAAGCGATCCAAGAATCAAAGTCGGCGTATTCACCGGTCCCTTGGAAGCAGTTCCAACAAGTCCGATTACTGAAGATTTTACTGTTTGAATTGGGCGTGCACCATCATCGATTTCGATGACTTCAACGCCATGTAGGAAAGTTTCTGGCATAGTTTTCTGATTTTATTGTTAGTTTGAAATTTCTTCTGAAATGGCTGCGACTTCATCAGTCGTTTCTGCTTCCTTTATTGCCGCTTCGATTGCGTAACAAGCCTTGTAGTTCCTGTCATTTCTTGTCGCTATGCTTTGACGTAACGCTCTGGCTATGTCTTCGTTGAGCTCAACGGTGATTTTATTGCCTTGAAGATTTTTGGTAAAATATGGCATCGCTCCTGAATCAATTGCCCGATTAATGATTGAATCTGGATCGGAAGCCGGATTTGTTTGATGCCTGTTGGTGTAGAATAGAAAGAATGATTCCTTCGAAGTTCTGTTGCCGTCATCATCGAGCATGAAGGCTTTATTATCAGTGATTGGCTCAGCATTTTTCTGATCTCGAATGGATTTGATTCGAGAGATTTTTTCTGACTTTACTTCCGACAGCAGGTTTTTTGTTTCAACAATTCCACCATCCAATATCCATTTCTGAATCTCGCGATAATGATGATTGCCGCTATCCTGAGGAACAAAAACCTCACCATCATTGACGCTGTAACCAAACTTGGTTTCTTTTATTGTTTGTATTTTCATGAGGTTCATAGCTCGGCATCAGCTGCATATTTATGCCGACAGGCATATCTTCCTGATGCGTTTGTGTAGTAGATCACGTAAACAACTTGGTTTGCACCAACGCCAACCGACAAACCAGCTCCGTTATCAAGGGTGATTTGCCCAGCTAAGTTGGCGTCATTCCAGATCGATACGCTTGGTAAAGATCTTTTTCTTGTTTTGAACGGGAACGTGATTTCAACATAATTACCGACGGTTAGCTGCTGCATAGAGAAATTCATCACACCATAGGATGCTGGTGATCCCGGGGCCTCATCGAGGTTGTAGCTCTTTTCGTAATATCTTTGGCACAGATCTAACTCTTGCTGAATTGATCTCTGTTCAAAGGGCGTTGCTATCAATCCAGCTTCTAACTGAACAGAGCAGAGGTAGAAATTATTTGAGGTGCTATCGCAAGCATTAACCTGGTTTGAGGTAGAAATGTAATTACCACTTTGCCAAGCGTCAGGAGTGGTGTTGTAATTTGGTCCGGCAGCAAGAGTGAAATAAACCTGCAAACCAATACCATTAGGGGCTGTTGCAAATCCCCAAACAATTTCTTCATAAATTTCTTTAGTTTTTTTGATTATTTTCCTTGTTATTAAAAGTAGCTAAAGCTACTGTTTACTAGCCCTAATGGCACTTCTGACTTTCATAAATCAGCAAGTTTTTAGCAA
>CAMDJN010000013.1 GCA_945900795.1 Rickettsia typhi | reverse complement strand
TTTTTCTCAAGGTTGAGTTTGTAAATTATTTCTCGTTCACAAAGAGAAATCCGAGTGTAGTTTTTGGTCATGATTGCGCACTTTAATTGTTGTAAACCTTTTGAGGTTAACAACGATGTAAAGTTGCGCTAGGAAATTGAACTCACCCTCGTCCACATCGTAAATCAAATGGTAAAAAGAAGATTTTAAATAAATTCTGAAACCTACCTAATTTAATAACCTTCATGCGCAACTCCTCTCACCCTCTTCTCTCCATCCGTCGCGCAACAATTTCTTTTGCCAAAAAAACACTTTTTGAAAATCTTGATCTCAATCTTTTTTCTCGAGATCGTGTTTGTTTGATTGGAAAGAATGGGGTTGGAAAAACTAGTTTGATGAATGTAATTGCTGGAAGCTTTGATTTGGATTCGGGAGAGCGTTGGATCATGCCAAACAAGGTTCTTGGTTACCTTTCACAAACTGAACATCTACCACCAAACATTACTGTTTATGACTTCATTATGGAGGGCCTTCCAAAGAGCGATGAACACAAATCTTACTTAGTCGACATCGTTTGTGATCATCTCCAAATCGACAAAAATTCCTTCACACAAAATCTTTCTGGCGGACAAAGAAGGCGCGTCAATCTTGCTCGTGCACTAGTTCTCGAACCTGACATTTTACTACTTGATGAACCTACAAACCATCTTGATTTACACGTAATTCAATGGCTGGAAGACTACCTACGTAATTACCAAGGTGCGCTGTTAGTAATTAGCCACGACAGAAAATTTCTTGAGAGAGTTTCTAATAAAGTTTTTTGGCTGCGCGCCGGAAGCATTAAGGTAAATAATCAAGGTTACGAAAATTTTGACGAATGGTCACAAAGCATTACCGAACATGAGGAGCGAGAATTAGTAAATCTTCAAAAGAAGGTTGGTCTTGAAAGTGGATGGTTACAAACCGGAGTTACGGGAAGAAGAAAGAGAAATATTGGAAGGCTACATTATTTGGGAGAGTTGCGCGAGAAGTTAGCAGCGCAAAAAAAACTTGTTCATGCCAACAAAACAAAAATTCATATTGAAGGACATAAAATTGAAGAAGACGCGCCACAGGTAATCATCAGTTTGAACAACGTTAGCAAAGGGTTTGGCGGAAAAAATTTGATTGAAAAGTTTTCGAGTAAAATCATACGCGGTGAAAAAATTGGCATCATTGGTAAAAACGGCTCAGGAAAATCAACCTTCCTCAAACTAATGTTGGGAGAAATACAGCCAGATTCCGGAACGGTAAAGCCAGCGAGAGATATGGATATTTCTTATTTCGATCAAGGACGCAGTGAGATCAGAAAAGACGCAACGATTCAGGAAATTTTATGCGAAAGCGGATCTGATTATGTTCAACTTCCAAACGGAAAAACAAAACATGTTTGCGGATATTTGCAGGATTTTCTTTTCGATCCAAAAGAAGTCAGAACGCTTGCCGGAACCTTGTCCGGTGGACAGCAAAACCGACTTCTTCTAGCAAAAACTTTGGCAAATCCAGGAAATTTTATGATTCTTGACGAGCCAACAAACGACCTGGATATGGATAGTCTAGACATGCTACAAGAATATCTCGTGGCCTACAAAGGCACACTGATCGTGGTTAGCCATGATCGTGATTTTTTAGACAATGTAGTAACAAGCATCTTAGCGTTTGAAGATGATGGCACGATTACAAACCATATTGGCGGTTACAGCGACTATTTTAACTACAAAAACAGGTATAAAATTGCTGCTAAATCCGAGAAAAAATCATCCGAAAAAAATAGCGACGAAGCTTTTGTAAATAATGATCAATCCAGTAATGAACAAAAAAAATCAGACAAAAAACTTTCCTACAAACTCAAACTAGAGCTAGAAAAACTGCCAACAAAGATTGAAAATCTGGAGAAAAAAATTTTAGAATTAAGCGACGAGCTGAGCAACACAGAAGATCGCAACCAAGCTAATTTAGCACATATCTCAATTGAAATTGCCAAATTTCAGAAAGAACTAAAATCTGCGGAAGATAGATGGGAAGAGCTTGAGGGACTACAGTAACCGTTGTTAATAAATCTCCTACACAATCAATTCCCCAATTTTTTTCTGAATAAATCCATCTTCCTGAAAGAAACTTTTCTTCGCCTCTTCTAAATTTTTGCACAGATTTTTTAGACAATAACGATCATCAAAAGCATTTCCATAAATCCTGTCATAGCCAAGTTTATCGGCATTAACTCCACCAGATAACCCATCGCTTAAAGCCAATAATAAAACCGACATCGATAAATGCGGACTAGCGCCAGCAGCTGCCACGCGATATTCTAATCTCTTTCCGTGATTCTCAAAAATTGGAGGAATACGAATCGCACAGGTTCTGTTGTCATTGCCAAAACTCAAATTAACAGGCGCAGTAAATTTTCCACGCCTGAATAACTCACGGTTAGCTTCATAAGAAAATCGTGAATAATCCTCCTCCTTATCAGCCAAAAAAATCATCATTTGATTGGTATTTTGAAGAAGCCCGACGATTGCATTATTAAGTAAGAATTCATCTTCCGTAAAAAGATTTTTACCATCAAAATTATGTAGAGAAATATTGAATTGTAGAGCGCTACCGCAATCATTCTCCAATGGTTTTGAAGCAAAAGACGCAATCAAATTTTTTTCTTTAGCAATGGTTTGAGTAATTTTTTTTACCTCATCAATTTCAGCCGCAAGACCAGATAAATCAGACGTAAAACTGGATTTGATTTCGATCTGAGAAATTCCTTGTTCCTTTTCTACTTCGTAAAAAAAATGAAAATCTTGCAATAATCTACCTTTCAAGTCAGATATAAATTCATCTCTAAGTGTTCTACTTACTGGCTCCACACCGCAATTATGAAACAAAAAAAACTCCAGCTCGATTCCGATTTTTGGAATTAACGAACTGGAGTTAGAAAAAAAATCTAAAGATTTTTGGAGAATCAGCTTCTTATTAAAAGCAATCCTATCAAGCATCTAAATTACTGTTGATCCATTCAACAAGAGCAGGTTTTGAAATTGATCCAACCTTGGTATCAACGACTTTTCCGTTCTTAAAAAGAATTAAAGTTGGAATGCCTCGAACCATAAACTGTGAAGGAGTTTCCGGATTCTCGTCAATATTACATTTAAATACTTCGAGCTTTTCCGTCATTTTTTCCGCAACCTCATCAACGATTGGGGATAATTGACGACATGGTCCACACCATGGCGCCCAGAAGTCCACAAGCGTTACCTTGCTTGATTCTATTACATCTTTTTTAAAACTGTTATCCGTCGTTTCTTTTGCCATATAATTATTTTTTGCTAGAAGTTGACAAGTATACCGAATCTGATTCAACATACCGATCTATTTTATCAGATTCGGTATATCGGGGATCCCCGCAAGTTGTTTAATCTTTGGGGGGCGCGACTCGTGTCGCGTACAAAATAAAAACTTATACCCAATCAACTTCTTGAAGTTGGTTGGGTATAGTTGAATTGAGTATTCCAAAGCAAAACTGCAGATCTAGTTTTTAACTTCAAATCCTTTTCACAATCTTTTAATGATGAACTTGAGAATCATCCTATCATTAATTCCTATTCTTCTCTGTTGTTGCACTAGCCTAGCTCTAGCACAAACAACGCAATCTCCTTATTTTTTAGTAAACGGATTCAGCAATTTTTCCGCTTCATCGCAAAATCAATCTTCATCTTTTGAGCAAAAAAATTTATCTGACGGAATTAGCAAAAATCATTTTGAAAAAGATAGGCAAATAGGAAATGATTCACAATTTTTTTTCAAAACCGGCATCAAAAAAAAACATACATCTGATCGTGAGACAAAATATGAGCTCACCGCCAAGGCTGAGTTCAATGTGAATTCAGTAAGGAGAAACGAGAATCCAAATCTAGATCAAATTTTTATTTCAGCGAAAGATCCGGTAAGTTTTCTTAGAGGAACTTTTGAGGTCGGAAATTATTTTGCTGTAAACCAAAAAATGAAAGTCGGTCCAGCACGCTTTGCTCGTGGCGCGGGAGGAATTAATGGCAAATATTTGGAATATGTAAATCTTCCAATACTAGCCGATTCGTCACAAAGTACAAATTCACCATGTAGCGGTGGAGCTCTTAGTACATCATGCTCCAACATAAAACTTCCTAATTTTATTCTACTTCCTCAATCGCCAATTGGACATGGTGGCTATGCTAAAAGTTTTTATAACAACGACACAGGGTCAACAGAATCAAGACGTGAGGGCTATGATAATTTTAACAAAAGCCGCTTTCGTGCTTTAAAAGATGACAGTTTTGACGGTGTCGAAGATGCTACAAAAATTAGTTATTACACACCAAGAATAGAGGGATTACAACTCGGAATCAGTTATGCACCAAACAGCAACAATCGCGGCTTTACAGCAAATACAGTTCGAGATGTAAACGCAATCCGCATTCAAAATATTGTCAGCTTCGGCGCAAATTATTCAGAATATTTCGACAATCTTGGATTCGCCATTTCTGCAACCGGAGAGAAGGGAGAGGTCAAAAATTCTAAATCACAATTCGGCGTAGAACGAAATGATTTATCTTCATATGACATTGCCTCAACCATTGAGTATTTTGGCTTCAGCTTCGGTGCCTCATACGGATCATGGGGAAAATCGCTTACACCAAAAAATGGAATCTATTCCTGCGAATATGATCAATCCACGCCTTTAGCAGCACAAAATTGCAATGCCATGGGAGGAAAAATTGTAAGTAAATTCGACAATCCCTTTTACTACAGCGCTGGGATTGCTTATCAAATCGGACCAGCTGCCACAAGTCTTACTGGACTTCGCAGTAAATTTCAAAACAATGATTTCCAAGCTATCTCTCTTGGGCTCGACTACAAATTAAAAAAAAATTTGATGCCTTATTTCGAGGTAACAAGATTCGCATTCAGATCTAATCAACCATCATCATCCGACCTTATTAATCAGGGCAGTATAGCTAACAGTCAAAGACAAGTAAGGGATAATCAGGGTTATGTTTTTTTAAGCGGAATTTTACTTTCATTCTAGAGCGTGTCTTTAAATTCAAATTGGTTAGAGAATCTAATTGCCTCGCTTTGCGACTCTTTTTCTCACCTTTCATCGCAAATTTTTTTTAAAATAACCCGCTATTCCAAAAAAATTGTTGCTTGGAATCTGAGAAAAATAGCCTGCAAATCGAGACAATGAATTTAAAGACACGCTCTAGAAAACGGTTCAAAATCATGAAACAAATTACGATTCACAACAAGGAGGAGATGGCAAATTTTGCAAAAAAGATTGCGATGGAAAGTAGAGTGGGAGACATAATCGGCCTTAGAGGAACTCTAGGTGTTGGTAAAAGTTTTTTTGCCAAAAACTTTATCAATAGCTTGATGGAGAAAAAAGTCGAAGTCTTGAGTCCAACATTCAATCTGGTTTACTCTTACCAAACAAAAATCTGTGAGATTTTTCACTTCGATCTATATCGAATAAAAAATATTAATGAATTAGAAAATATCGGATTTTTTGAATCTATTGCGAATGGAATTTCATTGATTGAATGGCCAGAAATCGCAGAAGAATTTTTGCAAAAAAACTATCTTGAAATCACAATAATGACTGATCGCAACCTTGAGAATGAGGAAAGAAAAATTTTGCTAAATCATCACAATAAAGATTGATGATAAGTTGCAGATCTACAGAACCAAGATCAGTAACAACAAGGCTTTGCACAACAATTCTCTGCGCCATATTTTTTGGATTATTGTTATTTTTTTACACTAACAAAATATCCGCAAAAGAATCCTTTCCTTCCTGTGCTACCTTACCTAGCGGCGCAAAACAAATATTCGGTGTAAATTGTTTATTGCCCATCTGTCCCGGATCAAATGCCAATAGTAATCTTGGCCTTACTTGCACCTTAAATCCGTGCGATATTCCTCCCTCAGGATCACAATCTGTTGGCTCAAACTGCCTACTTAATTGTTCCACTGTTTCTTACCCATCATCAGCAAATTTTCAGATAACTTGCAATGTTCCAAGTTGTTCACAACCACTGAAAGATACTGATCGACCTCGGATAAACTGTCTCCTACAGAAATGTGGCCAACCATTAGAAGAGGGCGACCTTCCCGAAACTAATTGCTCACTTCTGCCCTGCCCTTCACTTTTAACATCAGATGATATTCCTGGAAAGACCTGCTCATTCCCACATTGTTCACGTCCAAAACTTGCCATAGATGATCAGCCTGGTTTGAACTGCGCTTTACCGCTCTGTTCTCAACCAACGGATGAGCCTCGAATCAATTGTTTACTTCCAACATGTAGCAAGCCAGCAGAAAATGGTACAAGACCGGAGGGAGAGGTGGTAAATAAGACCTGTATGCTACCATTTTGCCCAAACATTCGTTCACCAGATGATCGACCTGAAATAAATTGCTTGTTACCATTCTGCAAAAAACCGCTAGATAAGAATGATCAACCCGGGGTCAACTGCACCTTACGCCCATGCCCAAATCCCGCACTACCAAAAGACAATCCAGGAATAGAGTGCACATTACCAAACTGTATCGATCTTGGGCCATTAACGGTAGCGAATCCTGGCATCAATTGTCTTTACGTGGTCAGCTCCGCATTACCAAACTGTGTCGATTTCAAACCATTAAAGGATGCGAAGCCTGGCATCAATTGTCTTAACGGACTCAACGATAGAATTGTTCCGCTTTGCACAAACTCTTTTGGGAGAAACATCCATCTCTTTAATTGTAAGGATCCAAGCGACTTACCTAACTGCTCAACTCTACCTGAAGATCAAAGATTTGCCAACAAAAACTGTATCAAAAATTGTTCCACACCACCTCAGCCACTCGAAAAACCCGGTATCAATTGCATGCTGAGAGATTGCGGTGACTTACCAGATGCGGAACTGGCGCAACCAGGAAATAATTGCCTCTTTTCCATCAACGGAAAATTGCTTCCAACCTGCAAGGCAAATCCGAATCTAAAGCATCGTGTTGAGTGTGCCGACATAATTGATCTAACCCTGTGCGATCATACCCAGCCCTGCCCTAAAGGAAAAGAAAAAGAATGCAATATGCAAAGATTTCCTACCTTTGCTCGTCCAGGACGAAACTGCGTAAACACATGCAAATCTACTCCAAATCCAAATCCGGAACGCAAACCACCATATAAATATGGAATTGATTACGCCGTTCACAACACTGACTGCGTTGAATTTTGCACAGATGAAAAAGTCACACCGTTCAAAGATCATAATTGCGTTAACCCAATGTGTCACCAAATCACATCATCCAAAATTGGCAACGATCCAAAACCAACGGGAGAATCAGCAAATTGTAGAGCTATGGGCTGTAATTTTTTGACAGTAGATGAGTTGATCGAGATGTCGAAATCAACCTATTCTGACGAATCAAAACAATATTGCGACGCAACAAACACCAAATGTTACGACTTCAGCAAAGAGCAACTGAGATACATTCCATACAGAAAACAAAACAAATTTTGCAATATCCACAAATGTAAACCAACAACAGATCACTGCGGAATTGATGAAACTGATAATGTAAAAAGACGTGACAGTACAGGTTTACACGCCGGTAAATATTTAGATTTATATCAAAGACGATTCACCCTCGGCATTGACATAAATCTGGATCAACTCATGTGTGAACAGGTCACATGTCCTGCAATAATCACAAAACAATATCGCTGCTTAAAGCCAAATGAACCTAATCCGGAAAACCCCAATCTAGCATGCAACAAAAGCGGGCCAGGCTCCGAATGTTTTAACGGATATTGTTATAAAACGATCGATTGCGGAGATTCTAACAATAATAAAATTCCGGAATGCGTTATGAACAGCGACAAAAAAGAGAATGAGGAGGATGCCATAAGTCTAAATGACGACTTAACTGACGCCTGGTTCTACCGCCCAATGCCTAGGAAAACGTCTTACAGGGACGAGCACAGTGACGATAAAGGATACAGAGATATGTATTCAATGAATGAGTCAGACAATGAATATTACAAAACAAAGGCTGTGGACAGGTTATGTTACACGCCATCTAATATGCAATATGGCCAACCAGAAAATCAGAAGGCGCTCATCTTAAATCCTTTTAGTAAGGATATGTGGGAAGGAATCGGGACCGGGCTAACGGAGGACACATGGGGAAGAGAAATCAAAACACCCGAGATCAATTTTGGGTTTGGTTCAATTCCAGAATTATCACTTGGATATTTTCACTCAGCATTACCTCCAAACTCCGCAAGGTCTCCAGGAATGTGCGATGCTACAAGAAACGGATTTCGCGGTCCAACTGTCTTATTCCTCTGCGGAAATGAAGGACTTAGCACAAAACCAATTGCTGATTATGCCGGCTATTACAGAGGCTACGCTAGCACAAAATTCTCCGACAGAAACGCCACTCACGACGTTACAATCTGTTTACGTTTTAAAAACTTCTTTGCCTCGCTTCCTCCTGCAGACGCTTGCGGCAGAAGAGAATGCGCAGTTACTTGCGCATTCGGATTATGCGCAAGTCAAATGTGCGGAGAAGATGTCTGCACCACGCTAACAATCGATGACAACAATCCGAAAGCCTGTGAAGCAAAAGAAGAAATCATGAAAGATACTGGTGGAGTAATATCCACCATGATAGCGGTAGCATCTCCCATCGGAGCCCCAGCAATAATGATCGGCGCCGCTGCAGATGGTGACACGGTTGACGATGATACATTCAATCCTGCATCAAAAGATTTTAAGCTCGAATGCATGAGAACGATTGATGAATATCTACGAGTCAGAGCAGTAAAATATGGACGACAAATAGTAGCTTTCATTGATGTTAAAGGCACTACAGCATATTCACCAATTTATCTAAATAGCGCCGAGAGACTCGGGGACAAAACTTGCGTTTCCGGTAAAAATAATAATGAGGGGGTATGCGATGGATTTGACAGTAATGCAAAAAAAGGCTCACTAAGCAGATGGCGCACTGCACTAAAAATTCCATTCATTCTTGATGCAATGGAACACTATCCTCCATCAGCTAGAGTGGTGCATCTTGAAGGCAAGCCGGACACAGAAAATCGCGGATACCTGTCTAAAGACGGAGAATTTTTTGCGGCACAAGAAGCTTCCTTGGTAAAACTAAGAATTGCTCCCCCAAGATTTTATGTTTTAGCAAATAAAGATAATTCTTACGGACTATTTATACCACCGGTAACCATCTTAAATTCCAGAGTTAAAAAGGGGGGCGCAACTTCTCCATTCAACCAAGATGGAGATTTTGGAGCAACCGATTTTCACTACCCTGAAATTGAAATAGGATTCGTAAAAAATACTTACAAACTCTCTCTGATCTATGACCAGACCGGATATGAAACACCTAGCCCCGAAGGATCTTACGCAACTGCAACTTCCGGCGATGGTACGAACGCGCACAGTGTAGAAGTTTTTGTTAGAAAAGAGTTTGATGATTCTGCAAAAATTCCGACATTCTGCCTTTATCGTCGCGTTAAAGACTACGGTGGCGCCTACATAGATCCAATCCGAATTGAGTGTGTAAATCGTAAATTACCAGAATTACACAATTTTCTTCCTACCAATCTAAGACCAGAGGAACCAAGAAGGGTAGTCGTCTCAGAACCCACAACACCCATTAACACATTCAACAACTCCAAAATTGCAATTCGTTTCCTCGTTACACCTGGCGCAAATAACATCGATGAGAATTGTGAGGATAAGGGAGATGATTTATGCACAAGCGCAATAGAACTCGACAACAAAAATCCTGACAAAATAACAACCAGCCTCAACCTTGAACGCTATAAAATAGGGGTGCAGAGGGATGAATGTAGCCAACTCAATATTGAATGCATACAAAATGAAATAAATCTGAATAACGCACGATTTGAACAAAAACCAGTCACATCATTTGAACATCTGAAACTCAAATGCGAACAAACTTTACTGCCGGTATGTAATGCAAAAAAAGGCATAATCACCATGAAGGGTGCGAACGTGATTAATCCAAACCCTAACAACCTCGAAGGTAATAAATATTTATATGGATGGTTTAACGAGCTTTGCATAGTTTCTGGATTTGAAAGAAAAACTAGACAAGTCGTAGCACATGGCATGGCCAATAATTTACTCGGACGATGCGAGTTAGATCCAAATAGCCCATATGAGAAAGACGACGGCAATCCAAACACAAATTGCAACGATGGCGGGAAGGCTCCGAACTGTATCTGTCTAGAATATAATCCAGATATCCGATACAAAGAAGGTAGAATTCGAAGGGAAGAAACCCCGCACGAAGCCGGTCTCTGTATAGAAATGCCAACATTAAAAACCTGCAATCCTGTCAACTATAACCCGAATAAAAACCAGCATGATCCTTATGATCTCGAATATGTTAAAAAATCACTCAATCTATATTGGTCATCTGATCCTTATTATCCCGAATATGTTAAAAAATCACTCAATCTAAAACGGTTACCTGATCCTTCAGCTAAATATTGCTCTAACCCCTCATCTTACAACACTTCATGGTGCGTCCATCCAACGCATCAATTCCGTACAGAGAATAAAGATCCAGACTCTCCGATAGGTGCACTCTTTCAAATTCTAGGCCATGCCGAATTCGGATACGCCCTTCCCGGAATGAACAATGTCGTGGGCGAGTGTAAAGGATTCTGGCGAGAACAATCTGACGATACCGGAAAACCAATTTCACCAAAAGCAAATTGCGTTGTACAAAATGGAAACCCTACTTGGATTGGTGCCAAGCCTATTTGCGAACGCTACACCTGCCCAGCTGTAATCGCAGGCGCATTCGAACCTATCACATTAGGAGGTGGAGAAGGTCAATATCACATTGAAAAATATTCGCGTAATGAAATGGGGGACGACATGGGAAGAGGAGAGGGATTCGCAGAATGGAGAGCCTTTACTAAAACAAGTGATTTCTTGGAAGTGGCTTTCGAACGAACAAATTCAACAAGTAAAAATACTTTTGAGAAATGCCTTCCTGGTTACAAGGTCGCAGGATCTTGGATCGATCCAAAAACATTGGATGACGTAGGAACAGAGTGGGCATCGATAAAAAATACACACATATCAGAATTCATGAGAATTAATAATAACTCATATGTAGGAGGAACGGCACCAACGAGATCTTGCAATCAACTGGGTGAATATCTCGAAGTATTTGATCCTTGCGTAAGAATAACATGCCCACCCGTTAATCCTCCTATACCTACAAGCGAATCCGATTCGGATGCGTGGAAATTGTGGGAACTTTCCGGAGGAGCAAGCTTCTCGAAGGAAACAAAAGCATCGCGCAGTGAAACATCAGCATCGCGCAGTGATACATCAACAAACGGAGAAAAATCTGCTTTCGATCCAAAGGAATCAACTGCTGAGGGAGTTTGTAACGAATCACTTGGATTTTTCCAAAAGCTCAACAGCCCTCCTCCAACACGAGTCTGTGACCATCGTGGAAATTGGCAGGAAGTAAAAGACAAATGTGTTAGCTCATGCGATGCAATTTCACTAGCTGACTCAAGCACTGGATATTCAACATGGGCTAAGGCTGAGGATGTGCCATTTGCAGGAGAGCTCCTTGTGAATCACGCTGGATGTGTCGACAATGAGGATTTAAAAATTAAGTATTTAGTTCCGGGATATCCTCCATACAAAAACAAATACGGAATTATCCCTGAAGAAGACATTGAAGAAATGGATAAGAAAATCCTATTCTATCAAAACCTAATATCACAACTCGACGAGGAAAGCCAAAAGTACAATATCGCACAACAAGTAACCTCCTATAAGGGCGAAATAACTAAAGCGGAAGTAAGAAAAGATTATAACCAAAAATTCATTTCCGATAACAAGGTGATGCTTCAAAACTTAACATCTAGTAATTATCCAGCAAAGGACTGGCGACCACAACGAACATGCCAATCAGTGATCATACAAAATAAAAGCGTATTTATCTGGACAGAGTTTTCTTCGTCATGTATCACGAAGTGTCCCGGTAGTCTAGATGACCCAAGAATTAATGCTGGGATCACTGAACATCCAACTAAAAAACAAGGTAAAAAACAAGGTAAAATACAGATAAAATGGGATCCAACTGATTTCGGAAAATGGACTTACAGCTACTCGCCAAATAGCGCATCCTACCACAACGCTTCTCAATACTCTCCCAACAGAGATAATGGATATTATATCCTCGGTAGATATTGCAACCCAGACACAAGAAGGTGGGATTATCCAGTACCAATGTGCGCAACCAATGAAGGTGAGGTTCCGGGATCTAATGCGATTTACAACAAGCCAGAAGTTATCACTGATTTATCTCTTTTACCTCTTGGATTCGGCGCAACCTTTGCGGTTAACTCAACAGCAAATCGCATGAGAAAAGCAGATGGACAGGTTTATGACTACTTCAGTGAAAAATTAGTACTAATTGGTGGAACCTGTAAACCAGGCTTCGCTCAAAATGATAAAGGAATTGCACCAATCAAAACATTTTACTGCGAAGAAAAAGATTTCGGACAAAATATCGACGAATTTTATTTTAAAGAATCACCGTCGCGCGCCTACGACCCTGTAAAAAAATCCTACGTTGATGGCCCAGGAAAAGAATGTAAAAAATATTGTAAATCATTACGACCTGGAGATGGTGTTAGATCCGACGAGGATAACACCCTTTATCCAAAAATCCCAGAAAGTGGGTTAAAAGAAATTGATGAGACAATAGATAATCTTTCTTGTGCTGAAGGTAGCGGTAATGCATTCACACACGAACAACAAGATCTAGTATCTGTGTCACACAATTGCGGAAGAGATAAAATAAATCCAAACGCAAAAACCGATAGAAGCACTCTCAACCCTAAGGCAACATGCAAGGATAACGGCGACTTAGGAGCAAACTACGAGGTTTACAACGGGTGCAAACCTTGCAGGGATTGCACCGCATCATCAGGCATTTATGGTAGTTTTGAAGCTAGCTATCGAACTTATTGTGAGGCTTATATAAAATATAGCTGCAAATGTTTTATTGGGATGTGCGGAACATGCTACCATGATTACTGGACATGGTCATATAATTTTCAAAATGATTTTCATCCTAATCAAAATATGAGTCATGGCTCAAAGGAAGATCGTCACAACAATGGTACCCATGAGCATTGCACGCTTGGATCCTACTGCATGGGCGCAGAAGGTAATGCCTCCATGTTTTGCAATGATGGCTTGAAAATTATAATAGCTTCAGGAAGTGACAAGGCTGCGTTTATTCAACCTGATCTTTCATGTGGATTTACTAAACCTTAGATTTTTATGAAAAAACCCTCCATCTCAATCATCATGGGCAGCGAGTCAGACTTCGCTACAATGAAGCATACCTGTGAAATACTTGAGCAATTCAAAATAACTTACGAAACCAAGATCGTTTCAGCGCACCGAACCCCAAAAAGACTTGTTGAATTTTGCGAATCCGCAAAAGAAAGAGGGATAAAAATCATCATTGCCGGAGCTGGTGGAGCAGCACATCTACCCGGAATGGCAGCAGCAATAACCGACATCCCTGTTCTCGGCGTTCCAATTGAAAGTAAAACCTTAAAAGGGTTAGACAGCCTGCTTTCAATTGTTCAGATGCCAGCAGGAATTCCAGTTGCATGCCTAGCTATCGGTGAAGCAGGAGCAAAAAATGCTGCACTTCTAGCAATTTCAATACTCGCTTTATCTGACAAAAATCTTGATAAAAAATTGGAGCGATTCCGCAAAGAACAAACCGACTCGGTTGGCCTCATTCCAAGATGAAAATCACGATAATATCAATCGGAAAATTTGAAAATTCGCCACACAAAGCAGTGTTTGAAACCTATTTGCAGCGAATGAAATGGAAGGTATCGTTGAAAGAGTTGGAATTAAAAAATTCGCAAAATCTCTCAGTTGAAAAGATAAAAGAATTGGAAGGGGATTTGATTTTCAAGACCTTGAGACCTTCTTCAAAACTTATCGCTTTGGATGAACATGGCAAACAATTCAGCAGTCGCGCTTTTGAGAAAATTTTATCAGATTATGCAGTTAATGGATCTTCCGATTTTACATTCGTAATCGGCGGAGCAGATGGCCTTTCTAAATTCGTACTAGAAAAGGCATCATTAAAACTATCACTAGGCCTAATCACCCTGCCCCATCTGATGGTACGTTCAATCTTGATAGAACAACTCTACCGCGCCTTCACAATCACCACCAACCATCCTTATCATCGCGATTAAGCCCAGATCATCCATCCTAAGAATTTGATTTTTTAAAACCCAGATCCGTCATTAGAATTATTCAGAATTTCGCTAACCTGCGTCAGGCAGGGTTGGTTTGTGAGAACCGAAGCGGAATGTATCAGTGATACATGAGCATCGGAAGCGGAACAAACTGACCTTGTCTGGCGCGGGTTAGTAGAAATTATGGATGGGTTCTAATGACGGATCTGGGTTTAAGACGCCCCTCAATCGCAAGAGCCACGTCAAACATGGTTTGTTCATCAAAATGCTTAGTGATGATTTGCAAACCTATTGGCAATCCTTCATTATCAAAACCAGCAGGAACTGATATCGCAGGCACTCCAGCAAGGTTGGCTGGAATTGTAAAAATATCATTGAGATAGATTTTAACCGGATCTGAAGATCCCATAGCTTTTGAACTATCGATTGGAAAGGCGGCGTTTGGAGTGGCGGGAGTTAGAATCGCATCAACCTTTTTAAACGCCTCTGCAAAATCCTGGAAAACAAGGTTTCTAACCTTTTGAGCTTTTTTGTAGTAAGCATCAAAATATCCGGCGGAAAGAACGTAGGTTCCGATTAAAATTCTTCTCTTCACTTCGTCTCCAAAACCTACAGCACGGGTTTTTTCGTACATCTCATTAAGCGATAAACTTTCTCCATTTTCTCCTTTACTGATTCTCAGACCATATCTCACTCCATCATATCTAGCAAGGTTGGATGAACATTCCGCAGAGGCAATTACGTAGTAAGTTGGCACAGCATAAGAAGTATTCGGTAAAGATATTTCTACTAACTCAGCACCACATTGTTTCAAAGCCTCTTTACCCAAAGACCAGATCTGCGTTATCTCATCCGGCATTCCATCCACATGATATTCTTTCGGAATACCAATTTTTTTACCCTTAATATCAGAGTTAAGAAGTTTTTCAAATTGAGGAACTAAAACATTAGCAGATGTCGAATCTCGATCATCAAAACCGGAAATAACACGCTGCAAAAGAGCGGCATCATAAACATCTCTACCAAAAATTCCTGGATGATCAAGCGAGCTGGAGAAGGCAACCATACCGTATCTGGAAGCTCTTCCATAAGTTGGCTTTACTCCAACAATATTTGTAAAAGATGCTGGCTGCCTAATGGATCCTCCAGTATCAGAACCTGTTGCACCGGCACAAAGATTCGCCGCGACCGCTACAGCAGAACCACCAGACGAGCCCCCGGGAACTAGGTCTTCATTAGAATTATTTTTTTTATAGGGATTGATTACCGGACCAAAATAGCTGTTGGTGTTAGTAGAACCCATAGCGAACTCATCCATATTCGTCTTACCTAGCATGACCGCTCCAGCATCAAAAAGTTTTTGAGTTACTGCCGATTCATATGTTGGAATAAAATCAGCCAACATTTTGGAGGCACAGGTTGTGCGGACATTTTTGGTACAGAATAAATCTTTGATTCCGAGAGGAATTCCTTCCAAATCCCCACCACACCCTGCAGAAATTTTCTCATCAGATTTTTTTGCCTGTGCAAGCGCTAGATCAAAAGTTTCGGTGATGAACGCATTCAGATCCCTCTTCTTTTCTATCTCCGCAATGTAGGCTTTCGTAACTTCTGTACTGGAAAATTTCTTGGCTTTAAATCCAAAAACAGTTTCGCGAATACTTAATTTTGTAAGATCTGTCATGTTTAAAATAAATTATTTCGCTTTTTCAATCATAGAAAGTAGCTCTTTCTTGCTCAAGAACTCGCTTGTTAGTAAGCCGCTCCTTGCATTCGGTCCGTAAACCACATTAAACGGAATGGCAAAACGATTATGCTTACTCATGAATGCCATTACCGCAATATTTGGCTTTGTAATGTCAGCACGCATCGCATAAACACCTTCTCCATCTAGCGCCTTCATTATTTTTGCGTCATGAAAAACTCTGATTTTATTGAACTTACAAGTAATACACCAATCAGCAGTAACATCAATCACCACAACCTTTCCCTGAGCAACTTGACGAGCAATTTCCATTTCATCAAATTTATACCAAATAGAATCATAGAAGCCGACTTCTTTTGCCCGATCTTGAATTTCATGCCCTCTCCAAACCTCAGGTAAAACAAACATTACTACCACAGTTACAACAATTCCAACATAACGAAGCAGATGCGATTTAACCCGCAAACAAAGCAATATCGTGATTGATCCTGCTGCAATTAAAGTAGCAGGAATAAAGCCTAGATTGTCGGAAAGAATGTAGACTAGCCATGCGACAGTGGCTATTAAAAAACTCGCCATCAACTGCTTTAATTGTAACATCCACCTACCTGACTTTGGCAATAAATTCACAGATTTTGGCACAATCAAAAGGAAAAAATATGGCGAAGCAAAACCAAAACCTATTCCAAGAAAAATCAAAAAAATTGTAAATACACCCTTGGCCAAAGCAAAAGAAATTGCAGAGCCAAGAAATGGCGCGGAACATGGAGTAGCAAGTAGAACGGCAAGAATTCCAGACAAGAAATTCGGTATAAAAATTGATTTTTTCACAGATTTCTTCCCCAGATTTTTTTGATCAATCTCGGAAATTTTTTTATTCAGTAATGCGGATAAAAACTGATCGAAAGAAAATTCAAAAACACCAAACAAATTACAGATAAAAAATGTCAAAATGACAATCAAGAAAATCAGAAAATAAGGATTCTGAAACTGCAATCCCCACCCAAAAGAATTGCCGGCAATTCTAATCGCGGAAGTGAAAATGGCGAAGACAAAAAAACAAAATAGAATTCCTAAAATCGTCGATAAAAATGCCAAACGAATGCGCCCCAATTTTGCAAAATCAGAGTCGCCAGAATCGTGATGATCAAGCGCCTTAATTACCGAGAGTAATTTGATTGAAAGCACCGGCAAAACACATGGCATGACGTTTAGAATCATACCACCTACAAACGCTATCAGTAACATCAGCACTAAAGAAAATGGGGTATCTTTGGCCTCACTATTACCCTCCTCTTGATTCTTCTGAATTCCATCCACAACAAGATCATCTGTTACAGCGCCCATTTTAGCCGTAATTTCATTTGGTAAAAATTGACGAATTTGCTGTAGAATTGTACGATCTACCTCGCTACCAACACTGAGAGAAAAACTTTCACTAACTGGAATACAAACATCCTTACAAAGGCCATATTCAAGCCTCAATAACAAGTCGGTTAACTTATCGCCTTCCTTCAAATCAACTATAAAAGGTATTACTACCTCATCGTGATAAACAGAATATTGAAACAATTCATCACCAATTTTTTCTTCAACAATTTCTGCTTTTGGCCAAAAAATCTGATGATTTAAATAATTGGTAGAACCAGTAAAATCTAGAACTGGCGGCATACCCATACTGTCAGAATCATTGCCATACATCTTCCAACCATCCGCAATCTTAAAATGCAGTGCAGCCGCTATTTTATTGGTCTTAGATTCATTTTGATTTACAGTATAAATACTTGCTTCAAGCCTTACGCTAGCACCCTTACTTTTTTCCTCATGCCAATCACTAACAGCGGAAAATGCGCCACTAACGCACAAAAAGGTTGCTGAAAAAAATATTACCAGGAATTTCATTTAGTCTTCATTATTAATTTGAGCACATACCAGATTTACTTAAGCAGCACTTACGCAAAGCGAGATGAAACTTTACATAAGCACTGTTGAAACTAAACATTTCTGCTCTGGTATATCTAGGTTCTCCACAACGACAGTACGTCGCTCATGCGGCATAAAAATATACCAAAGTCCAAATGACTTTGGTATGGTAAGTAGAACGAAATTTAAGATTTAGATATTTAGAATTTGAAGAGTTTTAAAAATATGAGCCACCAATTAAATCAACTTAGTAATCCTCTTGACGTTCTACATGTAAGCTCGAAAAAGGTCATGTGTGATGGTAGTAGAGATTCAACAAATCAGTCTTCAGGGCATCCAGCGATTTACTTAAACATGGGTCAGAATAGCTCAATCTCTTGTCCATACTGCAGTAAATCCTTCTCGATTGAACAACATATCGCCAATCTGCGAAGAAGAAAAGAAATCAAAAACTATTACGACAATCTACAAAAAAATGGCTAATCTAGCAATAATCGGCCTACAATGGGGCGATGAAGGAAAAGGAAAAATTGTCGATTTTTTGGCAGATGAATTTGATGCGGTCGTTCGTTTTCAAGGCGGACATAACGCTGGTCACACCATAAAAATCGAAAACGAAGTCTACAAGTTAAGCCTACTCCCATCAGGAATAATTCGTGAAAAATTTTCTGTAATTGGAAGTGGGGTAGTCATCGATCCCATTGCACTATTTTCTGAGATTAAAAAATTACAAGATCTAGGAATAAAAATTTCTCCAGAAAATCTTACTATCGCAGATAACGCCTGCTTAATTTTATCGGTTCATCGTGAGCTTGATCAACTACTGGAAGACAAAAAAGGTGAGGATAAAATTGGAACAACAGGAAGAGGGATTGGACCAGCATATGAAGACGTAGCCGGCCGTAGAGCCATTCGTATTTGCGATCTCACCGATGAGGAAGTTTTTTCTAAACGTGTAGAAAATCTACTTTTCTATCACAATCTTTTACGCCAAAGCTTGGGAGCAAAACTCATCACCGTAAAACAAATTTCTGAAGAATTAAAGCCTATACAAAACGAACTTTTAAAATATTCAAAACCATCTTTTGAGATCGCAAAAAAACTAAAATCATACAAAAAAGTGATGTTTGAAGGCGCTCAGGGAGCGCTTCTAGATGTCTCTTACGGCACCTTTCCTTTCGTCACTTCTTCTAACACAATATCTGGACAAGTGTCACTCGGATCCTGTCTAGGAATGGAGAGTCTAGCCAAAACATTAGGCATCATCAAAGCCTACACTACGAGGGTTGGATCAGGCCCATTCCCAACAGAGTTAAATGATGAAACAGGGGAATTATTGCGCGTTAAAGGAAATGAGATTGGCACAGTAACAGGTCGAAATAGGCGCTGCGGCTGGTTCGATGCAGCCTTAGTAAGGCAGGCAATTCAACTTTGCTCAGTGAAAGAAATAGCCCTAACAAAGCTAGACGTGTTGGACGGATTTACAAAAATCAAAATCTGCACCTCATACAAAATCGACGGAAAAACTTACGATTACTTTCCACAAAACATCAATCTCTGGAGCAAGATCGAACCAATTTATGAAGAAATGGATGGCTGGCAAGAAGTTACAGCCGGCATTACGTCCTACGCAAAACTGCCACAAAAAGCTGTGGCATACATCAAAAGAATTGAGGAATTATGCACCGTAAAAGCATCCATTATTTCAACAGGCGCTAAGCGGACAGAAACGATCGTAAAATGACAGAAATTGAAAAAAAAACTACCCCAGGAAAAACTACCGCGGACAAAACTGTAGTAATGCAAATTCTTCCCGCCTTACAAAGCGGCGGTGTAGAACGTGGTACAATAGATATTGCTAAGGCACTAAAAAAATCAGATTTCAAACCTATCGTGATTTCAAATGGTGGCATCATGGTCTATCAACTTAACGAAGCCAACATCACTCACATCAGACTTCCAACCAATAAAAAAAACTTTTTTACAATACTCGGAAACATCAATAAAATCGCCAAACTCATTCGCGAATATCAAGTTGATATAGTTCATGTTCGATCAAGAGCTCCAATGTGGAGCGCCTATTTTGCCTGTAAAAAAACCAATACCAAACTTGTTAGCACCGTCCACGGAACCTACTCGCTAAATTTCTTCAACTGGAAAATTTTTCCTTTAAAAAAGCTTTACAACTCCATCATGTTTCGAGCTAACAAGGTTATTGTCGTGTCCGAGTTCATAAAGGATTACGCACTTCAAAACTATGGCCAGAATCTCCAAGAAAACATTACAGTCATTCACAGGGGCGTTGAATTAAATTACTTCAACCCAGAAAAAGTTTCAAAAAATCGCATCATAAATCTCAGCAAAAAATGGAATTTACCAGAAGATAAAAAAATCATCTTGATGCCAGCTCGCTTTACGTCATGGAAAGGTCATGAATTCTTAATTGAAGCGCTTATGAAGCTAAGCAACGACTTTTTTTGTATCATGGTCGGGTCTGATCACGGACATAAAAAATTCCGTCGAAAAATAGAAAACAGAATCGTTAAAGAAAATTTAGTGGGAAAAGTAAAAATTGTAGGACCTTGCGAAGACATGCCAGCTGCCTACACAATCGCTCACATCGTAATCTCTGCCAGCACAAAACCTGAGGCATTCGGTAGAATATCAATCGAGGCACAATCTGCCGGAAAGATTGTGATAGCAACAAACATAGGCGGATCTCTAGAAACAATTACGGATGGAAAAACTGGGTTTTTGGTAAATGTTGGAAACGTTGATCAATTAACTCAATTAATTGACAAAGCTTTAGAAATGAAAAAAGAGGAAACGGACGTGATTGGTACGGCGGCCAGAAAGAATGCCGAAGAAAATTTCTCGAACCAAAGAATGTGCGATGAAACAATTAAAATTTATAAATCTCTATTAGATCACCCTCAAGATTTATAATTTTCTGTCTAAAAATTTCTGAATCGGAAAATAAATTTATCACTTCAGAAATTTTCGTAAAATTCATCGACCCAATAGCAGGAATTCCATCATCCCCAATTATTTTTTTACTTCGAATCCATACTAACTCATCAACAAGATTTTGGGCAATGAATTGTGTCGCAATATCGCTTCCTCCCTCAACCAACAGAGAATTAATTCCGCTCTTACAAAGTTGAATTAAAGCATCTTTCAAATCAACTCTTCCATCTTTTTCTGCACAAAAAATCACCTCAACATTACTAGGATAACACTGCTCATCAAGCGCTATTTTTTCTTTTTTTATAGTTAAAATCGTCAGCAAGTTATCTGGTAATTTTTGAAAAATTTTTGAATCAGGATTGAGATCTACACTTCCTGAAATCACCACTTTTCTTGGAGAAAAATTTTCTAGTCCCAGAATACGACAATTAAGCATGGGGTCATCTTTTCTAACCGTATTTGCTCCGATCAAAATCGCGTCATTGACTGCGCGCAAATAATGCGAAAATTGCCGTGATTTTTCTGATGTAATCCATTTACTATCATAATTTTTAGTGGCAATTTTTCCATCCAAACTGGTTGCAATTTTCAAGGTAACGAATGGAGTTTTTTGTAAATTAGATTTGAAAAATCCGCGATTAATTTCCTGCGCTTCCTTTTCCATAACGCCTATTACAACTTCGATTCCGGACTCACGCAACAACCTCACCCCCTCACCATTGACTCTCACATCTGGATCAAGTGCTGCAACCACAACCCTCTTCGGTTTAATTCTAATGATTTCATCAATACATGGAGAAGTTTTTCCAAAATGACAACAAGGTTCAAGCGTGACATAAATATTTGCACCAAATAAGGAATCTTTCACATCTCCATATTGCAAAACAAAACCATCAATAGCATTTTTTTCAGCATGAGGCCTTCCATCTCTTGACGTAACCCCAGTCGAAATTATCTGTCCATCCTTCACAATAACACAACCGACAACAGGATTGGGCGCCGTTATGCCAAGATTTTTCTTTGCTAAACTTAAGGCGTAAGACATGAATTTTTGGTCAGAACTACAAAACATAAATCGTAATAACGTTAGACAATGGGGAAGTTTTTATTGATTTTTCTTACCAAGCAACTTGTTTAGCACTTCATGATCACAATGAAAAAAATTATTATTTCCAGCCTCTTGCTACTGTCTTGTTGCGTCAAAAATTATTATCCAAATTATGATGATAAAAACATAAATCGTCCTGTATCGTTTCAACCGCCACAACAATATCAGCAGCAATACAATCAACCTTACCAATCGCCTTACAATCCTTACCAATCAAACAATGGGGGCAGATCAAGATATTACTCGAATCCGTATGCCTTCCCTCCGGTAAATGGATATCCAATCTACGATGGCGATCAGTACTACGTTCCACCTAATAACGCAACTAACGTAGGCGCAGATCAATTCAACACTCACTGATGTCAGCTACATTAAAGAATTTTATCATAATCAGTATATTGCTGCTCATCTCTTGCTGTAGCTTCAGAGGGAACGACGCGCAAAATCAAAATAATAATTCAAACTCATACAACAACCCGCAAATGATGATACGGCCAGCTCAAACAGCTCCTGACTACTACCATCGCCAACCACCTCAATACCAACAATATCAACCACCTCAATTTTACCCACCAATACAACAATATCAACCATCTCCGTACTACGGTCAACAATATCAATACGCTCCACAACCGTACTACCACCCATCACAGAATTATTACCAGCCTGCAATAATTCCTGAATCAAGAATCTATACAAATCCTTACGCCCTTCCGCAAGAAATAAAGCGCCAGAATTACGACGGAGACCAGAATTACGTTGCTCCAAACAGCGCCAACAGCGTTGAAGAGCCACAAGTAAGCGGACCTTAATACCCATCCAACCACCAGCAAAAATGACAACACAATATCCTGAGGACGAGGCACTAAAAAGATCAGAGGAAGAGGATGACCTGACTTCGGTCAATGCAGAAAATAATCAGAATTACGATCCAACAGAAAATATAAAAAATAGCATTGAGTCAGACAGCGCGAGTCCTGTCATTCTATGCCAAACAAAAGAAAAGAATCCGAATTATTTTTCTGTAATTTTTGCCAATCAAAAATTCTACGACACCTTCGGCATCAATGACATTAACACAATCGGGAAAAATTACGATTTTCTTTTTGATGATTTAGACCTTGATCACCTTTCAAAAGACAAGTTAGAATATATCCATCTGATCAAGATGGTAAAGGAATTCACTACATGTTCCGTAGTTATAAAAATCTCCAATCTCGATTTCACAACTTACAAAACAAAGTTTAGAATCTTATTTACTCCTCTTGAAATAACGAACGAAACAGACTGTCGTTACGCCACATTTTCATTCGAACAGCTAGTCACAAACGAGCCAGAAAGCGAATACCAACAAGACAATGGGGGAGATGTTCAGTTACTAAAAAACCTCGAGAGGTCGCTTCGTCACGAAAGATTATTGCGCGAAATTGAATCGATGATCCTCTTAGATTTAAAAATTCCAGAAATTGCAAAAAAGATCGCAAAAATTTTCAGCGAGGAACTCAAGATCGATCGCTGCCTCATTCACGACTACCACGACTCCAAAACAAGTTTTGTTGTAGAGCATTGCAACGATTCAGTAAAAAAAATGCTTGAAGAGGACAATGAAAATCACGATCTAAGTCACGTCATACAATACATCAATTTTCAAAACCACTTCTTCGAACATTTTGGCAATAAGAACGAAAAAAGCTCTATCATCGTAATAGATGACGCACTTGCAGATCCAAACCTCATATCAATAAAACCAATTCACGAAGAATTTAAAATAGAGTCACAAATAGTTGCTACCACCGTCTTCAACGGCAAAGTGAATGGTGGGATTTACATCCATCAATCAAGTAAAAGAATGTGGTCAGAAGAAGAGGTGGAGCTAGTAGAAATGATTGCCGATCAATTTTCAATCGCTCTTGATCGTTCAGAATCAATAAACCGCGTGATGATTGCAAATCACTCGCTAATGGAAACCACTCTACAACTTAAAGAATCTCTGAAGAAAGAAAAAGAGATGCGCAAGATGCAGAATGATTTTGTCGCGCTTGTTTCTCACGAGTTCAAAACGCCATTACAAATCATCGACAGCACAAGAGAGGTAATGGTTAGAAAGTTGAAGAGCTACAACATTTCTGACGAGTCACTAGACAAGGCATTTGAACGCATTAAAAGCGGGATTCAAAGGATGAATAATCTAATAACCAGCACTCTAAACCTTGCAAGAATGGAGAATAGCAGTGGAACGGTAAAGTTGGAAAAAGAGATTTTTGATCTCAAAGATTTCGTGTTAAATATAATCAAAAGAAACACTCCGTTACTCATCAATAAAAACATTACTCTAATTACCAAACTCAACAATATTCCAACCTCATTTTATGCTGATCCAAAACTTCTAGATCACTCAGTTACCAACGCCCTATCCAATGCCATCAAGTACTCTCCAAACAACTCAACAATAAAAATTCTTGGAAAAGCAAATGATAAAAAAGTTGGGATCAGGGTTATCGATCAGGGTATGGGAATACCAAAAAGCGATGTTGCAAAAATAGGACAAAAATTCTTTCGCGCCTCAAATGCGCTAAGCACTTCCGGCACGGGAATCGGAATTTATCTAGCCAAACATTTTGTTGAATTACACGGGGGAGAAATTGTAATCGAAAGCGAGGTTGGAGTCGGAACAACATTCACGATAGTGCTTCCAATCACACCACCTAATTCACCTTCACCAAACAAAGCTCCACCATTAGTTGCATGAAAAAATCGGTAATACAAAAAACGATCCCCCTAAGAATTATCGCAGGAATTATCTTGTCCTTAACAACGACACTCTCGTTCCAATCGAATTCTTTCGCTGAACAACAAAAATTCCCAAACATTTCCGGTGAAATTCTTGCTCAAATCCATACAGATCGCATCGTATCAACTCAAAAGACAGGCGTTTCTCCAAACAATTCCTTCCTCTACATCGAGCCCAACATGTCACTTAATTTTGACGAAAATTGGTCTATTAAAACTGACTGGAGATTCCAACCAAACAACACTCTTACAACCAGGAATACCACTAATTCAGAAAGATATCGAACCATATTACAAAATGATCGAGGCTTCAATCCGGAAAATAACGGGCTGATAGTAGAAGAGCTAAAAATCGACTTTAGAAATGAAGACATGATTTTCTTCGCAGGAAAGTTTGATCCGACATTCGGAACAGCTTTTAACAAATCAAAAAAACTTGGGATTTTTACTTCACAATTTGCAGAAGATTATAATCTTAGAGAAAAGATCGGAACTGGAATTTCCGCACTGTTAGAAAACAGTAAACTGACCCTCAATACTTTTTTTAACGACACCACCGGTCTCAGTAGAAGTGCTATGAATGATCGCAAGCGCGCAGGTAGAAATGATACAACAGCAGGAAATACCGGAACATTATCATCATACTCAGTATCACTCGAGGGAGAAAATTTTCTTGGCGTACACAATATGTTCTACAACCTTGGCTACAGAAGCCTTGGGATCAACTCAGATAGCAACCGAACCAAAAGAGAAAACGGCTACACCTTCAGTTCTGAATACTCATACCGCTTAGGAGAAAAAACTACGATAGTACCGTTTGTAGAGCTTGTAAGAATCACTGATTTTACCGGAGAGCTAGATCGCGACGCCAATTACGCCACTTTTGCCTTAATTGGTAAATATAGCGGCTGGAACGCCGGAGTTTCATACCTAGACCGACATATCAAGCAGAAGCAAAGATCCTCAAATATTTCAGACCAACAATTGCAAATTTCCGCTGGATATCGATTCACCAACAATTTCGCAATCGACATCAGTCGATCCAGCATAAAAGAAGATGGACACCGCGGAAGCGTTGTAGGAGCAGTTTGTAGCTATTTACACAAATTCTAGAAGCCACCAGCAGATTTTATAAAAAAGTTTTTTAGTCGTGGAATTTTGTTTACTACACCAAGTCCAAAATCACGGAGCAAGCCAACTGAAAGACTTTTTGTTTCAAAGAAAGAATTTAAAACATCAGTTGCCACAAGCATTTTTCCAGCATTAAGCTTGGCCTTTTTATGATATTCTTCGATCATAGCTTTACTAGAGATATCCAGTCCACAAATCAAACGATCCCTAATTAAATCACGCAAAATTTTAATTCCAGCAATTGCAAGATTGAATCCCTGACCAGCAATCGGATGTACGCCGCAGGCCGCATCACCAATCAACAGCATCTTCTCGTGATAAAATTTATTCGCCTCAATCAAGCTTAGCGGATAGGAAAATTTTTCTGAATTCACATTAATTCTTCCTAAAACATTTTCCATTTTCTTCTCTAATTGCTGTCGAAAATTTGTTTCATCAAGATCTAAAATAGCCTCCGCAACTTCGCTCTTAGCAATCCAAACAATTGATGAGTGATGAAGATTTTGGAATGGCAAAATTGCCAGAGGTCCACCAGGAAGAAATTTTTCGTAAGCAATATTTTGGTGAGACTTTTCGTGCGAGATGCTAAAAACTATCGCTTTCTGATGGTAATTTTTTTTGGTAGTATGAATTTGATATAAATCACGAAGCTTAGAAAATCGCCCATCGCAAGCTAACAATAATTTTCCTCTTATTGCAGATTTATCATCCAACTCTACCAAAACCGACTCGTCAAGAAACTCAATTTTCTGATAAAAATTAGGACAAAAAACCGTTACATTTTTCTGCTGAAAAAGACGATTACGCAGTGCGGTATGGATGTGATGGTTTTCTATTATTTGTCCTAATTGCCCATTTTTTGGATCAACTTCGCACCCAATAAAATCAAGGAAGAATGGTGAGTTTTGATCGGTAATTTTTATGTCAGAAATTATCCCTGCATATTGTTGCAATTCATCAAAAATCCCGATTTCTTTAAAAAGATTGAGAGAGTAGGATGAGATTGCATACGCCCTACCATCACAACTCTTATCTTCATTTCTGATATCTTGTTTTTCGATTACAGCAATTTTTAGATCTTCACTGATGAGTGACAAAGTAAGCGCGGAAGTCATGCCAGCAAAAGACCCGCCAATAATTATGAGATCAAAATTAGACACTGTTAGCTAATTAATTTTATTTCAGATTTTGGCTTACAGCACCTAAGTTCCAACATAATTAACAAGCCTGTTTTATTTTTTCGATAATCTCATCTGCAATCTGCTCAATTTGTATCTTTTCTTTCCCCTCAATCATAACACGGATCAAGTTTTCTGTTCCTGATTTACGCACTAAAATTCTTCCCTCGCTACCAAGTTTGAATTCTTGCTCTGCAATAAATTTTTTTACCGATTCCAACTCAAGCGGATTTTGTTTTTCGACATTAAATTTAAAATTTTTTAGAATTTGTGGAGCAAGTTCAAACAAGTTTAATAATTCACTGGCAGGTTTCTTTTTATTGCAAAGAACTGATAAAACCTGTAGCGCTGCAATCAATCCGTCCCCGGTAGTGGAATAGTTTGAAAGCACAATATGACCCGATTGCTCACCACCAAAATTACATTTGTTTTTCTTGATCGCTTCAAGCACATAACGATCCCCAACCTGACAACGAACCACAGAAACACCGATATAATTCAAATAATCTACAAGCGCCATATTCGACATTTGAGTAATAACTACAGTATCACTCTTAAGCCCTCCTTCGTTATGCAGCTTTTCAGCTATTAGAGCGATGACTTTATCTCCATCAATGACCCTTCCCTTCTCATCAACGATCAGCAGACGATCAGCATCACCATCAAGAGCAATACCAATATCTGCACCAACCTCTGCGATCTTTTTACAGAGAGCATCAGGATGAGTTGAGCCACATTCGTGATTGATATTAAATCCATCCGGTTCAACACCGATTTCAAACACATTCGCCCCAAGCTCACGGAATATCATTGGCGCCATTGAATATGATGCCCCATTTGCACAATCTAGAGCAATCTTTATTCCGGCCAAATCCTTATCTTTTGGAAATGAGTTTTTAACAAATTCTATGTAGCGTCCACGAGCATCATCAAGCCTCGTCACTCTTCCAAGATTGTCTGACGACGCAAGATGTGGCGCGATATCAGAATCAATCAGAATTTCAATCTCACTCTCTACCTCGTCACTCAATTTGTAACCATCACGATCAAAAATTTTGATGCCATTGTCACAATAAGGATTATGTGAAGCAGAAATCATAATTCCGATATCGGCACGTAAAGACTTGGTTAACATTGAAACCGCGGGGGTCGGAACAGGACCAACCAAAAACACATCCATACCAACAGCAGCAAAACCGGCGGTTAGAGCTGGCTCAATTACGTAACCAGAAAGCCTGGTATCTTTTCCGATAACGACACGATGGCGATGGGAAGCGTTGGTAAATTTAGCACCAAATTTTGCTCCGACAGCCATACCGATTTTTAAAGCAATTTCTGCTGTCATCGGAAATTTATTTACCGTACCACGAACCCCATCAGTTCCAAAATATTTTTTTGTCATTTTTTTTAATTTGATGGCCCATGTAAAAATTGGATTGCTCGAGGAATTTTGCTCAAGAAAAACAATTTTTAGAGGTACCCTTGACTTTTATCGCACAAAAAAATTACTGTCCGCGTCCAGTTAGCTGCTCTATTTACAATGCCGACACCCAACCAACTTCAAGAAGTTGATTGGGTATATTTTTTATTTTTACGCGACATGAGTCGCGCCCCGTTTTACGGGGTCCCCATATACCAAACAGAGTTAGGTATCTTCAATCGTGTTTGGTATATTCTCCAATTTTATACAACTTCAAAAATGGCAACTTCTAAACAAGAACAAACCTACGGTAAAATTGTTGAATATTACTCTTACGCGGACCGTTTAGTAAAAGCGGTAGAAGATGACGCTCACGAATTATCAAGCGAACAATTCTCCGTCATAGAAGAAGTTGTGATACGGCTTGAAGAATGCGCCGACCAACTCACATCCCAATATATCGAATTCATTAAAAACGGAGAATCTGACAAGGTGATTGAGTCAGTCAGAACGTCCCTAAACAATATCATGTCCAAACTAGAAGAATGCAGAAATAAAGTTTTGATTATGCATGAAAATAATACTCCTAAAAATCCGTCCTAAAACCTATCTAATACCATTTCCCACTCCTAATTACCTTTTTAAGCTTCATCTTTTTGGTCTAAAATTTAAAAGAAGAACCTTGTGTATATCCGGATACACGCGGTTTTTCTTTTAAATTTTATCCTCAAAAATCTTTCGCTTAAAAAGGTAATTAGGA
>CAMDJN010000012.1 GCA_945900795.1 Rickettsia typhi | reverse complement strand
AATTCTAGAGGTGGTTTTTAAGGGTAAATTTAGCAGGAAAAACTGTTGGAAATTATCCAGAGAATTACCTCTGAATTTGTTACATGTTTTTTAAAAAGAGAACTCCTAATGAGTGGATTTTGTGTCCGACGCTAGGGGGTCACTTCAGTCTGGGTATATCAGATTTAAAAAAATTTTCTAAATGAATATAATTCTTGCTAAGCCGCGTGGATTCTGTGCCGGAGTCACTCGCGCAATTGAAATAGTTGAAAGAGCGATAGAGAAATTCGGTCCACCTGTCTATGTTAGGCACGAGATCGTGCATAATAAATTTGTTGTTGAGTCTCTTAGAAAAAAAGGAGCAGTATTTGTAAATGAAGTCGAAGAAATCCCGCAAGGTGCGATTGTTATTTTTTCTGCGCATGGTGTCGCAAGTAAGGTTGAACAGGATTCAGTCGCGAGAGGCCTTGATGTCATCGACGCAACTTGTCCCTTGGTAAGCAAGGTTCACCGTGAAGCAAAAAAGCATGAGGATGATGGTTACCAATTGATTTTAATTGGCCACAAAGGTCATCCAGAAGTTGAGGGAACGAGTGGTAGAGTGAAGGGCGAAGTGATTTTGGTTACTAACGAAGAAGATGCTCGAAATGTTAAAATAAAAAATACAGATAAAATTGCCTATGTGACACAAACCACGCTCAGTGTCGGTGATACAAAAAAGATCGTAGGTATTTTGGAAAAAAGATTTCCCACAATGCGGTCTAGCGTGGCAACGAAAGATATTTGTTATGCAACTCAAAACAGACAAGATGCAGTTATGTCCCTTACGAAGACAGTTGATATCATACTCGTAATTGGTGCGCAAAATAGTTCAAACTCCAATCGTTTGCGCGATCTTGGTGAAGAGTCTGGAATTCCGTCATACTTGATAAATTGTGCCTCAGACATTGAGACATCCTGGTTTAAAAATGTAAAAAATATTGGCCTCACAGCTGGCGCATCTGCACCAGAAATCCTTGTTCAACAAGTGATCGAATATATAAAACAAATTTCCACCTCACCTGTTGAGGTTAGCGACATGGACGGTATCGTTGAAAACACTATATTTGCACTACCGAAGAAGGTGAGAAGCTAATGAAAATATCTGTTGCCTTAAACTCAGCAAAAGCGGAATTAAAAAAAACTCACTCTGATCCAAATTTATCCAGCATAGCTCTAGATGCTTTGCTAATCCTATCTCATGTCACTTCCCTTTCTAAAGAAGAAATAATTTTTAATCCTGATTCGGAATTAGATAAATCTCAGGAAGAATTTTTTTTTACTCTTATTCTCCGCAGAAAAAATTACGAACCATTATCTCACATCATTGCAAAAAGAGAGTTTTTTGGAAGAAATTTTTTTGTTAACAGAAATGTTTTGGATCCGCGTCCTGATTCAGAAATTCTGATTGAGCTAGCTCTGGAGCAGATTCAAAGCAAGCAAAAAAATCTAAAAATTCTAGAGTTAGGAGTTGGTTCGGGATGCTTAATCATCACTTTGCTTGCATTGAATTTGAATTCTGTTGGCGTAGGAATTGATATTAGCGAAGAGGCTTTAAAAATTTGCGCAAGAAATGCTAAAGAAAATTTAATAGATGATCGTTTGCAGATCGTTAGATCAGATTTGTTTCAACAAATAAATCCTAATCAAAAGTTTGATCTGATTATTTCCAATCCGCCTTACATAAAGTCTGGTGATATAGAAAATCTTCAGCCTGAGGTAAAAAATTATGAACCAAGGATTGCTCTTGACGGCGGTTTAGATGGATTAGATTTTTATCACAAAATAGCCTTTGATGCCAAAAATTTCTTAACAGAAGAGGGAAAAATAATTCTCGAAATGGGGTTTGGTCAGAAGGAAGAAGTGTCAGAGATTTTTGTCGGAGAGGGATTTAGTCAGATTGGACTGAGAGCTGATTTGTCTGGAATTGATCGCGGAATATGTTTTTGTAAATAAATAATGTCGGGAGCCACCACCACGCAAACCCAGCGTGTTGTATCCTATTTCCCAATAAAGGGTTTTGTATTCAGTACAACTCCCGACAAGTTTTACTCTAAATTTCAAAGAAAATAAATTTCAAACAAAAGTTTAATAATCGTGACGCGCTCCTATCAAGTATGAATTTTTTAACATTTAGCATTATGAGAATCTTTCTAATTCAATTACTCCTTCTGATTCTAGGCGTCAATAATCCATCTCTTGCCGCAGTAAAAAAAACTAAGGGAGGTGATTATCTGATCGAAATGGAATTTGTCGTTGAGATCAAAAATAATCGTTTCGTTCCAGATGTGCTTGAGGTGCCTTCTGACAAGAGTTTTAAGCTGGTTGTTAAAAACACAGACAAGACCATAGAAGAATTTGAAAGTCATGATTTGATGAAAGAAAAATTAGTTAAGGGCGAAAAAGCAATTACACTGCTGATTCAGCCATTAAAGCCAGGAGAGTATAAATTTTTTGGAGAGTTTCATCCAAAAACTGCTCAAGGAAAAATAATCGCAAAATGAATTCATCTCCGCTCTAATACTTGATTTTCTTATCTTCACCTTGCATCGTCACAAAGATCTCTTTTCTTTCTAATACTTGATTTTCTTATCTTCACCTTGCATCGTCACAAAGATCTCTTTTCTTTCTTTAACTCAAAAATTTATTAAACATTATGTCAGTATTAGTCGGAAAAAAAGCTCCAGATTTCACAACTGCGGCAATTATGCCTAACAATGAAATCAACGAAAAATTTAATCTTCATTCTTATCTCAAGGGCAAGATAGGGGTATTATTTTTCTATCCTCTAGATTTTACATTCGTTTGCCCGTCTGAAATCATTTCATTCGATAACCGTCTTAAGGAATTCAAAGATCGCGGTGCTGAAGTAATTGGCGTTTCCGTAGATTCAAAATATAGCCACCTAGCATGGAAAAATACTGAAATTAATAAGGGTGGAATTGGGCAAGTTCAATATCCATTAGTTGCAGATTTAACCAAACAAATATCTCGTGACTATGATGTTCTTATCGGTGATGCAGTAGCACTTCGTGGTACTTTTTTGATTGATCAAGAGGGTGTAGTTCGTCACCAAGTCGTGAATGATCTTCCTCTTGGTAGAAATATCGAAGAAGCGATTCGCATGGTTGATGCCTTGAAATTTTTCCAAACAAACGGAGAAGTTTGTCCTGCCGGGTGGAACAAAGGAAAGAAAGGAATGAAAGCTGATGCTCAAGGGGTTGCGGAGTATTTAGCCAACAACGCGAAAGATTTATAAATGCAAAATACGAGAAGAAAACTCGTAAAAGCAATTTTGCTAGCGCCGGCAGTTGCGTCGGCGCTATGCATTTCTGCATGTAAATCAAAATTTAATCCGTTCACGTATTCAAAATCAAAAATTTCTAACATGACAAAGATTGAACTTCCCGCATTGCCTTACGCCAGAACCGCATTGGCTCCGCACATTTCTGAAAACACTCTAAATTTTCATTACGGAAAACATCATCAAGCTTATGTTACCAACCTTAACAACCTGATTGCCGGAACTGATTTGGAAGGAAGGTCGCTCGAAGAAATCATTAAGATTTCCTCTGTTGATAAAACAAAAGCCGGAATTTTTAACAACTCCGCGCAGGTTTGGAATCATACTTTCTACTGGCATTCGATGAAACCAAATGGCGGTGGAAAACCAAGCGGAGAAGTGCTCGCAAAGATCGAGGCTGATTTTGGTACTTACGAAAATTTTGTAACTGAATTCAAAAATGCTGGAGCAACTCAATTTGGCTCTGGATGGGCCTGGCTCGTGCTTGATGCTGGTAAATTAAAAGTTATAAAAACTGGCAATGCTGAAACTCCGCTTACAACTTCTGCAAAGCCTTTAATAACGATGGATGTTTGGGAACATGCCTATTACTTAGACTTCCAAAATGCCCGCCCAACTTACATTGATACGTTCCTAAATCATCTTGTGAATTGGGAATTTGTTGCAGAAAATCTTAAAAAATCCTAGTAACTTTTTTAGTCGTGAACGCTTAGAGCCTATATTGAAAGGAGTTCGAATACCTGCTCTATCCTTTACGACCTACGACATAAATATGCGAACCTCAAAACTCGAACGAAACACCAAAGAAACCAAAATTAAAACTGCGGTTAATCTTGACGGAACTGGTCAATTCAAGGTTTCAACCGGGATTGGTTTTTTGAATCACATGATCGAGCAACTTTCGCATCACAGCTTGATTGATATCGAGCTTGAGGTGGAGGGTGATTTACACATCGACTTCCATCACACAACAGAAGATTCCGCAATTGCGCTTGGAGAGGCTATAAAGCAAGCTCTTGGAGACAAGAAGGGTGTCACGCGTTTTGGAGTTTCACATATTCCAATGGACGAAACTTTAACTCGTGCAGTCATTGATCTTTCTGGAAGATCCTATCCAGTTTGGAAGTGCGAATTCAGGCGCGATAAGGTTGGAGATATGGACTGTGAACTTTTTCGCGAATGGTTTTATGCCTTTGCAAACGCACTTCAATGCAATCTTCACATCGAAAATTTTTACGGGATCAACAATCATCACATTATTGAATCATGCTTCAAGTCCACGGCACGTGCACTTCGGGAGGCTATCACTATTGATCAAAGAAAGAGAGACGTAGTAAATTCTACGAAGGGACAGCTTTAATTTATTTTATGTGTAAATCCCTGCCGCTTCGGATGGAAGGTATTGCTAGAGCTGAATGTTTAAGTATCTAACGACCCCAGAATTCGTAACTTCTGAATCCAACTGCCAATAAACTAAAACATGAAAAAACTACTCATATTGGGACTATTATTTTCCTTTGCTTCTTGTACTAAAAGCGGCGTTTCTGCTGGATTGATAATAACATCTTGGAAGGATACGGTTGCTGGTTCAGTGAATAATGCAATTGAGCCAAAAAGAGAAGGAAAAGCCTGTACTTCAAACGTCCTAGGATTGTTTGCCATTGGGGATTCCTCGGTTACATCTGCAAAAAGAGATGGCGGAATCAACAGAATCGCTATTGTTGACACTACCTATTTCAGTTTACTTGGTTTTATATATCAAAAAGGATGCACGGTAGTTAGGGGCGAGTAGTACGAATTTTTATCAAAAATCCATTTTTCTTTTGATAATAAAAGGTTCAATTCGCAATTCGTTTTTTGCCAATTTTTCAATGTATTCATTTTTAAGAATCATGGGTACTAGATTATTTTCTTGGTGGTGAACCTCAAATCCACAATTTTTAACCAGCACGAAACCGGCGGCCACATCCCAAATTTTTATTCTCGCAATGCGGAAATAGGCATCTGCACGATCGTCGCATAACCAGCAAAATTTGATTGCGCTTGCAACATGAATGAAGCTGATTTTTTTCTGAATCTTTACTGTAATTCTTTTAATCTCCTCTACCTCGTCCTTTCTTTTTGTTGCTATTATTCTTAATTCTTTCTGAATTTTTTTTTGTTGCGTTTGAAGCAAAACAATGTCTCGTTCTTCTTTTGAGGCATTAATTATTTTAAGACATCCTATCTCTGAATCAGCGTAATATAGCACATCATCAACTGGCAGATAAATTATGCCGAGCTCTAATGATTTATTTATTTTTAGGGCAACATTAACAGTAAATTCTGGATTACCCTCGATAAAAGATTGAGTTCCATCAAGCGGATCAATTATGAACACCTCATCTCGCAACATGGCTTCAAGATTTTGATCAGCATCATTTTCCTCTGACACGATGGCGATTTGAGGATAAAACTTTTGTAAATTGGTGGCTAGGTAGGAATTAATTTCTAAATCAGCGATACTTAATGGAGAGCCGTCGCTCTTAAGTGCGTAGTCATTAGGTTGGTTTGGAATAAAATATTTCAGAACAATTCTTCTGGTACCAACCACGATATCGATCAGCGGATTCCATTTTTTATTCCACATCGCACATATACCGAATTTGATTTAATATTCTTGAAGTTGGTTGGGTATATTTTTTATTTTTTACGTCGCACTCGCGACGCCCCACATTTGTGGGGAACCCCAATATACCGAATCTGATAAAAAAAGATCGGTATGTTGAATCAGATTCGGTATATTCATAACGCTTTATCAAAAAACATTGTCGTTTTTTTTATACGCAATTGTCCCGGAGAAATACCGATAAAGTCCTGTTTTAAAAAATTTCTATCAGCAAAAAAATCAAAAATCTTTTGATAATGTTTGCGCTCGGAATCATCTAAAATAACTACTCCACCAGGCTTCAGAGCATCAACGGAATTTTTAGAACACTCAAATCTTTTGATTGAATCAACAATGATAAGATCAAATTTTTCCTCAAAACTTTTTGGAAAAGTTTCATATTGAGGAAGTATGATACCGTTTTCCATTAGAGTAATTTCGACATTCTGTGAATTCTGTTCTGCTAGTTTTTCATTGACCATCCAAGCCCATTCCGGATTGGTTTCAAGAGAGATAACGCTCTTGACTCGTTTAGCAAAAAATAATGTGGATGATCCGAGTCCAAACTCGAAGATTCTATGATTGTGATGTAGGAATTGATTTAGAAATTCGATCGCGCCGTATGTCATCCATGGTAAAGCTAAACCAAGTTCATCTTGAGAAAAACCTTCGATAAATGATTTTGTCCATCCGGATTTATAGCGTCGGAATTCTGCTTTTCGCATTTATTCCACAATTTTGTTGGGTAACAAAGTGCAGTCACCGAAATACATGCGGGTCAGTATGGAGCGGGCATTGTAATTGGTCTCAATCAGATGCGCGAAGGTGACATCATAAACCTTTTCTTGGCGGGATTTTATTAGAAAGCTAGGAAAGCCATAACTGTTCAGGCAGTAACCACGTTCCCTTAAGACATCCTCAAGAAGGCTGGATTCCGCAATACTCATCTGACGATTTTTTTTATCTTCAGGTGAATTTTTGTTTTCTAACAAAAATTCATCGCTTACAGAAAATGTGAAGGAATGCTTGTTTACAGAGTCATGCATGGTCACGCGACCATGTTTCAAATTTTTATGAGAGCTGGTACAAGAAGAGAGGTGGGCTAGGGAAAGGAGTAAAGACGCGACTAAAACTATTTTTATCAAAGCGATACCTGGTGTTTTGTAGAGTCCTATTGGTTCAGCAAAACAATTAACTTACTATCTTCATTTATTTCAGCAAAACCACTTTCTACATCGAAATTTTTAACGACATTTTCTTTATCATCACAAATCAAAATCTTTCCCTGACGTAAGGAGGTGATCATAGATTCATGACCACGCATAATACCAGCATCACCATCCGTAGATGGTATAACAGCCATGTGGCAATGACCTTGAAACAGCAGCCCTTGAGGGGAAACAATTTTGATAGTTAGTTCTGACATTTAGCGTGATTCTTTAAGCAATTTTTCTCCCTTTGCAATTGCTTCTTCAATTCCTCCGACCATATAAAAGGCCGCTTCAGGCAGATGATCATATCGGCCAGAACAAATGGCTTGGAAGCTTTCAATTGTATCTTTCAAGGCAACCCATTTTCCAGGTGCGCCAGTAAAAACTTCAGCAACATGGAATGGTTGTGATAAGAAGCGTTGAATCTTTCTTGCACGAGCAACGGTTAATTTATCATCTTCAGAAAGTTCGTCCATACCAAGAATGGCAATAATATCTTGCAGTGATTTATAGGCTTGCAAAATCTTTTGCACCTCACGGGCAACTTCGTAGTGAGTCTGACCTACTATGCGCGGATCAAGAATTCTTGAAGTTGAATCAAGCGGATCTACCGCTGGATAAATTCCTATTTCAGCAATTTGACGAGAAAGAACTGTCGTTGCATCAAGATGCGCGAATGACGTTGCGGGGGCGGGATCTGTTAAGTCGTCAGCAGGAACGTAGACTGCTTGAACCGAAGTAATCGAGCCGCTTTTGGTAGAAGTAATTCTTTCTTGCATTGAACCCATTTCGGTTGCAAGAGTCGGCTGATAACCAACGGCAGAAGGAATGCGTCCGAGCAGGGCAGAAACTTCCGAACCAGCTTGAGTAAAACGGAAGATATTATCGATAAAAAAAAGTACATCACGACCTTCTTTGTCTCGGAAATACTCAGCTTGAGTAAGTCCGGTTAGGGCAACGCGAGCTCTTGCTCCTGGTGGCTCATTCATTTGTCCATAAACCAAAGCAACTTTAGAATTTTTTAAGTTCTTGGCATCAATTACGCCGGAATCCATCATCTCATGGTAAAGATCATTTCCTTCGCGAGTTCGTTCTCCAACTCCAGCAAAGACAGAATAACCGCTATGTGCCTTAGCAACGTTGTTGATAAGTTCCATAATAAGAACAGTCTTCCCAACTCCGGCTCCACCGAATAAACCGATCTTTCCACCTTTAGAATATGGGGCTAAAAGATCTATGACTTTAATTCCGGTAACAAGAATTTCGGTTTCAGTTGCTTGAGCAGTAAGTTCAGGAGCGCTAGCATGAATCGGAAATAATTCTTGGCACATGATTTCTCCCCTTTCATCAATCGGCTCTCCAATCACATTCATGATACGACCCAGAGTTGCCTCTCCTACGGGAACTAAAATTGGACGGCCAGAGTCGATGACTTCTATGCCACGACTAAGACCATCTGTAGAATCCATTGCAATAGCGCGAACCGTTTTCTCGCCGATATGCAAAGCAACTTCTAAAACTAATTTTTTACCATTATTAACACACTCAATGGCATTGTAAATTGCCGGTAATTCTCCACTTTCAAACTCTACGTCAACAACGGCAGAGATGATTTGAGTAATCTTTCCCTTATTTTTCATAACTCTTTAGGTGATGATTTTTCTTTCCTGGTTTTGTAATGTTAGTTTCGGATTCTTCTCCAGTGGTAACGCTACCCGCATCGGAAACGTGATCCTTCTTGTCATTTTTCAAAGTATTTTTTAACAGAGAAGTAGCTTCAGATTCGTTTCTTGCGACGATTAATCTGATTTCAAAAACAACCTCAGAATGCAGAGCTAGACTAACCTGATAGATTCCGGTTTCTTTAATAGGATTTTTCAAAAACAAGTCAGAGCGTACAACAATTTTTTTGCCAAGAATCTCATTAATTTTTGTTACGATGTATGAGGAGCTAACTGATCCATAGAGCTTTCCGTCATCAGAAGCATTTTCTAGAATCACCACATCTTTTCCAAAAAGAGCGTCCTTGATTTTTGCGGAGCTATCAAGGTTTTTCACATTTTCCTGTTCGAACTCCTGCTTCCTGAGTTCAAACATTTTAGCATTAGCCGCAGTATGGCATATTGCCTTTTTACGAGGAATAAGAAAATTTCTGGCATAGCCACTTTTTACTTGAACAACATCGCCTATTCGACCTAAACCGCGAACTACAGTGATTAGAATAATTTTCATATAAATGTGTGCCTAATTCCAGTGTTTTGTATTCAACCTGATTTTAAAAAATTCGGTGTTTTTTAATCGATCTTGGTTTTCACCAAACACGATTAAAGGAGAGTACCGCCAGTGTGCTGCAATATCGCAAATTTAACTTCTTGAAGTCGGTTGGGAATAGATCTCGTCTTTCCGAATCGGAGAGATTAAAGCCAAGTGACGAGCTCTCTTGATGGCATTTGCCAGAGCCCTTTGTTTTTTCATTGCAACATTGGTAATTCTAGAAGGAATAATTTTACCCCTTTCTGAAACAAATTTATTCAGAAGCCTGAGGTTTTTATAATCGATCTCGGAGAGTGCAATATCGCGCAACGGACATGTTTTCTTTTTCTTAATAAAAACACTTTGATTCACTAAGGAAATTCTAAGAAAACCCTCTTCAGTTAAGCCGCCGGAAACCTCAGGCAGTTTTTTGAAATTCTTTTTAAAAGCTGCCATTAAATTCTCCTTTACGCTTCAAATTGAACTCGTTCTAGTACTAGATCGAGCTTACTTGGTTCTTTGTTAATTATTTTTCCAGGTTTGTAATCTTTTGCACTTCTGGAAGCAAACATAACAGATTCTTTGTTATGAGTATCAACTCGAAATGTCAGGTTTCTTATTACGTCTTCGCTAAATCCCATCACCCTATTCATTTCTGCGACGGCTGCATAGTTAGAATCAATGTTCAGCATAACATAATGTCCACGTAAATTTTTGTTAATTTCGTAAGCTAGAGTCCTTATCCCCCAATATTCTTTTGATATGATTTTACCGCCACCATCAGAAATAATTTTGACAAATTTATCGACCAAGGTATCAAGATCATCAGGAGACAAGTCTTGGCGTGCAATAAAAACATTCTCGTAAAGAGGCATATGAATTTTTGTTAGTTTTATGGAGAAGTTTCCGGTTTGTTATCTATCAACACTTGTTAAGTTGGCGTAATCAACCATCTAAATCTTTTTAAAGAGCGAAAACCCCCGAAAGCAGAGGCGTGGGAAGCTATTTTTCAGGTTTTTTAATTGCAAGTGTAAGTTGTTTACGAAATATAAAATGGGAGTCGTAAGACGGTTTCTTGACTTGTTATAAAGCGCTTACGAAGTAAGCAATCATCTTCTTCAGAGTCCATCTAAGGCCGCGTCCAAATTTATTACCTAAATTTGCAAATAGGGTGCATGACTTAAGTTCTCATCAACGCAGAAGTATTTATATTAAGAACGAGGCTCAAAGCCAACGTGCCACTGGTAACCAAAATTATTATAACTGATAATTCTTGACTTGATATTAACGACCTGAAGCCTGCGAGAAGTTGAGTTTGTCTAAACTCATTTTATCGAAGTATCTATATTTCAAGCTAAAACTAATGATGAACGATATTCTTACTTACTTCACCTTCAGGACTGTAATCGTTTTTATCTCTACAGCCTTCTCATTACTAGTCGTAATGCTACTTACAAATATCATCACGATTCATGAAGTTTCTGTCATTCTTAGCTTATCGCCTGAGGCAACAAATGCTTTGGAGATGGTAGTGTCAAGAGTTAAAGAGGTAACAGGAAATATTTTAGATATTATTTCTCAGCTTCTAGAAAAACTATTTGGATGGGCTGGCGTTGAAGTTGATCTTAACAAAATCAGCGTAGACACTAACGGCAGCTCAAGCATACCAACCGCTCCACAGCCAGGCTCCTCAACGGCCGCTCCAGGCAAGTAGGGCATCATTTCGTGATTGCAATTATAAATTTTTTAAGACTTGTTTTTCTTTTTGCAGCCCTCCTTCCGCTCTACCTTTTAAATAAGAATAACGCCGTTTGTTATTTTTTAAAATTCTCCGGTCCTTCCTTTATCAAGCTTGGTCAACTACTTTCCGCTCGTCCTGATTTAGTCGGACAAGATCTAGCAAAAATTTTAACTCATTTCCAGGACAGCCTTCCCCCATTCTCTCAAGGGAAAGTAAAGGCAGTATTACAAAAACAATTCGGTCAAAATTTTAATAAATTCTTCGCTGAATTTAATTTTATTTCCATTGCGTCAGCCTCAATCGCGCAGGTTCATAAGGCAAAATTAAGAACTGGTGAGGAGGTAGCGGTTAAAATTTTACGACCGAATATCGACAAGATTATGAGGCGTGATATCTTAACTCTAAAACTAGCCATCAGTTTAATCGCGCCATTTTCAAAATTTCTGGCAAAAAGTTTTTCTGATATTGCGGATCTTTTACAACAGACTACAAAGGGTGAATTAGATTTATTGCAAGAGGCTGCAAATGCTTCCTGCTTAAAAGAGCAACTGTCGGATGTCACGGGGTTCTATGTTCCAAAAATTTTCTGGAATTTTTCTACAACAAAAATTTTGGTGATGGAGTGGGTTGATGGCATTCCTTTTTCAAGTGGAGAAGCTATAAAAAATTCAAACTTCGATAAAAAGCAAATTGCACGAAACCTTGTGATTGGTTATTTTAACCAAGTCTATGTGCATGGATTTTTTCATTCCGACATGCATCCAGGAAATCTTTTTCTTATGAAAAATGGTGATATTGGTGTGGTAGATTTTGGAATTATGGGGAGGATAGATAAAAAAACTCGACTTGCCGTTGCTGAAATTTTGATCGGATTTTTGCATAAAGATTACCAGAGGGTTGCTGAGTTGCATGTTGAAGCCAAGCTAGTTCCTGATAAAACCGACATTGCTGCCTTGGCGCTTTCTTGTCGAAAAATTGGTGAAACTATTGTGGGGTCTTCAGTTGCAGAAGTTTCGCTCGCAAAGCTACTCTCAAGCCTAATTACTATGACCAGAGATTATGAAATGGTTACAAGGCCAGAATTGTTACTTCTGCAAAAAACATTGCTATTGGTTGAGGGGGTTGGAGTCACGCTTGATCCAGAGCTAAATATCTGGGATCTCGCTAGACCGTGGATCAAAGAATGGGCAAAAAAAAATATCAGTTTTGATGCAAAAATCCGTGACGATCTGGTCGACCTCTTCGTGTTAATAAGGCGGTTTTTTAGGAGCGTGGTTTAAAAGCCAAATACCCAGAGAACCTGTTCAGCTAGTAAAACTTTTGAACTTGAGTCGGTAGGAGATGGCTAGGCAAAGTTCCGGAGCGTGCTTCTGAAGCTGGCGTGTCGTAACATGTATAAAAACTTTTAAAATATTTTTCCTCTTTTAGTAATGGTAGGATCTGCGTAGAATCTGCTCGCAAAGATTGACTCATATAGCCCAGAACCTGTTCAAAATCTTTTTCCCACCATCGTCATTCCCGACATACAATTTTTGGGAATGAGGTGATATAGAAATTGTAAGATCTGGAATCTATTCGCGAGGAGGCTCTGGTCAATGGATTCCAGATCAAAAACCTGAGGCAGGGCTTGAACATGGGCTCTAGGTTTGGAATGATGAGATGTGGATGATGAATAAGTGCGATAGAATTTATAATTCACTCAACTAAAAAGATTTTGAACAGATTCTGGCGCTGCATATTTGTTGTGGCGCTAGATTTATGTTTTTCACCAAATTACTTCTAAAAAATGATTCAAAAAAGACGAGTAGTGATCACTGGCATAGGGGCTGTTACTCCTCTATCTGCAACTGCTGAAGGTAGTTGGAAAAAACTCATCAATTCCGAATCTGGAATTGGCAAAATTACAATCTTCGATCCTGGCGAAATACCGTGCAAAATAGCTGGTGAAGTTAAATATGCGACCGAGTCAAACAGTGGCCCAGATTTCTTCAACATCGATCAATACATAGACCAGAAAGAGCAAAGAAAAATGGATCGCTTCATTCATTTCGCTATTGCGGGAGCTGACCAAGCGATAGCAGATTCGGGATGGAAACCAGAAGGTGATGAGGAGAGATATCGTACAGGGGTGATGATAGGTTCCGGTATCGGAGGCCTTCCCGTTATCGAAAGAACAGTGCTCGCAATCAAGGAAAAGGGAGTCAAGAAAATTTCCCCGTTTTTCATCCCATCCAGTTTGATAAATCTTGCTTCGGGGCAAATTTCAATCAAGCATGGTTACATGGGTCCAAATCATGCTGTCGTCACAGCATGCGCTACTGGCGCGCATGCAATTGGTGACTCTTCGCGCATGATTGAATATGGCGATGTTGATGTCATGGTTGCTGGAGGAGCGGAATCAACAATTTGCGAATCAGGAATAGGCGGATTTGCTGCGTTGCGCGCTCTCTCTACCTCATTCAACGACAATCCTACCGCAGGATCAAGGCCGTGGGACAAAGCTCGTGATGGGTTTGTTATGGGAGAAGGCTCGGGAGTTGTGGTGCTCGAAGAATATGAGCATGCCAAAAAACGTGGTGCTAAAATTTATGCTGAAGTGGTTGGATATGGTCTATCAGGGGATGCTTACCACATTACCGCTCCTGAAGGTACTGGACGCGGATCAACATATGCTATGCGACTCGCACTAAAACATGCAGGAATCAATCCAGAAGAAATTGATTATATTAATGCCCACGGCACATCTACGCCACTTGGCGATGAGATCGAAGTTGCTGCAGTAAAAACAGTTTTTGGTGATCACGCCTATAAGCTCTCAATGTCTTCGACAAAGTCATCTACCGGTCACTTACTTGGAGCCGCAGGCAGTGTGGAGGCAATTTTTTCTATCCTTGCAATTCGTGATAATATCGCTCCCCCAACCATAAATCTGGAAAATCCGTCAGAAAATTGTGATATCGATCTCGTAGCAAAATATGCTAAAAAAAGAAGTATAAATATCGTGATGTCCAATTCGTTTGGATTTGGCGGAACCAATGCCTGTCTAGTTTTGAAGAGAGTATAAACCAGGCTTATGAAATCGATCTATAGAAAAATCTTTTCCATCCTTGCTGCATTTTCCGCAATAGTTTTGGTCTATTTGTTTGTGGTGCTTGGAGTAACCATGTATTTCAATGCACCGAATAGTTACCACCAACAAGATAAAAGATTTGTTATTGAGCGTGGCATGACCCTTCGAGAAGTTGTAGATAAACTTCACAGTGAAAAAATTATCAAAAGCCCCTCCTCTTTTCTTTACATCGCGCAACTAATTCACGGCCTAGATCCAAAAGTTCGTTACGGAGAATATTTTTTCGAAAAAAATATCTCTTACTATAAGCTGCTTCGTAAAATGATCCGCGGCTATGTTTATTTTCATAAAATTACCATTGCTGAAGGTCTTTCAGTAAAGAGTATCGTTGAAGCTTTAGATGCCTCGCATGGCTTAGTAGGACAGATTCCGGAACATATTCCTGAAGGAAGTATACTTCCAGAAACTTATTTTTATTCCTACAATGACAGCAAAACGATGATGATAAAACGCATGCAAAATTCTATGCGAAAAACCCTTGATGAATTATGGGAAAAGCGTAATCCAGCAATTCCAATTAAAACGAAAGAACAAGCTGTAGTTCTAGCTTCCATAGTTGAAAAAGAAACCGGACTCACATCTGAGCGCGCCAAAATCGCTTCTGTCTTTATCAATCGCTTGCATAAGGGTATGAAATTGCAGTCAGATCCAACTATTATTTATTCATTTACTTTCGGAGATAAGTCGCTTGAAAGACCAATTCGCGTGAGTGATATACAAAACAAATCCGCCTTCAATACTTACAACATACACGGTTTGCCGCCAACTCCTATTTGCAATCCGGGTAGAGCTTCAATTGCCGCAGTATTAAATCCAGAGAAGACCGATCTACTCTTCTTTGTTGCGAGCGGAAATGGCGGACATGTTTTTTCTTCTAGTCTAAAAGATCATAACGACAATGTTGCAAATTATCGTGATTTTATAGCAAATCAGATAGAGCCGAAACCGGCTAATTTAAAATAACATAGCCCGTTACTAACATGATCGTAGGCCACTTTAAGCAAGTAATAGAGCGGCTCAAAGCAGAAGATCGTTATCGTGAATTTTTAGATATCTCCCGTCTTCGTGGTGAATTTCCATATGCCATCAACAATAAAAGTGGTAAAAAAATTGTTGTCTGGTGTTCGAATGATTATCTTGGACTCGGTCAAAATGTTGCAGCAATTGATGAGGCAAAAAATGCCCTGCAGCTGTATGGTCTTGGAGCCGGAGGAACTCGCAATATTTCTGGAACCAGCCATGTCATCATTGAGCTTGAAAAAGAAATTGCTTCTCTGCACAAAAAAGAATCTGCTATAACTTTCGTTTCCGGCTATACCGCAAATGATGCCACACTGCAAGCGTTGGCAAAAATTATCCCCGATCTTATTATTTTTTCTGATGAGAAAAATCACGCTTCAATAATTTCTGGAATCAAAAATAGCGGACTTACAAAGCATGTTTTTCGTCATAATGATTTTAATCATCTTGAAGAATTACTCAAACCATATTCAACAAATCAGCCAAAATTAATCATTTTCGAATCAGTTTATTCAATGGACGGAGATTTTGGAGACATCGCTGCAATGATTCAATTGTCAGAAAAATATCAAGCTATGACATATGTTGATGAAGTCCACGCAGTAGGTCTATATGGCCATAGTGGAGGAGGATTATGCGAACATCTTGGAATGGAAAATCAGATTGATTTTATCCAGGGAACTTTTGCAAAATCTTTTGGAGTAATCGGCGGTTATGTTGCGGGAAAGTCTGACGCGATTGATGCTATTCGTCTAATTGCTTCTGGTTTTATTTTTACTACTGCGCTTCCACCTGCAATCGCCGCAGCAACAACTGCAAATATTCGTCATGTCAAGTCATGTAGAAGAGAAAGAGATAGGATGCACGCAAACGTATGGCTACTGAAAGAGAAATTAAAAGAAGCTGGAATTAAAATTGTGGAAAATGAATCGCACATCATTTCAATCAAGGTTGGAAGCGCTACAAAGGCAAAAGAAATTTCAACAAAATTGCTAAATGATTTTAACATTTACATTCAGCACATCAACTATCCGACTGTTGCAAGAGGGGATGAGCGTCTTAGAATAACAACGACCCCACTTCATGATTTAGAAATGATTGATCGTCTAGTCCTGGCTTTAAAGAATTGTTTTTAGTACAACTTTTCCAGAATTTATTTCTATCTTTTCTGCAAGCTCCAATTGCATCAAGGCTATATTAACCACGCTTGTCGACAGCTGTAAGTCTTCTATCACATCATCAATTGCTGTCGGAACAAAACTGAGTTGAGATAAAATTATTTCAGAAATTGGCGTAAGTTTTGTACCATCAATCTCGTCTTTTGTAACGGAAGTAAGCCGACCATGCAAATTGCCTAATTCCCCTAAAACATCGTCAGCATTTTCAATCAACACCGCCCCCTCCTTTATCAGGAGATTAGTGCCGCGACATCGCGGATCTAACGGAGATCCTGGAGTAGCGAATACTTCTCTGCCTTGTTCAAGAGCGAATCTTGCGGTAGTAAGGCTACCAGATCTAAGTCCAGCCTCGATTACGATTGTTGCAATTGACAGGCCGGAGATGATTCGATTTCTTTGAATAAAGCTGTAATTTTTTGGAGATGAGTCGTAAGAATTTTCTGCCACAATCAATCCATTTGCAGAAATCTCTTCGTAAAGTTTAGTATTTTCCCTCGGATAAATGTGATTAATTCCGCCGGCTATCACAGCGATAGTGCCGGTTTTTAATGAGGCTTGATGTGCGGCCGAGTCAATCCCACGAGCCATTCCTGATGTAACAATAAAATTATTGCATCCAAGATCAGAAGCTATTTTTTTAGTAAAGGAGATGGCGTTTAGTGAGGCATTTCTAGGGCCAACAATCGCTAATTTTTCTTTTCGAAAAAAATTATGATTGCCCTTAATCGTTAAGACTGGTGCGGGGTCATAAATTTCTCGAAGTAGAGCGGGATATTTTTCATCAGAGAAAACTAAGATTTCCGCACCAAATTTTGCGGAATTTATTAGTTCTTTTTCGACCTCTTTTTCAGAACAGATTTTAATCTTTTTCTTACTCCCTCTTTCTCTTTCATAATCTGCTAGACAGTTGACGGCATTGGTTGCAGAACCAAATATTTTGATAAGGCGGAAGAATGTTGACGTTCCGATATTTTCGCTGCGCGCAAGGCGAATCCAATTGAGCTTTTCTTGATTTGGCATGCTTTGGGTTTATTTGTGATGTAAGAAGGGCCAGTGAAAAATATGTATTTTTGAAATCAAAATAATTTTTTGACTTGAAGATGCAAAAACCGATCGGAAAGTGAATTGCATTAGGACGTGTTCCTAAGTAGCTGAATTTTTAAAAACCCACCACCTGTTGTAAAAGCAGATTTGCAACAGCCTCATCATTATTGTAGAGGCGTAGATTCGTCTCCGCGTAGCATTCAAACTAAAACCAAATTCAACCGTAGTTGAATTTGAATTAAGAAAATACATGGCAATTCAATCATCCAGCACAGATATTGGCGCTAAGCTATTGGAGAAAAAGGTTATCTCCGAAGACCAATTATCAATTGCATTAAAAGAGCAAGAGCGTTCCAAGGGTGAGAGGCCAATTGGAGCAATTATGGTCGAACTCGGATTCATTTCCGAAGGTGCTTTGGGAGAGGTTTTAAACGAATCAACCGGTATCAAAAAATTTGATATCAAGTCATCCATAATAGACGCAAGATTAGTCAAAAAAATCCCAAAAGAATTTGCGGTTCGCAATAAAATCATTCCAGTCTCTTACGCAAAAGATGCCATCACCGTTGGCATGTCAGATGTCTTTGATATTGTTACCATCGACCAAGCAAGAAAGTATTTTCCACCAAATTTTCGCATTACTCCCGTTTATGTTGCGGAGGCTGATATTGTGCAAGCAATTGATCAATATCACAGCTATGACATGTCTATTGAGGGTATCCTAAAAGAGGTTGAGGGAGCTGGCAGCGCTAAGATGAGCGATGAAGCGCAGCTTCGAGGGGACTATAAAAGTCCGATGGTGCGCTTAGTTGATGCGATTCTAACCGATGCCGTGCACCACGGCGCATCTGACTTACACTTCGAACCGGAAAATCTTTTTTTGCGTGTCCGTTATCGTGTCGATGGTAAGATGATACAAATCAGATCTATTCACAAAGACTACTGGCCTGCGCTTTCAGTGCGCATTAAAATCATGTCGAGCATGAATATCGCAGAAAGTAGAAAGCCACAAGATGGTCGTATTAACTCCGAAATTCTCGGTAGAAAGATTGACTTTCGTGTTTCTACTCAACCGACAATTCATGGCGAAAATATTGTTTTACGTATTCTCGACGAAAAAAAATCAATCCTCTCGCTTGAGAGTCTTGGCTTTTCTGAGCGAGATATGGCATTGGTCAAAAAAGTTGTCCAACGTCCCGAAGGTGTGATTATAGTCACCGGTCCAACTGGCTCCGGTAAAACCACAACCATTTATACGATTCTGAATTACATCAACTCGATTGATAAAAATATCATGACACTTGAAGACCCGGTGGAATACCGTATTCCATTGGTTCGTCAGTCAAATATTAGGGCGGATGTCGGATTAGATTTTGCCTCAGGCATTAAGCACTTATTACGTCAAGATCCTGATGTGATTCTGGTGGGTGAAATTCGTGATCAAGAAACGGCAGTTACCGCGATTCAAGCGGCAATGACGGGTCACCAAGTTTATACTACGCTGCACACCAATGATGCACTCAGCGCTATTCCGCGTTTAATGAATATCGGCGTTCCGAATTATCTGATGTCCGGTTCGCTCATATGCATCATGGCGCAACGTTTAGCCAGAAAACTTTGTACCCATTGCAAAAAAGAAATTACTGTAACTGAATTAGAAAAGAAATTACTCGGCCAGAAATATGGAAATGTTACCAAGCTCTTTAAAGCTCAAGGTTGTGAAAAATGTAGCGGAGGCTACAAAGGGCGTACTGTAATTAGTGAAATTCTTACTTTTGATCGTGAATTAGATGATTTAGTCGGTGGCGGCTCAAGTCGTAAAGAGATGCTGGAATATGCGCTGCGAAACGGTTTTGTGATGATGGTCGAAGATGGTCTCCAAAAAGTTATAGCCGGCTTAACCGATCTGAGAGAGTTAATGCGAGTAGTTGATATGACTGACCGCATGTCATAATAACCTGTCCCAATCGTATCTAAAAATATTATCAAATGAGGAAAATTTTTCTTTTTTTATTTCCACTCTTTATTGGATTTGCGACGCTTGCTACTGCCTCAGCAAAAGATTCTGCCACATCAGCCATTCATGCAAAAAAAATGAAATGGGAGTTCGACGGTATTTTTGGTCGATTTGATCAAGCCTCAATTCAGCGCGGTTTACAGGTTTACAAAGAAATCTGCTCATCATGTCACAGTTTAAAGCTCGTATCCTATCGTAACTTAGTTGAGATTGGATTTGCCGAATACGAAATAAAGCAGATCGCTTCCGAAGCCAGTGTTATTGACGGTCCAAATGATGACGGGGATATGTTTGACAGGCCCGGTCTTCCTTCAGATAAATTCTCCTCACCATATGCCAATGATAATGCGGCTCGTAGCGCAAATGGTGGAGCGCTTCCTCCGGATTTATCCCTTATTACCAAAGCCCGTCATGACGGAACAAATTACGTCTACTCGTTACTGACTGGGTTTGGCGATGCTCCGGAAGATTTTCATTTAGCGGAGGGTAAGAATTACAACCCATATTTCGAAGGAAGACAAATATCGATGCCGCCACCAATCGTGGATGATGGTCAGATCGAATATCGGGATGGAACTTATGCAACCAAAGAGCAGATGGCGATTGATGTGGTAAATTTTTTACAATGGGCTGCAGAACCAGAAACAGAGAGTCGTAAGAAGATGGGTGTCCACACCATGATATTCCTGACCATTCTTTTCATCATCCTGCTTGTTACAAAAAAAATGGTTTGGAAAAGAATTAAATGACGAAGGAATACCCAACGATTATTGTCTGCGTTGACAACAGTAAGGCTTCAGAAGTCGCACTACGTTACGCTTGTTACAAGGCGAAAATTATGGGTTTTTCTGTGCAGATTTTAGCGGCGATGGAAGCCTCTCACAAAAATCTTCTTTTTGGATCTAGGGCGATAGGTAACGAAAAGAGAAAGCAACTTGAGCAGCATTTAAAAGAAATGATTGATTCGATTTGTGTAGAAATCGGTATCGTGCCAAGTATTTCAATACGTGAAGGAGAGGTTATAACTGAAATTATTAATGAGATAAAATCAGTTCCCTGTTGTGCCGCATTGGTTTTTGGCAAGTCAAATAAGAGAATGAGCGACAATTCAATATTGCCAAAAATTATTCAGAAAATCAGCGATAGAATTAATGTTCCGGTTACAGTAGTGCCGGAAACTATGGATGATACTTTTCTTAGGAAGATGGTGTAGATGTCAATTCTCCGCTCAGTTTTTACCATCTCTTTTTACATCTCATTATCCCGAATTTGTGGCTTTATCAGAGATATTATTATTGCTCAATATCTAGGTGTTAGCCTGCTTTCAGATGCTTTTTTTGCAGCTTTTCGTCTACCAAATTTTTTTCGTCGTGTTTTTGCGGAGGGGGCTTTCAACTCAGCCTTTGTACCAATCTTCGTTGAAAGAATTGGTGATCACAAGGGCGGTACTAACAATGCCAGTAAGGCCAGTAAGGCCAGTAAGGATGGCCTAATTTTTGCTAGAAATATTTTCTCTTTTCTCTTTTACATATTATTGGTTTTTACCATAATTTTCCAGATTTTCATGCCGTTCTTCATGAAAATTTTATTTCCCGGATTCTTCGTAGATCCAGCAAAATCAGAGCTGCTCATCAATCTTTCGCGTATCACAATTTTTTATCTGATATTCATTTCTTTAGTTTCGCTATGTTCCGGAATTTTGAACTCGATTGATAAATTTGCAGTTCCCGCCTCGTCACCGATTATCCTAAATCTGACGTTAATTTGTTCGGTTTTTGTTTTTGGAAATTCTGTTCCAAACTATGCTTACGCACTTTCCTGGGGCGTATTCATAGCCGGTATCCTACAGTTTTTATGGCTGTCATTTTTTACATTCAAAAGCAAATTTCTGCTTTATCCGCAATGGCCAAAATTTAATCGTGATACGAAAAAGTTTTTTCAAAAATTATTGCCCGGAATAGTTGGGGCAAACGTGATGCAGATCAATTTGTTGGTTGATTCAATATTTGCCAGCTTGATTGCTGGAGCAGTGTCCTACCTTTATTATGCCGATCGTATCAACCAATTACCATTGGCAATGATTGGTATTGCGATTGGAATTGCCTTACTTCCCGCACTCTCGCGTAAAATCAAATCAGGAGAACATGAGGGGGCAGTCAGGTTACAAAATTTAGCATTTGAAGTCGGACTGGTCCTCGTAATTCCCGCCACATTAGCGCTTACAATTCTTGCCTATCCAATCATTACATCGCTTTTTGAGCGAGGAAAATTTGGTCACGAAGAAAGCATGCTTGTTTCACGCGCCCTAATGTTTTACTCTTTCGGATTGCCGGCCTACGTCTTGGTAAAAGTTATGGAGCCGGCTTTTTTTGCGCGCGGAAATACCACTACACCAATGAAAATTGCTTGTACCTGCTTGGTTAATAACGTGGTTTTGAATCTAATATTTTTTAGTTTTGGCATTGGATATGTTGGGATAATTTTGTCATCAACCATCTCATCCTATCTTAACTTAACTCTACTTCTATACCTATTAGTAAAGGAAAAACATTTCCATTTCGAAAAGAAATTTCTGCAAAAATTGCTATCTATTTTAATCCCATCATTACTGATGGCGCTTACTCTTTTTGTGGTTCGTGGCTATTTCGATCATCATGACTTTTTAAACAAAATTATTGAATTGATGACAATGATTTTAATTGGTCTGCTGGTTTATGGCACGTCATCATACTTTTCCGGAAGTCTAGACATAGTGTTACAATCGCATTTATTGAAGCGAAAGAAGCATGACTTCATTCCTTCAAGCTAACCATGTTTAGTTTGTGAAAGAGAAAAATTGTAAATATTTTCCAGAATGTGGAGGTTGTGATTTTTTAGATCTTAGTGAAGAAGAATATCGCAAATTAAAACAAAAAAACTTTTGGGATATTGCTAAAAATTTTATTCCTAATTTTAATTTTGGAGTGGAGTGGGTATGGGTAGAAGCTCATTCTAGGCGTCGGTTAACTTTTCAAGTAGATGCTAAAAATCAGTTAGGATTTTTTGTTAAAAAATCCAATAAGAACATTGTTGCAATAGACGCATGTTTTGCTGCAGAACAATCAATTTCTGATCTAATCCTACCTCTTAAAAAGCTTCTAACAAAGCAAGAACAGAACTTTTTTCATCAGATCATAATAACCTCTTTCGAGGGCGGTTTAGATATGGTTTGCAAAGTTAAAAGAGAGCCTAATTTTTCTCAAATTCAGAAGCTCACAGACTTTGCCAGAGATAATAATTGCAACGCTTCTTATCAGTTTCAAAGTCGCGTCACTCCAGTTTTTTTGCTGAGAAAAAATCAAATTCTTTGCAGTTCTAATAATGGATTCGAGTTTAAAATTGATCTAAATTCTAATGCCTTTATTCAGGCTACAAAGCTAGGTTTGGCAGGCATCGTTGCAATAATTTCTGATTTTGTAAAAAATAATTTTTTAGACAAAATCAAAGTCGTTGATCTTTATTCCGGATTTGGAATTTATTCATTCGTGATTTCTCAATTTGCAAAATCAGTATTTGCTTTTGAAGGAAGTGAAACAATGGTTCTATCGATCAGAAGTAATGCTATCGCGAATGGTGTGGAAGGAAAAATTAAAGCAGAAATTCGTGATTTATTTTTTAATCCTTTAGGTTTAAATGAGTTAAGAAATTTTGATTTGATTATTATCAATCCACCTAGAAATGGAGCGTCTCCACAGATTTTAGAGATTTCTAAGATTAGAAAAAAATCCGCTCTAATCTACATCTCATGCAATCCCGAAAGTTTTTTTCGTGATGCAAAAATTTTACTCGATTCTGGATTTTATCTTTTGAAATTAGTCGTGCTTGACCAATTTTTTGGAACATCTCATTTAGAGATTGTTGCAATTTTTACTACCAATCCGTAAAGGATTACCTAACTAAGCTCAGACTCTGGTTAGTTTTTTACGCGCAATGATGCGCTCCCCCCGCCTTGCGGGGATCTCAGATATGCCGAATTTGATAAAAGAGTTCGGTATATTGAATCAGATTTAGTATATTATGAAATCCATACTTCGTTTTTTATCTGGCTTTGCCTTGATTCCGATTTCTATCTTTACATGGAGAAGTCCGCGCCTGGTTTTGCCAAGTGCAGAATTTGCTCTAAGGCAAGACCAAGACAAGATCTCGATTCGCTCAAGAAGAGCTACTACAACCTATAACAAAAATATATAAATGAGAAACAATAGACATAGATCCAACCTCAGATCAGGTGACGATTTTGATAGCAAAGATGACCTACGCCCATCTGCGCCAAACTCAAGTGAGTTATTAAAGAAAGAACAGGAACACCGGCATAAATTGCAAATGAAGAATGCCCTGAGCTTTCGTCTCGGACAGATATTTAGTTTGATCTACAATGTGTCCGTAATCATTCTGATTTACGCCCTTGTTGCGATTGGTGAAAAAAAGTTAGCCATCATCATATTCTGCGTAAGCGCCTCAATTATTATCTTTGCGATAGCGGTATTGGCTTTTGAAAAAAGAGTATTTTCCAGAAACTCATTCAAGAGCGGTGCAAGGAATTACAGAGCGCGGGATGAAAATTCCAGACCTAACAACAAGCCGATCTCTCAAAAAACCTCAAGAGATCGTTAATAGAAAAATATACTGAAGACTTAGAGCTCGTATTCAAACTCGTTTTTATTCAGTTTTTAAGAAAATGGATGGAAACTGAGTTTGAATGTGGGTTCCAAAGGGCTTCGGCGTAAGATTTGCGCAAAGTACAGGGACGGGAGTCTCGCGTAAATTCTTTTAATCGCAATCAATTGCAGCGTGATTTCTAAATCCCTAACAAACATCCCCAATTTTCTTACCACCTTTCGTTTGGCGATAATACCAATTTTGGTTTTATCGTTTTATATCGAGGGATTGGTGGCAAATTTTATTGCAGCAACTCTTTTTGCAATTGCTGCAATTACTGATTATTTTGATGGATATTTCGCCAGAGTATTGAAGGCGCAATCAAAGTTTGGAAAATGTCTTGATCCGATAGCTGACAAGCTGTTAGTCATCGTCGCAATCGTTATGCTGATTAATTTTAACAGGAATGATTTTCTGATTTTAATCCCCGGACTAATCATAATTTGCCGCGAGGTTTTAGTTTCGGGATTACGCGAATTTTTGGCGGAGCTTCGCGTCAGTGTTCCGGTTAGCACTCTTGCGAAATACAAAACTGCCGTACAGATGACAGCAATCACTGGTTTGATTTTAGGCGAGAATGGCTCTTCCTACGCACTTCATTATTGGTTTGGTGCCATGATTACAACTGATATAAAAATCTTTCTCACTGGCTTTGTAATCGTTACTTCAAAGCTCCTGTTCATCTTCGCGTCAATTTTAACTATTACCACTGGATATGCTTATTTCAGGGTTGGATTCAAAAACATGTAACATGACTCACAAATTTCATCATTCGATACTTAGAGCCTACGACATACGTGGTATTTACAGTAAAACTCTTTTCGATGAAGATGCGTTTTTTGTTGGTAAATCTTTTGCAACTTTTCTTGCTGGAAGTGATAGAAATAAAATTGCCGTTGCTTCTGATGGCAGAGTTAGCTCTCCGCATCTCAAAGAACAGCTGATCAAAGGGTTGATTGAGTCCGGAATGGAAGTTGTGGATATAGGAATTGGTCCAACCCCAATGTTATATTTTTCAGTTTACCATCTTGGCCTAGATGCTGGAATTATGGTTACCGGCTCTCACAATCCAAAAGAACATAACGGTTTTAAAATTACCTTGAAAAAGCGTCCGTTTTATGGTGATGATATTTTAAATTTGGCAAGAATTGCTGAGGCGGGAAATTTTGTAAACGATACCGGAAAAGTAAAAAAGATTGATGTGCGCCACGATTACACTGAGAGACTGGTGGCGGATTGTATTTTAGGAGAAAGCGAAAGCCATCTTCTGGATGAGATCGATAATTTTGAGCCAAAGAAAAAATTAAAAATCGCTTGGGATGCGGGCAATGGCTCTGCAGGTGAGATCATGAAAAAACTTAGCGAAAGAATTGCGGCTGAACACATCCTTCTGTTTGATGAGATGGATGGTAATTTTCCCAATCATCATCCCGATCCAACCGTAGCACATAATCTGAAAGATTTAATCAGAACTGTGCTGGATGAGGGATGCGATCTAGGTATTGCCTTTGATGGCGACGGAGACCGAATTGGAGTTGTTGACAATGAGGGGCAAATCATCTGGGGTGACCAGCTCATGGTGTTTTACGCAAGAGAAATTCTTGAAGAAATACCCGGAGCAACCATCATCGCTGATGTCAAAGCGAGTAATGTTCTATTTGATGAAATTAAGAAATATGGCGGAAATCCAATCATGTGGAAAACCGGCCATTCTTTGATCAAAGCAAAGATGAGAGAGACTAAAGCGGAGCTTGCCGGGGAGATGAGTGGTCATATCTTTTTCGCTGATAAATATTTCGGTTTTGATGATGCTCTTTATGCTGCAGTACGAATAATCAACATTGTTGCAAAGTCAAAAAAACCATTATCAGTCCTCAGAAAATCATTACCTCAAACCTTCTCAACTCCAGAAATTAGAATTGAGTGCGACGAGGAAAAAAAATTCCAAATCGTTGAAGATTTGAAAAAAAATCTAAAAAAATCTGGTATAGATTTTAATGATGTAGATGGCATCAGAGCCACAATTGGCAACGGATGGTGGTTGGTTCGTGCTTCTAATACTCAATCCGTTCTAGTGGCAAGGTGCGAAGCTGATTCAAAAAAGAATTTGGAAGAACTGAAGAGTAATGTTAGAAAGAATTTAGAATTTTCTAAAGTACAAATCCCAGAAGAATTGCTGTAAGCAAAATGAAAATCATTGGCCTGACTGGTGGAATAGCTTCAGGAAAAAGTTTCGTAGCAGAAATTTTTAAGAAAAAAGGTGCAATGATTTTCGACGCAGACGAAGAAGTTCACAAGTTGTTAGAGCTAGATAAATCAACGATCCTAGCGATTAAAAAAAAATTCCCCACAAGTTTCATCGATAGAAAAATTGATCGAAAAATTTTGGGAAAAATAGTTTTTAGCGAAGATGGTATATGCCAGAGCCGCTTAGAACCTGAACATCTAGAGGGCTCCCCGCAAGGCGCGTCATCGCTCGTACGACGTAACAATAAAAAACATAAAAGAAATCTTCAGATTCTTGAGCAAATTATACATCCCAAAGTAAGAAAAAAATATCTCGCATTCCTCAAAGAAGCACATCGCAAATCGGCAAAACTGACCGTTCTAAACATCCCGCTTCTCCTAGAAAAACAAAGTGAGAATGGGGTCTACAAATGTGACAAAATTGTCGCAATTTTATCACCTAAACCAATTCGAAAAAAACGCTTTCTTGAGCGCGCAAAAAAAGCTGATTCGAAAAATTTTTCTTCCGAGAAAAAGAATTTAGAGAAAAAATTTGAGGTAATTTTTTCTAAACAAACCACTGATTCGGAAAGAAAAAAAATGGCAGATTTTGTGATTCGAAATAACGGTATTGAGTCTCTTGCGAAGCAGATCGAAGAGGTAATGAATTATGCTAAAACCGATGCATAACTTCCTGAGAATTGTCGTAACTTTATTACTTATATTCCAAGCGCCTCAGTCCATCGCAAACGAAAATTTTAGTCACGGAATTTCAACTTTCGGTGACCTAAAATATCCAAAAAATTTTCAGAATTTTGATTACGTAAATCCAAATGCACCAAAAGGTGGAGAGGTAAAATTTGGCGTTGAAGGTGGGTTTAACAGTCTCAATCAATTTATTTTAAAAGGTATCTCGGCATCAGGCCTAGCCTACCTTTATGATAGTCTAACAGAGGGAAGTGATGATGAAATCTCTGCTCGCTATGGGCTCGTTGCAGAAGGAGTTAGGCTCGCAGCAAATAAGATGTGGATTGAATTTGAGTTAAGAAAAAATGCCTATTTTCATGATAAAAAAAACATTACTGCAGACGATGTCGTTTTTACTTTTAACACTCTCATAAAAGACGGTCATCCATCTTATAAAATGGCTTTTCGTGACGTAAAAGAAGTAACGAAAATCAGCAAATATTTAGTTAGATTTAGCTTTAAAAATAATCACAATCGTGAGCTACCTCTCTTGATCGCGTCCCTTCCAATCCTTCCAAAACATTATTACGAAAATCTCGATTTTTCCAAGACGACTCTAGTCCCTCCGCTAGGCTCCGGTCCTTACAAAATCAAAGAAATAAAACCAAATCGCTCAATTGTTTTTGAGCGTGTAAAAAATTATTGGGCGAAAGATTTGCCAGCAAATAGAGGGCGTTACAATTTTGATCAAATCACATTTGATTATTATCGAGACAATAACGTTCTTGTCGAAGCGTTTAAGTCACAGAAATATGACATGCGTCAAGAAAATGTTGCACGCAATTGGGCAAAATCTTACAACATCGATGCAATAAGAGATGGAGAGATTCTAAAGAAAGAAATTCCGCATCAATTGCCAGCTCCGATGCAAACTTTTGTTTTGAATTTACGAAAAGAAAAATTTCAAGACATCGCTTTACGCAAGGCCATAACCTATGCTTTTGATTTCGAATGGCTGCGTGATCACATTTTTTACAGTGCTTACAAACGTACAGAAAGTTATTTTGCTAACTCGGATTTTGGTTACAAAGATTTTCATTTACCGAAGTCGCAAGGAGATGGATTTAACCGAGATAGCCTTCTTCAGGCTAAGAAAATTTTGGAGGAAGCTGGCTATAAAATTTCAGATAAAAACTCTGGCAGAAAATTAATCGATCCAAAAACAGGTCAAAAAATCGAAATCGAATTCCTCAATAATTCCGAGGCCTTTGCAATGATCATCGCGCCTTTCGTAAAAAATTTACAGAAGCTTGGGATCGAAGCAAAGATTCGTTTTGTTGAGGAAAATCAATACCAAACACGAGTTAATAATTTTGATTTCGATGTAATAGTCGGAATGTTTGGTCAGGCTTTAATTCCGGGAGACGAGCTTTTTTCCTACTTTCATTCATCACAAAAAAATATTAAAGGAAGTAGAAATCTAGCTGGTTTAGATGATAAAATAGTTGATGATTTGGTAGAAAAAATTTCGCAAGTGCGAGGCAAAAATGAGCTAAAAAAACTTTGCATTAGGCTAGACAAGCAGTTGCTTGAGAATTATTACACCATTCCGGAGTGGCATAACAACACTTACAGGATTCTTTACCGCAATATCTTTAACATGCCAAAAGCTCATCCAAAATATTCACTTGCGACCGATAGTTGGTGGATTAAACCAGAACAAGATATCAATCAAAATTAAGTAAAATGTTCATTCAAACCGAAAATACTCCCAATCCTGCAACGCTAAAATTTATTCCAGATGGAGAAATTGTTTTGGAAAGTGGAACTGCAGAATTTAAAAATCAAAAACAAGCCGCAACCAGCTCTCCCCTAGCTCTACAGCTTTTTGAAATCTTAGGAATCGATGCAGTTTTTTTTGGAAAAGATTTTATCACAATCACAAAATCCGAATCAACGGAATGGCAAAAAATCAAGGCAGAAATTCTGGCCACAATTATGGATTTTTATGTTTCCGGTAAGCCGATCATGTTCGAAAAGAAGCGTGTAGAAAAAGAGGGCGGCGAAGAAGAGAGCGAAATTGTGAAGCAGATCAAAGAGCTAATCGAAGTGAAGGTGAGGCCGGCGGTAGCCATGGATGGAGGGGATATAACTTTCCACTCATTTGAGCACGGAATTGTAAAATTAGAACTCAAGGGATCTTGCTCGGGATGCCCAAGCTCCACGATTACCTTGAAGAGCGGTATTGAGAACATGCTTAAACACTACATTCCAGAGGTGGAGGCGGTTGAACAGGTTTTTGTAGATGAGGAATAAATTTTTTGCATCCGTAGCTCAACTGGATAGAGTGTTGCTTTCCGAAGGCAAAGGTTGTGGGTTCAAATCCCGCCGGGTGCACCAACAAAGTTACTCAGAACGAAGTGACATAGAATTGTGCGTCGAAATCAGTTTATGATAAAACATTTAGCCAGTGGATTCTAGATCCCAGACTTTCTAAAGTAAGAAAGCCTGGGATCTAGAATGGCAAGGTAGGAAAAAAGTCTAAAGTCCAGAATGGACAAGGAAGAGACTGTGCTGAAGTCCAAGATAGCTTTATCTGGAGTAAAATTCTGTAATCAAATGTGGTTGCATTTCAACCGGGTAGGGCACTTCTGCAAAGGTTGCTCGGGTTGTTAATTTTGCGCTGAAACTATCCTTATCAAGTGACATGTAGGATGGAATATCGCGCTCCATTTTTTGCAGTGAGTCAAAAAGAATCGCAAGTTTACGTGATTTTTCTCTAACCTGAACCACATCTCCAACCTTAACTCTGTAAGACGCGATGTTTACAGTCTTTCCGTTTACCGAAACATGTTTGTGGCTGACAAATTGACGAGCTGCAAAAACTGTTGGTACAAAATTAGCGCGATACACGATCACATCTAGCCTGCTCTCAAGCAACGCAGTGAAGTTTTCGCCGACATCACCTTTTGATTTTGTAGCCAAAGTGAAAGTATTAAAAAACTGTTTTTCTGAAATATTTCCGTAATAGAATTTCATTCTTTGCTTAGCGCGCAGCTGGTTGCCATAGTCGCTAGTTCTTCCTCTGGAAGATGCGCCATGTTGACCTGGGCGATAATTACGTTTTATATAAGGATCTTTTGCTTGTCCCCAAAGGCTTGCGCCTATTTTTCTGCTGATCTTCTTTTTGGCGCTGAGTCTTTTAGTCATAATTTGAAACTAGATTTGATTAATTACTTCCCAGTGCTTCTAAAGATTTTTTTGCATGCAAAAATTTGCTCTAAAAGTTTAAAAACTGACGTTTCTAAGGGGATAATACAAGAGCTGCTTAACCCACATATCCGCTCTGATATACGGGTTCTACACAACGGGGCGCGTCGCTCGTGCGACTTAGTTAAATAAAACTATAGCGAAGTCCAAGAGGATTTGGCATGTCGGGATTCTTTTTTAGACAATGCCGTTGTCAATTTAATTTTCTCTAGAGCGTGTCTTTAAATTCATTGTCTTGATTTGCAGGCTATTTTTCTCAGATTCCAAGCAACAATTTTTTTTAAAATAGCGGGCCTATTTTAAAAAAAATTTGCGATGGAAGGTGAGAAAAAGAGTCGCAAAGCGAGGCAATTAGCTTCTCTAGCCAATTTGAATTTAAAGACACGGTGAGTTCAATCTCCTAGCGCAACTTTACATCGTTGTTAACCTCAAAAGGTTTACAACAATTAAAGTGCGCAATCATGACCAAAAACTACACTCGG
>CAMDJN010000011.1 GCA_945900795.1 Rickettsia typhi | reverse complement strand
ATTCTAGAGGTGGTTTTTAAGGGTAAATTTAGCAGGAAAAACTGTTGGAAATTATCCAGAGAATTACCTCTGAATTTGTTACATGTTTTTTAAAAAAAGAACTCCTAATGAGTGGATTTTGTGTCCGACGCTAGGGGGTCACTTCACCTTGCCTGACACGGGTTAGCGAAATTCTGAATGATTCTAATGACGGATCTGGGTTCAAACTAAAGAATTTTGAAAATTGGAGAAAATGATTGTCCTAAATACAGGAATATCTGAAAATCTAAACTTATGAGAACCGCAAACCCAATAGTGCAAAGCAACCTCGAGGTTATCAAAACCCTTGATGATAATTGGTCCAATAAAGCCTTCGACGCTTTTAAGAGTCATCTTTTGATAACCAGGATGGCGAAGCTTGATAATGAAGGACAGTTATATTTTGAACTTGTGGGAGAGGGTGGGGTTAGGGCTGCTACCACTAAAGAAAAAGTGACTCTAGAAAATTTTCTGAATCTTGTTAAAAAGGGAATAATAAATCTTAGAGGTTTTGTGGGGCAGAATGCTGAAGCAATAACTTCCAATCTTGGGAAAGAAGTTTCGGAAATTCTAGAAGACTTAGAAAATCAAAAAGCTGACGGGTTAGGCCTCTTAGATAAGCATAAAATCTTAGTCGGTACCGCAGTAACCATTGCATCCTTGGTCGCAATTGCGGTTGTAGTTGGTAGGTCAGCTGATAGCTCTACTTTGCCACCAGAAAATCTTGGACAAGATCCTAACTCTCACTCTGCCTCCGTTATACAAAACGCTTTGACACCATTGGTTCGATTTGGCGGTGAAATAACGACAAGATTTGCACAACAAGCATTATCGAACGTGACTTTGATGTTTGGCAGTTTGTTCAATTTTGTTCAGTTTGCCCATGCCCAAGAAATTGGTAATTTTGACCTAGTTACAGTGGGTGGATCAAGTTTTGCAGTCACCACGGATAATCATGAAGCGGATACTAGGAATTATAAGCCGCCTTCTCCCTACTTTCCATCCATTAGTGACGCTCTTAAAGGGAGTGGTATTCTTAATATACAAATAGCTAACGAAGATTACGACGCAGTTAAAGACTCGCTTGTAAAATTTATTAGGGAAATTGAATCCCAACCAAATGATGGGGAACAAATTCTTCAACTTGGAAGAGCTGTGTTATGCGGAAAAAGCATGGGGTTTGATTACGGATTTTTCCACCTATTGGCAGTGCCACTGGTTGAGATAGGCAGCGAACTTGGTAAATATGAGTTAATGCTAGATGCTGTTAAAGATTTTTTACTAAAAACAAAAATACTTCCGGAAGAAGTATTCGCAGTGGTGGATAAGAACGGTAACACTCCGCTACACGCTATGATTGCCCTTACCACAACGAAGCAGTTCAGTGCATTTTACGATAGATTTAAGGGTATAATTTCTCAGGAATTTTGGTTAAAGCCCAACAGCGAGGGTCATTCTCCACATAGTTTATTATCAAATCCTGAATCGTTACTTAGATATGCGATGGAAATTGCCAAAAAAATGGAGGTCGATCTATTAGTATCTGCAAAATCTCCTTCTGATGTTTTACATGCAGGCGGTGATATGGATAGGTCTTACTGTAGAGCAAAAACGGTTATGGTAGTAGATAGCGAGGGAGAGCGAAATAATATTCCTGCTTATCCAAAAGGTTTTTATCAAGAAAGACCAGACGGTAATTATGATATTGTACCATCATTATTTTCTGGTGACAAATTTCTTAATGGAGAAGAAGCTGTTAGTGGTGACACTGCGCTTGCTAAGGTGGAGGAAGGTGACACTGCGCTTGCTAACGTAGCGAAATATGATCCGAAAACTCCCTTATTAGTTATGCCTGGCAAACTTTTTGAAGCAATTAAGCAGTACATTTCAGATGGAGAATCCTATTTAGATTTGGTGTTAAAAAGTGTAGGAGTAAAATTAAAAGCTGCTAGAGATGTAGTGCCGGAAAGAGCAATTGGCGCACCAAAGGCGGAGCTATTGGAACCGAAAGAGAGAGGTGATCCAGAGCTTTAACGGGACAAATCCGAGAGGAAGGGAGTTTGCATGGTTAATGGATGGAAAATCCAAATTAATCATTAAACAAACGCGTCAAATTCTTACAGATGAACTCTATCTCACAAAACCTTAATCCTAACTACTTCCGAATTCTTACCGTCAGTTTTTGATTTAATCCGAAATTCGAACTCACCCCTAGTAATTGGCCATTCAACAAAAGTTTTTTCACTAGTTTTGCCGCCAATTTTAGTAAATGGTTTATCATTTACAAAAAGAGTGAGATCTCGTTGTCCACCATCGCTAAATTGGATTCTCAGCATTTGATATTCGGCTGGGATGGATGGATCTAGCGCTAAAATTGTTCCTGAAATCGGCTCAGTTATTTGCAGAAAATCTTTGTTTTCCTTCTCGCTGTCAAAACTTTTCTGGCTAATATTGGCATCATTCCAGCCACATTGTTCTTTCAAAACTCGGTTTAAAGTTGGAACGGAATTGGCTTCTGCCCAGCCTGCATATTCCTGCGGCAGAGCGGTATATTTTACATATTTGCTTTTGCCGTTGCAATTCTGGATTAGCTTCTGCTGGTGATAGGAGCAGATGTGGAGCGGCAGATGATATTTATAAAAAGATTCGATGCGCGTATGAGAACAGTCAGGGCCAGCTATTTCTCCACTTAAACTACAAACTTTTATTTCAGCAATTTTATCCGGTTTGCTGTAATTAAATTTTTCATTTTGGTCATGAAGCATATTGATGATTTGCTTGAATAGTGGTCCAACATTTTTTGAAGCTGAAACTTGCAGTTTAATGGGACTGCCATTGGCGTTACCCTTCCAAATTCCAATGGTATAGCTAGGAGTATAGCCCACTATCCAATGATCTCTAAACCCACTGGAAGTGCCGGTTTTAGCGGCAACTTTAAAATTGAATTCCATCGGACCATTACGACCGAATTCCTCTGATCTAGCGGCGGGATCGCTTAAAACATCGGTAATTAAAAAAGCAGTTTCCTCTGAGATAACCTCTTTCACATCATCTTGACCGCTTGAAGATTTAACCAACTTCAAACGCCTCAACATCCCACCATTGCTGAAAATGCTGTAGGCTTGAACCAACTCCCATAACGAAACTTCTCCATTACCCAGCGCGATTCCGGCGCCATAATGCTCGGATGATTTTTTCAAACTATTGAATTCAGCCAGGTGCAAGAAATCTAGAATTGAAGCCTCTCCAAGCCTCATGGTCAGAATTAGCGCCGGGATGTTTTTTGAATTGGCCAAAGCAAAGCGGAGTTGCCTAGGGCCAGAAAAATTTCCGCCATAATTATCAGGCAAAAATATCCCATTTCCTACTTTCAATTTTAGTGGCATGTCAGGAATTAGAGAGGAAAGCGTCCAACCATTTTCTAGTGCTTTAGCATAGATAAATGGTTTTAGTGCCGAGCCTGGCGATCTTAGAGATTGAACCGCATCAACCATGCCGTAATCACTTTTAAAATAGTCAGGACTGCCAACGTAACTCAGGACTTCACCGCTATTATTTTCTACGATTAATATTGCTCCGCTATTACCGAGATTGGGATTTTTATTGACGCTTTCCAGCAAAAGATTTTCGACTTTTTTTTGCAAAGATAGATCAAGCGTGGTGCGTATTTCTCTCTTCAATTTTGAAGGATTTTCCTGTAAAACTTTTAAGGAATAGTGATAGCCGTAAGAATAAATTATTCCGTGATCAAATTTAATCGGCTCCGCTAGTGCTTGAGAAAGTGAAACCTCATCCACATTGAGCTTTGGCGCAATTTTTTTGATCAATTTATTTCTGTCCTGAAAAAGCTGAGTTTTGTTTTTTGAGTAAAATGTCGGATTACGCGGTATAATGGCTAGAGCAGTGCTTTCAGCCAAAGAAAGCCGGTCACAAGATTTGTTAAAAAAGAAAAAACAACCTTGAGCAACTCCGATAGTTTGGTTAGCGAAGGGAATTAAATTCAGGTAATGCTCAAGAATTTCGAACTTGGTGTTATGGCGCTCAATGCGTATCGCCTGAATGATTTGAGCGATCTTGGCGCTTGGCTTGGATAATTCCGGCCAATAAATGCGAGCAAGTTGCATGCTGATGGTGCTAGCTCCGGAGGTAAATTTAAGATTTTTTATCGTCTGATAGGTGGTGCGAAAAAGCGCTAAGAAATCTACGCCATGATGCTGAAAAAATCTTTTATCCTCAGAAAAAATTACCGCATATTGCAACTCTTTGGGAATATCGCTAATGCTGGTAACAATGGCTTTTTCTTGGCGCTGGCTCAGGGGAATTTTAATTACTTCATCATAACGATCGAGCATCGTGGGACTTATCAAAGACTGATAAGATGGCAAATGTGAAGGCAAATTTTTTAGGGGATATAAAACAAAAATCAGGATCAGAAAAAGAATGAAAATCGGGATGACAAAAATTCGCTTTTTTGCAGAGAATTTCGCCACCCTAATTCGTGATCGTGAATTTTGCAGGAGATGATTTTCCGTAAACTTCAGGCTCGTACATTTGCTCAACAATTGCTGGAGGAGTATTAAACTCTCCTTCTGCAATAGCCTGGGCAACATAGCTTAGATTATATTCTCCGGCAGGTAGCGAATCGGCAAAATATTGTGCCCCGAAAAGCCTCATCTCGCGATGGTAGAATCCTCCAGAGCTGTAGAGATTGTACCAATCTAAAGAATCTCCTCCCCTGGTATTTCCCTCGGCATTAGCGTCAGAAACGGATGTTGATGCCAATGCTACGTTTAAAGGTTCTAAGCCAGCAGGAATAGCGTCGGCCAAAGCTACATGATATCTTTGAGCTGGCACTGAAACTTTGAGTTCAATTTTTACCAAATCTCCACGCTTGATATTCACGGTGTTGCTTTGTTTTACCCAGGCGCCACTTTGACTTTTAACGTAGTAATTTCTCTCAAGCTTCATGCCAAAATTAACCGGATCTAGTCGCGGATTTTTATAAGCTATTCTGAGTTTGGCTGTGTAATAAAGCCTGCCTTCTCCTGATTTTACTATGGTGACAGCGTTTGGCGCTTCTTTCTTAAAATTGCTCAAAGGCATTTTATTCGCTATGGGTTGTTGGTTGTAATCTTTGAACTTCATTTTGCCCAAATCCTTGTCGGAAACTTTAACTACTACATCAAAATTCGGTTTAGTTTTTTCGTAAATTGCGGCGTAGTTTTTTATGGCATCAAGACAGTAAACATTCTCTTGGGTGTTGCCCCATTTGTTTAATTTCTGTGCATCAATAATCCATTTTACTAGTGGCTCGACAAAAATTCCCTGCGAGTCTTGCTCTAAGAGACTTGTCAATATCTTACAATTGGATCTAACCTCGCTATACAAGGTTCTTCGGTAAGAAGTTTCATCTATTTCCTGAAATTGAATTTTTCCGGAAGTTATGTCAGACATGCTGAAAATTTCATTTTTCAAAGCTTCGGCAATAGGCTTGGTTCTTTCATCTCTAGCGGCCGCACTCCAGAGGAAACTTTTGCCAAACAAGCTCAGAAACTGTTTATTCTGATAAAGTTTATTTACTGATGATGTCACGTCTCCACCAAGCATTTTCACGACATAGGCAGCCATAGCCATGGTTTCGGCTTTGGTTTTATTACTATACCAGAATGGAAAATTCTCTACCCCGTTCAGAATATTGTTAACATACTGGAATAATTTTTGTGACGATTCTTCCGGTATTGGAATTTGATCTTGATTAAGCCATACCATTCCTAGCGCCGTATATACTGAAAGATGCGGATCAACCGTGCTATATTCAGGTTTCCAGAAACTCATTCCGCCATTATAGGCCTGAAATTTCTTCATCTCACCCAACAGTTCACTAATCCATGTTCGCGGATCTTTCTCAAGAGTTAGATCCGTTAGATATGGTTTCAGTCCAAGATAATTTCTCAGGGTCAAGATTCTACTCATCTTCTGCTCCCAGCACTGATAGGGATATTCCAAATTATAAGAAATAGCGTCATTCAAGCCAGAAATTATCGAAGGACTAACGATGACCTGAATATTGCCAAGCTCAGGACGGGTATCCTTTGGTATTTCAAGCGGAATTTGAACTGAGTCACCAGTGGTTGAGCCGCTATGGGAAAAGGTTTCGTAGGAAGTAAATTTGCGAATAGGAAATTCATATTCTGCCGCATCGGAACTTTTATTATCGGAAAATGTGGCCTTGATGTTGAATTTGGCTTTGAGGGAATTGTAAGGCACTTGAACCAGCCATTCCAAAAATCCTTTAGCATCGTTGGCAATTTGGAGTGAGGATTGTTTCGACGCCGAATTTATAATTTCAGCACCTGAAACATCGAGGCTGGAATTGACCGAGCCATTAACTCCAACTCTGTTAAAGACGCTAAATCGCGCTTTCAACTTATCGCCTTCGGTTAAAAAAGACGGTAGTGCTGGCTCAATCATCAGCTTTTTATTGGTTCTAATAAGGTTTTCGCCAAAACCAAAACGATGCTCTTGATCAACCGCTACAACCAATATATGCCAGCTAGTGAGATTATCTGGAACTTTAAATTTAAAGCTCACTTTGCCGGAAGAGTCGGTTTCTAAAGCTGGATTCCAATAGGCCAAAGGCAGGAAATCTTTTCTGTAAGCTATGCCATCACCATCTCCTCCTTCCGATACTCCTTTACGTCCAAAATGTCTTCTTCCAACCAAGTGACTCAACATTTGGTAAGTGTCAACATCAGCATTCGGAACCTGGTAAAATTTATCATGAAGCCGAAACATCCCTTTATAATTGCCAGCAAGCTGTAATATCTTACCATCAACCACCGCTATGGCTAACTCTGCTTTTTTATTGCCAGATGGTGATTGCACTTTGAGCTTCACTTCAACCTCTTCTCCGGGTTCATAATCTGTTTTATCGGTTTTGGCATCAATATCTAAAACCGTATCCGGATTGATAACTTTTATTTGAGCAAAACCAGTTTTGAATGAGGGCTTACCTAAATCGACACCGCCTTCAATTTTTTCCGAAACCCGGCCTTTTATCAGCTGTACCGCGACATAAAAACCTGGAGCATAATCTTTTGAATCAAGATTTATTTTGACGGTTTGCGCCCCACCGGATAAGGTTTTTCTGAATTTTTTTAAGATACCGAATCTTTCCAGAGTAATGATTGCATCAACTGTTTCGTAAGGATTTTTTATCAATAACGCTACTTCTTCACCAATTTCATAGGATTCTTTATCAGCAACAATTTGGATATTATCATTATCTTCTCGGTTCCAACCAACATAATCTGAACCAGTAATATAAAGGCTGACAGAGGATTTAATCGGATAATTCTTGGAATCACTGCTCGTCGCTAGAATAAAATGCTGACCGGAAAATTTTGTTTTTAACGAACAAGAGGCGATGGAAGTTTTTGAGGTAACTTTGCACTCATCCACAACCTTATCGATTGTTCTGGTTTCGTAGCCAAAATAATTTCCTGAAGTTTTTGACCGGATCGTTTTGTAATTTCTGTAGATTAATTCCAGTGTCACTGCTTTGCCGGCAATAGGCTTTTCATCGATGTTGAGTAAGACTATCTCAGGCTTTATTTTGTCTCCAACCGAGTAAGACCACTGAGTCGCCTTTACCCCCAATTGTAAATCAGAATAAAAAATCTCGGCACTAGCGCGATCGGCGATTGTCTTGCCTCTATCATCTTGAAATTTCGACTCAAAAACTACCTGGCCATGAGTTCTAATTTCGTTAGGTGACAAAATTATACTCTTGAAGAGATCACCGTCTTTATTGGTTAAAAGGCCACCTTCTTCAATGACAAAATAGTTTTGACTGCGACTTTTTTCATAACTGGGGATGTTAAATGAAACATAGTCAGTAAACTGAAAATCCCTCCATTGCGACTGCGTTGGCGACCAAGCTGATTCTTGGAAAGCGGCACTGTAATTGCCTTTGGTATCAGATAGAGCGCCACCAAAATGATATTTAGCATTTGTTTTAAATACTGCAGATCCTCCAGCTAAGAATCTGGTTTTAATTGGAGTTACCGTAACTTTGAAAGGGGGAAGTGTAAATTCTTCAACGCTGATATCACCAATAACCCCACTCCAGCCATCCGGAGTCTTTCCGGAAATTGAATAAGAACCAAGAGATGCCGTGGCTTCTAGATTAAACTCAGATGTCGCGGTTCCGTAATCTGAAAGATTGAGATCGGCTTTGTGGACAGCCTTTCCCAAAGAATCGGAAACTGTAATACTAATGTTTTTTTCTGGAGAGAGTCCAAAAGTTCTCGGCTCCCAATTGCGACTAAAAACTTTGATTTTAACAGATTGACCAGGTTGATATAAAGGCCTGTCGGTAATGGCGTGAACTAAGTGATTCGATGATTTTGATAGTTTGTAATAACTGGAATAGTTAAAATAGCTTTCCCCCTCTCCACCATATTCCCCGCCCCCCTCATAAGAAGCATTACTGTTAGCAATATAACCAAGTGGCAACATCGAAATATCATCTTTGCTTTGAGCGACTACGAACATTTTTTCGTTAGAAAGTTTTCTGTAAGGATCCCATTTAAACGCTCCATCAAGCTTCACAAAACCTTCGGCATCAGTAGTTCCTTCGGCCAAAACTTGCTCCACGCCATCATTTTTGTAAGTGCGCAATTGAATTTTCACATTGGTTACAGGCTTTCCTGACCTGATGGAATGAACCCAAACAGCCGAATCGTAGAAACCAATTTTGGTCATTATCCCAAGGTCAGTGACCACCGATAAAAACGTGCTACAATTTTCATATCTTACATAGCCGGGTTCAGTTATAACCCCTTCAATGTTTGTTTGGTTTTTAGCTATGCCTAAAACTATTCCACCCTGAAATTTTGGAACAATTTTATCCAAATCGATGGGGGAACTTATCGGTAAATTAATTTTAGCATTGGTAGCAACGACACTGCTTTGCATTGCCGACTTCGGAGTCTTGCCAGCTGGGTAATTATTACATCCAAGCTGCATTAATCTGAAGGCTTTACCTAGTCCTTCGCCTGTTTGTTTATAATCATACTCGACATTGAACTGCTTAATATTCACAGCATCGTAGGCCAGTTGATGTGGCCCAACTTTTTCAATTACACTATAGTCGCTTGGAGTTCTGAGGTTTGGATTAAAATCGGTAGTTGATATGGCGATTGACTTAACGTTGGCTTTAAGCGCGCGGCCAAATATATCCTTCATTGGCAGAAGGGTGATAATGTGTTTGTCACGTCCGTTCAGAGGGCTCTTCAGAGTCACTTGCATATAAGACTCATCACCATTTTTCTTAAAAAATTCAGGCGAGCCGGTGCCATTTTTAGTCCATCCAAAAAACGGATTAACCTGAAGTTTTCCCGCTAAATTTTTGCCATAAATTGGCGAAGAAAATATGATGGTTACATCGTTGTTGGGGCCACATTTCTGAATATCGAACTGATTATTCGCCAATGATTTAGTTGCAGAAATTGGGAAGTTTTGATAGCCACAATTAACCTCAGAAATCCTAAATTCTGGATAAGTTCTAAATTGAACATTATGCTCCCTGCCTGGCTCTCTTCCTTCTTTTGCCGCTACATCTCCGGGAACAAAAATTTTACATTCACGATCCAATCCCAGTTTTTTATCGAAGGTCAGAAGGTAAGTCTTTTGTAAATCAAAACCAAAACCTTCAGCTTCTTTTTTTGTAGGCTGCGCCACCGCAATCGGGCCGCAACCAGAAGTAATTTTTGCCTGTAGTGATTTTTGATCAATCTCTTGGTCGAAGGTAAGGTAGATAGCGGGCATGTCAGCATCCTTCCATTCTACCTGCTCAGAAACTACCTGCCATTTTTTAGTGGTAAATTTTACAGCATGCTCCGCTCCGAGCTTACTGCCATCAAATGCCGTGACCTCTGGAGAAATTTGTACGCTGTAAGCGGTTGATTTGGGCAAAGACTTATCCAGGTCGCAAGCGATGGTAAGTCTGTTCAGCCAATGCCAGGTGCAATCGACCTTAGGAGTGATCGTAATTGGAAAATTCTGCGCTGCTTTTTCAAAATCACCCAGCGGCACCATCGGTTTGTTAAAAGTAACGGAGATTTGTTTTACAGCATCCACATCTTCGGTCGAGGGCTTCACCGTCAAAATTGCGAGGGGAAATTTTAGCGTCTCTTCTACCGAAAGATCGACAGTTTCAAAAGCCTCCTTTTCCTCTGATAGAGGTAAGGTTATGCTCTCTGTCGTCATTCCAAGATTGATCAGATAGTCATAAGAAAAATATCCGATTGTCGCACAAGAGACTAAGGCTAGAGCAACTACTACTATTTTTGATTTTTTCACAGACGTTTTCATTTTATCGTTTGACCAGATATTGATAGGACGGTTAAATAAGTAACTCCTTTGCCCAGTTTTAATGAAGATGTTGTCTCTGGTGTCTCCTTCTAGGGAGACTCAAGAAAATCTAATTTTTAGAGGTTCCCTTGCGTAAGTCTTGTAAAAAAATCTTTGGCGATGGTAGTTCCCATGCGATCAATTGAGTGCCCTAGGTTAGGAATTGCGTGTGATTCTAGAGGGAAGTTCTGTTCTTCTAAAATTTTTTTTGCTTCCAGAAAATTTGTGAATGGAACTACGGCATCAGATTCGCCATGTATCAGGCAAGTATCGGGTTTTGAAATAGTTTTTTCTCCAAACATTTCTGGTAAAACCAATCTTCCTGAAAATGCGATAACTCCTGCAATTTTTTGAGGGCGGATGAAGGCTTGATACAGTGCCATCATTGCTCCCTGTGAAAATCCGATCAAGAATAAATTTTCTGGTTTTAATTTGAGTAGAGCAAGTTGATCGTCAATCAGTTTTCCAAGTGTTTGCTGAGATTTTTTGATATTGTTTGCCATAAGATTCATGGCGTTTGCATCAAAACCAGAAGCTAAAGAAAACCATTGGTAAGAATTGGGGAAGCCTCCCTCCCAAGGTTCAACAGCATTAGGGGAGATGAAGTGAGCTTCTGGCAATGTATGCTTGAACTCGTGTGCAAGATCGATCAAATTTTCACCATTCGCACCATAGCCGTGCAATATCATCACTAAATATTTAGGATTTTTTGTGTTTGAATATTCGTATAACTTTAGTTCTGACATGTTTTTTAACTTAGAGAGTCAAGGGGGGTAAGGTATGTTGACAATTGAAAATCTTTCACTGTCTAGAGATAACAAGAAAATTTTTTCTGAGGTTGGTCTTTCTATTTGCATAGGATCAACCTTGGTTATTACAGGAAAAAATGGTTCCGGAAAAAGTAGTTTGTTAAAAATATTAGCAGGAATTACGAAGGCTGATAGTGGAAAAATTTTGTGGGGAAAAGAGGATATTGAAAATTTTCGTGCAGATTTTTATGGAGATATGCAGTTCATCGGACATAAAAATTTTCTCAAACAAGAGTTAACAATTGCAGAAAATTTACGGTTTTATTCTCGGTTATCCGGTACTGAAATAGCCATTCCATCGGCATTAAGATTTTTTGGGCTAGAAGATTTTGCAGATGAAAAGGTAAAAAAATTTTCTGCTGGATGGCAAAAGAAAATCATGCTTGCAAAACTGATGGCTTGTCCAGCAACGATTTGGTTACTGGACGAGCCATCGAATAATTTGGACCGTGAAGGGAAGGAGTTGTTGTATAATTTGATTCAGATGAGGTCCAAAGAGGATGGCTTGGTATTGTTAACAACGCATGATGAAATGTTTTTTAATCTAGGACCAAAGCTTAATATTGAGGATTTTGCGTAAGTTTTTCAGAGGTTCTTAAAAATGGTTTACTGGTGTTGATAGTGCGTTCCAAGGTCTTGTTATAAAGATTTAGGAGGTGCGTTGGGCGCGCAGTGGGTTGGATCAGATGGAGTGAGGCTTGGTGCTAATGGGGTTTCTCCAGAAGATTGGGTGGTGGTGATTTGCTAGGACTTTTTCTTTCTAACTCTTTTATCATTTCTTTTGATTCAGGGTATTTATCAGAAAGAAAGGCTATGGTTCTGCTTTTAAAATATTCTTTTATTTTGGAATTCAATTTCTCATCCGATAGGCTATATATTTTTCTACAATCAACCCATAGAGGATCGCCCCTCTCTTCGTTCCACTCTAGACTAACGTGCCGAGAAATTCCATCGAGAAGGTTAAAACTCTCCTGAAGTTTTGGATTTTTTACTCTTTCATCAATAGGGAAGTATTGGTCTAATAAAACAACGGCGCATTCCCTATCGCTAGTTATGATTGCGCAAAGAGCTATGATGGCTTGTTGACGTCCCGCATCCTTATCCGCCTTCATCCATTCAGACATAATTTTTTCTATTGCCACAAGAGTATATCTGTCAAAATATGCTTCTAAGATTAATTCGACCCCGTCTTTTGGGTCTTCATTAGGCGTGGTAGGCTTACTCATCAAACCTGGGGGCCATTATTTGTTTGTGATAATTTTGTTTTGCGAACATCTTGTAAGCTAATTGTAGTAGCGGTAGGAGCTGCTGACACAGTATCGTCAATCTTAATTTTTGACGATTGTTCACTTGTCTTAGTTGGTATGGTATCAGCAAAAACTGAATTACTATCTAGTTCTGGTGGATATTTTCCAGAACCAGAAGCTCTAAATGACTCCCGTACTTTTTGTGTAACAACATTTTTTTCTCCTTTTTCAAATTTGAGATTGCCTATGTTTGTTACTGTAATCGTATTACAATTTGGATTGCCCTCTACAGCGCAGGTGGCCTGGCCGGTTTTTTGATCAGTGCTCCATTTCCCCTTGTAAACTATTGGTGGCTTTTCTCTGGTATCAACCAGGGTTCCTTCTCCCTCAAGATTACCTTCTTCAAATGTTCCGGTAAAAACCAATCCTTTTTTTGCAAGTACTCCATCCCCGTTATATTTGCCATCTTTAAAGTTCCCAAGGTACGATAGTCCATCGCCTTTTACCTCATGGGTTCCATGCGTAAATTTGTTATGGTTCCAACTCCCTTTATAAACATCTTTTCCATCTAGCGAAGTACATTCGCCTTCTCCATTGGGATAAACAGTATCCTCAACAAGCACGTATTCTCCTTCGTAATGACCATTGGGTCCTAGGCCATTATCACTAGAGCAGCGTAGGGGCATGGTTGTTGCAAACGTAACTTTTGGTTTTGACATTTTTTTGTTTTTTTATTACTGAAACCCAGATCCATCACTAGAAATCCTTACAGTTGCACTGTAGAGATTTCTAGTGATGGATCTGGGTTAAAAATTACTAAAGAAAATTTCAGCAGCAATTTCAGCAGCAATGTAGTTGTCGCTACTATGAAAACTTGCTAAACAAAGCAAATTGCTTAACAACATATAAATGATTATTTTAAATAAGCGGAATCAGAAAATTTCTGTAGTTACGAGGATTTTTTTTCGAAAGAATTTTTACTTTCCTTAAGTTTGTGTGTATAAAAAATAAAAACTCATGCCAAATCAACTTCTTAAAAAGAGAACGGGTGTAGCAGTTTTAAACGAAGTCTAACATGACTCTAGGTCTCAGAATTAAGTAAATTACATGCAAAATATAAACAACAATTCTTTTCAGAAAATCTCACAAAAAATTATTTCAAAACATCTAGAAGTAGAGAAATTTTTTGCTGAGAAATTTTTAGAATTTCCACCGCTATTTTATAATTCGATCGATTTGCGTCGTTCTGGTTCTAAGATTGCGGCTATCGATACCAATTGTTTTCCAGCTGGGTTTAACAATATTCTTGGCCATTCAAAAGAGGTGGCGAAAAAAATTGTGGATGATTTTTTTGATAAAAATCCTGTTGTTGAAATTCGTGAAGCGCGGCGAGTTTTGATCATCCCAGAGAATCATACGCGTAACTTTCGCTACCTTGAGAATGTTGTGAATTTGTGTGAAATTATTTCAGGAACAAGAGAGGTAAAAGTTGGAAGTTTAATCCCTGACCTTGAAGATAAAGCCATAATTGGCTTAGAGAGCGGAGCTTCTGTGGAGCTTAATCCTCTGGTTAGAAATGGAGATAGAATCGCAACAAAAGACGGATTTGTACCAGATTTTATTTTACTCAATAACGATCTCACCAGCGGTATTCCTGACATTTTGCAGAATGTAACTATTCCTGTTGAACCATCCCCATCCCTTGGCTGGCATAGTCGTACTAAATCCAATCACTTCACAATTTACAATCGTCTTGCTGAAGAGTTAGCGCTGATTTTAGAAATTGATCCATGGCTTATTTCTTCATTTCATCGCTCATGTCATGATGTTGATTTTAAAGAGCCGGACAAGGAAGTGGGTGGCATTAGGTGCTTGGCAAAATATGTTGATGAATTGTTAAATTTGCTCAAGAAAAAATATCAGGAACATGGTATTGAGGAGGAGCCTTACTGCTTCATTAAAGCTGATAACGGAACTTACGGAATGGCGGTTTGGCCTGTTTTTTCAAGAGAAGATGTTTTGGAAATTAACAAGAAAGAGCGTAACAAAATGAACATGCTGAAAGAATCGGTACAAAATACACAGGTAATGATTCAAGAAGGTATTAGAACTGCAGATCTAATCGACGGTAAGGTTGCGGAGCCCATGATCTACATGATGAATGGTAGCGTGATTGGTAATTTGTTTCGAGTAAATGAAACTAGGGATGAGTCCATCAGTCTTAATGCGGCAGGAGCGAGTTTTGTCGATCTAAGAAATTTATCTGAAAGTGAACTAGCGATAGGTGGAAGTAAAGATGAGATGAGTGCTATTTACTCAGTAATAGCAAGGCTTGCAGCCCTTGCTTCATCTATCGAAAAATTTAACTCCAATAAAAAATAGAAAATGTTAAAACATCATCGTCCTTTGATTGGTATAGTTCCGGACTACAAAGAAGGTGGTCAAAGCGATTATTCAACCAAGCCATATTATGCCCTACGTCACAATTACGTAGATATGATAAATAAGTCTGGAGGTGCGGCAGTTATGCTTACATATGATTATGACCTGATTGATGATTATCTTGAATCACTTGATGGATTGATGATTGTTGGCGGATATTTCGACATTCATCCGAAGCGTTATGGTGAAGAAAAAATTCATCCCACAGTGAAGCTCAATAACGTTAGAGAAGATTTTGAATATGAGCTTGGAAAGAGGGCGATTAAAACAAATTTACCAATTTTTGGAATTTGTAATGGCATGCAGCTAATCAATGTTTTGCACGGTGGAACAGTGATTCAGCATATTCCTGATGAAGAAATATTTATGGATCATGAGCAAAGTCATAATGATAAATTTCAAGATTACAAAATTGGATATCATGAAGTTTCAATCGCAAAAGATTCCAAGATTTTTGCAATTACTGGAAGCGAGACAATGCCCACCAACTCTTCGCACCATCAAGCTGCAAAAACTATTGGCTACGGTCTTAAGGCATCTGGCCACGCAAGTGACGGCATAATTGAGGCAATCGAAAAAGTTGGTCATCCATTCTGTATCGGTGTGCAATGGCATCCCGAGTTTGAAGTATCAGATGCCGATCGAAAATTATTTGAGGCATTTGTTAATACTGCGCAATTACATAAAAATTCTAGAAGCTAATGACTAAGGCTACCAATAAAAAAACTCTGCAACTCGCTTCAATTCCAGAAATTATTTCTGAAGCAAAAAAGGGAAATATGTTTATTTTGGTTGATGACGAGAGTAGAGAGAATGAGGGTGATTTGGTTATTCCGGCTTCGATGTGTGATGATAAAATAGTTAATTTTATGGCCAAATATGGTCGCGGCCTAATATGTTTGGCTCTTACGGAGGACAGGGTTAATGAGCTTGAGCTGCCATTGATGTCTTTTAATAACGAGTCGCGTCACAAAACTGCTTTTACAGTTTCAATTGAAGCCAGAGAAGGGATCTCAACTGGAATTTCTGCCTTCGATCGTGCAAAAACAATTGTTGATGCAATCAATCCTAAGAAAGGCAAAGATTCGATCGTTACTCCGGGACATATTTTTCCGCTTAGAGCTCAGAATGGTGGCGTGTTGGTTAGGGCGGGGCATACTGAGGCTGCAGTTGATATTGCGCGTCTTGCAGGGCTTAATCCTTCCGGAGTTATTTGTGAAATTATGAATGATGATGGGTCGATGGCGCGTATGCCTGATTTATTAAGCTTCGCCAAAAAACATCAGTTAAAAATTGCAACCATTGCTGATCTAATCGAGTATCGACGTAAGACTGAAAAACTAATCGAAATCAAAGAGAGGCGGAAATTTTTTAGTAAAATTACCGGAGAGCATGCTGAAGAATTTGAGGCGGTAGTTTATCGTAGTAAGATTGATGCGGTTGAGCATATTGCTTTGATTAAGGGAAAAATTTCCAAAGAAACTCCGTCATTAGTTAGAATGCATCATTTGAATATTCTGAGTGATTGCTTGGGAGATTCAGAAAATTCTAGAACGGGCATGCTTGTAAAAGCGATGAAAAAAATTGTTAAAAATGGTAGTGGCGTGTTGGTGTTGATTAGACAGCCTAATGAAAGCATTTCTCATCTCTTTGTTCGAGCAAAAAAAACAACAGAAATTGTCTCGCAAAACTCGCTTCGTAATTATGGAATTGGAGCGCAAATCTTACTAGACATAGGGGTAAAAAATATGATTTTGCTTACAAATTCAAAACAATCAGTGGTTGGTCTAGAGGGTTATGGGATCAAGATTTGCGGTTACCAAAAATTATAAAAAAAATCTCCAGGAATTATGAAAAAAATCGCCAAGAGTTATGAAAAAAATCGCCAGGAATTATGAAAAAAATCGATTGTAAAAAAGTTTTTGGAATTGCCTGCGATTTTGAAGTAGAGGCCTTTAAGGAAAAGTCACAATATGTTCCAGAAATAGATCGTTCCTACCTTTTCGATCAAAAAACTACCTTAGCAATTCTTGCGGGATTTGTTTTTAATCAACGTGTGTTGATCCAGGGAATGCATGGCACAGGTAAATCAACCCATATTGAGCAAGTTGCTGCACGTCTTAATTGGCCGTGTTTGCGGGTTAATTTCGATTCACAAATTACCCGTCTCGATCTTGTTGGAAAAGATGTAATCACGCTTAAAAATGACAAACAGGTTACAGAGTTTAAGGAGGGTGTTTTACCTTTCGCGCTTAGAAACAACATCGCTCTTGTGCTCGACGAGTATGATGCGATCAAGACCGACGTAGCTTTTGTAATTCAAAGATTACTTGAAGAAGAAGGGAAATTTGCGTTGTTTGAAGAAAATGAAATCATCTCTCCAAGTAAATATTTCCGCCTCTTTGCAACATCGAATACTCTTGGAGCTGGTGATGATTTAGGAATCTATCACGGAACAAATCTGATTAATCAGGCCCAGATGGATCGTTGGAATATTGTGGCTTCACTGAATTATTTAGGTGAGGAATATGAATTGGAAATTTTGTTAAAAAAACTTCCGAAGCTAAAACCGGATGATTGTAAAATGATGATCAGAATGGCAAATCTGAGCCGTGAAGCCTTCAAAAATGGTGATATTTCAAACCTAATTTCACTGAGAACTTTAATTTCGTGGGGAAGAAATATCGAAATTTTTAATTCGATTGAGACCGCTTTTACCTTAAGTTTTGGGAATAAAGTAATTGATGAGGAGAGGGTGATTATTAGAGAATTTTATCAGAGAGTGTTTGGGTAAAAGAACCTTCTATGTGAAAGTCTTCATCGAACCATCAAGAGTGCCTGATTTTGTCGCATAACCTTTAATGTCATTGTCTAGTAGTGATATTTCTGTCTCAATTGCCGCAATCTTGCTAATGCTGGCTGGATCCGTAGGAGAGAGTGTTTTAAGTTCTGCTGCCTTCATTGCCTTTGCAAAGTTTGCAACTCTGAGCATTGAGTCAGTGCTTCGTTTCTCAATTGTTAGCTTGTCGAGTTCGGCTTGGTTCGTTGAGTCCTTCGCTGCGACTGCTGTCGTGAGGAAAGGACTGCTAGCTTTTAAGCTCAAGTCCGCTGTTTGCAATTTCACATCAGCTTCTATCATCATGAGTTTTGCTAGAGGTGATCGAGCTTGAAGGTTTTCTGATTTGGCCTGGGCTGACAGTATCTCTTCGTGAGCCCTGCTTATATTTACTGCCTTATCCGGTGATCTGGCAATCATTTCTTCTGCGGTAGCAGCGAGAGCATCAGCAGTTGCTGCCTTTTTTATATCCTCCCTTCTTTTATCGTTTCTTGCTATTGCCTCTTTTTGGCGATCTTGTACTTTTGTTCCATCTTTAGCATCGCGCCCTTCTTTTCTAGCATCTTCTTCAGATTTACCGTTTTTTAGCGCTTTATTAAACGCTACTCTTTCTACGAATCTTTCAGCTGCTTCATCGGCAGACAGTGTTTTGCCAGCGAAGCGTGCTCTTTTGATAGTTTTTCCTAAGCCTCGTAAACCCTTTGTGGCAAGAGATTGTCCTCTCTCCTTTATGCCTTCATTATATAAATATTCTAGATAAGCATCTTCCTCTTGTTCAGTTTTTAAATTCTTGTCAGCGTTTTTTTGATCATGTCGTCGTGATTTTCTATCCAAGAGTCTTTGGGTAGATTTTTTATCCATGAGTTTTCTTAGATCCATATCGCTGATGGATACAGCGTGATTTTTCATGGCATCAGACGTTTCTTTTTCGAGTTGTTTTCTTGCTACCTCACCATGCGAACCTGAAGAGGCTTCTAATATCTTTTTTTGCTGGTCGATGATTGATTCAAGGAGGTCTGTAATCAAAACTTTGTCGAGTCGGTTATTGATGCTGTCACTTGTAACTCCCAACATATCAACTGCCATTGCAGCGCTATCAGTTCTGTTTTTGATATATTCCTTCAGCGCATCATCCTTCAATCCATTTGCTTGCCCTTCTTTTAGATATTTCCCTTCTTTTTCTTTTATATAGTTCCCTTTTGAGTCTTTAGTTGGAGATCGGTTAGATTTTGACATCAGAGATTCATGTACATTTTTTCTGATAAATGCATCGGCTTTTGCACCAAGAAGACCCAGCTTTTTTGCCTCTTTCTGATATTTGCTGATTTTATTGTTGATCATTTTGTCTCGTAATAAGCCACGCGGACCACGGAATGGAATTGCCTCTCCTGCTTTGTTCATCAGCGCTCCGAGTCCTGCTGCAAGCGGAACTCCCGCAGCGTGTGCAGCACGACTACCATACTCTTTAGCGGTGTCGAATGCTTCCTTCATCATCGAGTTGGCCATCGCCATACCTTGCGATAGCTGAGATTCTCCTTTTGCAGCATCTCCTGATGGAGCAACTCCGCCAATGGTAATTAGTTTGCTAATAATTTGATCAATGAGCCCAACCATTATGGTTGTGAAATAGATCAATCCTCCAACCTTTAGAAATTGCGACATCCATTCGGTTAAATCTCTATCAACACAGGATTGGATAACTTTAATTGAGAACAGTCCGACATTATAGACATTGGTGCATGCGCTAAAAAACAGCATATCTGTGAAAGCGCGGTTAATGAGCTCGAGGAAATTATACAAAATAATGAATAGGAAAACTATTTCCAGAGATCTTGCGCCCATGAAGGCAATCCACTTTTTAAACATGTCCTGAGTTTTGCTAAATAGCATGAAGCACATGAAAATTGGACCTAGAGATAGGGCGAAGAGAATTTTTAAAACATTGATGAGATAGACGGTTGCAACACTGAGCATCGTCCAGATAAAAAACAGAATTAGGCCGTATATGACGGGGACATAAATTAATGCAAATAAGAACCTAAAATCTCCTCCGGCGCTGCTATCCTTTGCAGTAAAAAATAATCCGAGAATTTTTTTGGATGTTCCGTTGGAGAGTAGTTTTTTTATGATTTTATCAACGTAGGAAAATCTTGTTGCTTCGCCTATACCATTGTTGCGGTCCATCTGTGTGACTAGAATGTCAGATGTTTTGCTGATATTTGTATCGGATATATCCATGGTCATTTGAACAACCTCATTCATGCTATCTTTGAAGAGGCCGACTACGATATTGTTATAAAAAACCCAGCTGGAAGGACTGGTGAAGAGGATTACGATGCCGATTTTTAGCACTCTCGACATCAGTTCTTTTTGATTTATTTGTGCTAGACCAAGAGTGTAAGCTGTTCCGTAAAATGCGATATATAGGCTGAGCGCCATTTTTAGGGCGAAGGCGAATCCTGTATCTTTTACGATTGCTTTATACATGAACTCAACGATGCCTACCTGCCTTGTTCCGTCTTCCTTGGTTCGACCGAGAACTGAGCTTTCGACCAGGTCAACCATAAACTCCAACAATCCTCTATCCTTCGCATTTCCAACGCCACTGAGAAATGATAGGTGATATTTTCCGTAATTGTCGTAGTGGTAACGATCGAAAATTGTGACTTTTACATCTTCATTTATATCGTGAGGTTTGTCGTTTTGAGCGATGCTTTCTTTTGGGTCATTATCACCATTGTTGTTAGAATCATCTTTGATGAAAATTTTATCATTTTTGCTTTTGAAGAATACGTAGGAGGCGTCATAGGATTGGTTCTCAGCGCCGCATCCACCCTTGGCAACATTCTGTATGGAGGTGGTGCATTTTTTGTTTGAGTCGCGCATAATATCACAACCTGTAAGGGTTGAGAATAAATGGTAAGCCCTGATTGACCCCTCGTGCTTGTTAGTTCTATTGCCAAATAATCCGATATATGCCCCCAGGCCGCGCGTAAATTTACACTCTGTTTGTTTTTGTGCTATTTTCTTTTTTCCGTATTTGTCGTAAAAATTAAGGGGGAAGTAGTAAACGCCGTAATCCATTGCGTTGGTATAGGGGGGGGAGTTGCTACCTTCCATATAGGGTAAGAAGTTGGTACAGCTGCATTTTGTCGGATCATCTTGCTCTTCTTTTGTGAGGCACTTGACCTTGGGATCGGGTAGGCCATCTGGACGTATCTCTGGTTCTGATTTTTGACCGTCGAAGCAGATGCAATTTAGTGAGGATTGTAGTGTGGTAGTGCTAGGATTTCCCATCCTGTAGTCTCTTTTGGCGCAGAGATTACATTCCGACAGAGCCGCTAGAGATGAGTTGGTTGCGCTTTGTCCTCCCCACGCTGTCCAAGCGCCACTGATTTTGATGAGGAATTTTTTTCCGTTTGACCTCAAGTCTGTTTCATGCCAATTGGCTGTTTGGCCACCTACTTCATCGTCATACGTTCCTGACACACCATCATGTTCTGGATATGATTCTATGGTAGTATTTTCTTGATCGAATTCGTCTGGGGCAACGCAGCCATCATCGCAAGAGGAGAGGGCAAAGATGAGTAGAAAAGCCGGGAGGAGCTGTTTTATTTTTTTTACTTCCTGCCAAAACTGAGACATTGAGAGATGAGCCTACGCTAAAAGTTGTTTGAGGAAGAGTAGGATGGTACCTGTGGCCGGACTTGAACCGGCAAGAGATATGATTCTCCACGGATTTTAAGTCCGTTATGTCTACCAATTCCATCACACAGGCGAAGTATAAAATTAAAATTTTGTAAAAAAAATTTTAAAGGTATCGTAAAAACTGTTTCTTCAATTTTTAGTCACAACAAAGATTTCACTATTTTTTCTTCGTCAAATTCAATTCTTTGTTCACCAATACTTTGATATTTTTCGTGACCCTTTCCCGCTAAGACTAGAACATCATCGGCTTGCAGAGATTTTATTGCTGTTGCGATTGCCATTTTTCTGTCGGCAATTTCTAAAGTTTTAGATGGAGTGCATCCGGATAAAATTTCTTTACGGATTGATTTTGGATCTTCATGACGTGGATTATCATCGGTTACGATTACTAGATCTGCAAATTTGCAAGAAACATTTCCCATCAACATTCTTTTACTGGAATCGCGATTTCCTCCGCAGCCAAATAGTACCACAACTCTTCCTTTTGTTAGTTGTCTTGCCAGCTGTAAAACATTTTCTAGAGCGTCTGGCGAGTGGGCAAAATCAATAAAAATTTTTGCATTATTCGGAAGCGTTGCAACTAGCTGCATCCTACCATTAGCAGATTTTAAGAGTGGAAATTTTTGTAGTAAATTTTCTAATTGACTCGCTTCTAGATGATAGTTCGCAATAACGTTACCAAGGGCGCATAGCGCATTATAGGTTTGAAATTTTCCGCTTATTGAAAGCTCAAACTGATATTTTTTTCTTTGTAATTCAAAAGAAATTTTTTGTCCGATTTCAGTTTCTGTAATTTCTATAAGTTTTAAATCATTGGCTGCGAAGCCGTATTCAATCATGCGATGATTTTTTGCAGAACAGATTTTTTTGATTTCTGAAAATTCTTTAATGTCAGAATTAAGTATTGCAGAGCTCTTATTTTCTAAGATAGAATCGAAGAGTATCATTTTGCAGCGAAAATATTCCTTCATATTTTGATGATAGTCCAGATGGTCTTGCGTCAAATTTGTGAAGGCAGCAACATTGATCGATAAACCGGCGAGACGTTCTTGTTCTAAGCCAATGGAGCTTACCTCGATTGCAACATCATCCACTTCGTTTTTTTTCAGAATGTGAAGATTTTTATAGAGTGAGGCAATGTCTGGTGTTGTAAGGGAAGAATTTTGTATCAAATGTTTTGTAGAATCGTCGCAATTGATACCGAGAGTTCCAATTGATGCAGATTTTTTTCCTAAGAATTCCAGAATTTGTCTGGTAAATTCTGCGGTAGAAGTTTTTCCGTTAGTGCCAGTGATGGCGTAAATGTTGTTTGGAAGTGGTGAATAGAAAATCCGCAATAGATTGGTTAGCGAAAGAAATGGATCCGGAAGTGTGATGATGATAACCTTATCTTTATCGTGAATAATGGTTTTGAGATCAATGTCATTACCGATAACAACGACAGAGGCGCCATTCGCAATTGCGTCTGAGATAAATTTTTTTCTATTATCGATATCGGAATTTTTTGATCTCGAACGTAAAGCGAAAAAGGCTGAATTCTTTTTTACCAATCGGGAGTCTATCTCTATGTCTTCGATTTCCAGATCCACTAAGATCTGAACTTTTGATCCTAGTCTAGTGATAATTTCTGAAAGCTTCATAACACGCCGCCAATTGTGTTTTTGAGAATTGCGCTATCCAATAAAAAAGAATCATGACCAGCATGGCTATCGATTGTAAGTGCGCTGACATTGATTCCGCATGAAATCAGTGCTTGGGTAAGTTTTTTTGATTCAGATGGTGGAAATAACCAATCGTCAGAAAACGAGATGAGATAAATTTTACCATCGTTGTTCGCAAAGCCTTTAAATGCATCTGCTAGCCTGCCATTGTGATCTTTTTCTAGGTCAAAATAATCTACAGCTTTTGTGATGTAGAGATATGAATTTGCATCGAAACGTTCAACGAAGCTGTATCCTTGGTGGTGTAGGTAGCTTTCAATTTTGAAATCTTGACTAAAGCTGAAAGATAAATTTTCTTTGTTTTGTAGATTGCGTCCGAATTTCTTTTGTAAAGCATCCTCCGATAAATATGTGATATGGGCTGCCATCCTTGCTACTGCTAAGCCCTTTGCGGGATATTTCTTTTTGGCAATATATTCTCCGTTACACCAATTTTCATCAGCTAAAATAGCCTGTCTTCCCACTTCGTGAAATGCAATATTTTGTGGACTATGTCGGTAGGAAGTTGCAATTGGAATTACTAAGCCAACTTTATTCGGATAGAGGGTAGACCATGCCAAGGCCTGCATCCCGCCAGTTGAACCGCCTATTACGGCATGAAGTTTTTTTATCCCAAAATGTTCAATCAGAAGATTCTGTGCTTGAACCATGTCTTGGATTGTAACGATTGGAAAATCGGTTGCATAGGCTTGGCCTGTAGTAGCATTAACTGATTTCGGACCGAATGATCCCATGCATCCACCAAGAATGTTGGAGCAAATTACAAAAAATTTTGAAGTATCTATTGGCCCTCCTTTTCCAATCATAAAATCCCACCAGCCGTTCTTATTTGTGATCGGGTGAATAGAGGAAGCATACTGGTCACCTGTTAAAGCGTGGCAGATTAAGATTGCATTGGACTTGTCGGAATTAAGCTGACCGTAAGTTTGATAAGCGATCGGGAAGTTTTTTATTTCAACGCCACTACTGAGTTTTAGTGGTTTATTTTGCGCTAAAAAAACTATATCTCCGATTTCGAACTCGTTGTATGACGAGCCAAAACTCAACTTGATTTTCATCTAATAGACCTAATTTGTTTAAATACATTTAACTTTATGCCCGTTCAAGTTTAAGAATTTGAACGGGTTCTTAGTGTTGCGTAAAAATAAAAACTTATACCCAATATCAATGTTGAAGTTGGTTGGGTATGTATTATCCCAAAATATGGAATCGAAAGAGGTGCAAGATTTACAACTTTTACGTAATAAGATTGATGAGATTGATGATGGCATAATCTCATTGCTCAAGAAGAGGATGGGAATTATCAATGATGTTTCTCATCTGAAGCGCAATAACAATGAGAGTTTTTTTATTAAATCTGCCAGAGAGGCTGATATGATAAAGGCTCTGGTAGCAAAGGTGGGAGACTCCATTCCCCATTCAATCGTAATAAATCTTTGGCGCAAAATTATCTCAGTGGCGAATGTAAAAGAGCAGGATCTAAAAATAGCAATTCACAATCCGTATTCCATTTCTGATTACACATATCTTGTAAGAGAGTACTACGGTGATATAGTTCCAACCTATCTTTTTGATAGTTCTACCAATATCGTTTCTGAAATGGAAAGGGGAGAAATTCAAATCGGAATTTTTGCACTTCCTGGTAATGAATCTGATTTTCACAATAGAAAGGGAGACGCTAATGAGAACTGGTGGATGGGTCTTGCGAACAATAAATCTGGTTTAAAAATTTTTGCCAAAATTCCATTTGTTGAATTTCAAAGCGAAGACAAAAGTCATAATCAAATACAACTCGTAGCGGTTGCTCAAAAGGAGCCTGAGAGATCAAAAGAGGATGTAACTTTATTTTATGTTGAGGTGGAGAAGGAAACTTCCAGAGGCCAGATTTTGTCAGCGCTGAAGGAAAATAATTTGCAGGCAAGAATTCTAAAATCGACTAAGCTTAATCAGGTTGAGGGAATAGTTTTTTATCTCATAGAGATTGATGGTTTCTATCTCGAAGATGATGATGCGGTGCGAAGTTTTTTTAAATCCAAAATTAAGCCTTATGGTAAAATTATTGGTCATTATGCTACTCCGATTCTGATAAAAAAAGATCAATATATTCAGAGTCGCTTGAAACCAGAACCTCTTTGACTCTGAAATATACGAGATTTCTCATCAGTATTTAATAAGTATTTAATTCTTGTGGGCGTGACTCGTGTCGCATAAAAATACAAAAAATATACTCAAGTCCAAAGGATTCCGGTATATACCCATTCCACCTAAAGAAGCCGAATTCTGACTTCGAATTTTTGGCAAAAATTCACTCGGAGAATGACGCTGTACCACATGGTACATCTTACATTCTCCGTCGTGATTTTTGCTCCAAACTTCTTTGTCATAGTCCGACTTCTTCAGGTGGAATGGGTATATTTAAAAAAATCTTGAATAGTTGTAAACCAGCTTCAGATTCCAACTTCAGGTTTCATTTCATGCGCATTCTTTAAAAAATTATCTATGCCAAGTTTTGATGTTGTTTCCAAGTTGGATATGCAAGAGGTTGATAATGCCGTAAACTCAGTCTTGCGTGAGCTTACGAACCGTTATGATTTTAAGGGTGCAAAGTTTACAATTGAATTGCAGACCAAAGATAATTTGATTTTGATAGAAGCGGAAGATGGGTATAAAATAGGTCAGATTCGTGATTCTATAAAAGTTTTTGCAACCAAGCGTGGTGTCGATGCAAGAGCTTTTGATTTTCAAAAAGAAGAAAAGGCTGGCGGTAATAGTTTGAGGCAAAAGGTAAAATTGCGTAATGGTATTGAACAGGAAGTTGCTAAAAAAATTGTCAAACAAATCAAGGATTCAAAAATGAAGGTGCAGGCTTCGATCAAAGGTGACGAGGTTAGAGTGGACGGCAAGAAGCGTGATGATTTGCAAGAGGCTATGTCATTTTTACGTTCAGGGACGTATGAAATCCCGTTACAATTTATTAATTTTCGTGAATAATTTAATCGAGAAATTTCGAATGAAAATCAAACAAGTAGCTCTGGCAATATTACTTATCGTGATTTCTGGAAGCGTGGTTGCAAAAGAAAAATCCACTGCTGCAACCAAGTCGCTTAAGATTGGAAATGCGAGTGAAAACAACGGTAGTCTGTATGACTCATCGCGAGTTGAAACGTCGGATTTTACAAAATTATTTTCTGAAGCTCAAGTTTACTACAAGGCTGCAGTTGCTTGGAACAAGATTCAGTGTGAGCCAAAAACTGGTTTCATCTGTACCAAGAAGGAGTGTGTACAGCGTGACATAAAAACAACCATCACTCTCGATAAGAAAAGTAAGACTATCTCACGTTGTGACGATAACGTTTGTGATACCTATGAGGCAGAATTCAAGCAGACCGGTATCTTTTTCAATGTGCAAACTGAAGGGCCTGTTGGAACGCTGATACGAGTTTTGGGTGATAGTCGTTACAAAGAAGTTAGCACCGTTGGTCTTGATGCCTACATAGCTAATGGAGAATGTCATGTTGTTTATGATGAGGTTAAGTCATCTGAAAAAGAGAAGAGCTAGTTTTTGTATATACCCAACCAACTTCAAGAAGTTGGTTGGGTATGTATAAGTTTTTATTTTGTACGCGACACGAGTCGCGCCCCGCTTTGCGGGGATCCCCGATATACTGAATCTGATAAAAAAGATCGGTATGTTGAATCAGATTTGGTATATTTCACTTGTTTCAGACCTGTAGGTTTTTAGCTAGACACTGTTAGCAGTTTCGAAAAATCGCATGTCTGAAATTCGCGCCCTATGTTCTTTTATAAATTTCTGAATTCTCAGAAATTCTAATTCCACAAACAGTAAATTTTGGTGTTTGAATCAGTCGTGATGTTTACGCTCTAAACCGCGTAAACCAACTACTGTAACAAATTTTCTACTGTTTGGTAACTAACCAAATTTTTTAAAAAATGTCTAATATCGAACTTCCTAAATTTACCATAAAACAACTTCTTGAAGCCGGCGTCCATTTCGGTCACAAGACCATGCGTCGCAATCCAAAGATGTCACGCTACATTCATACAAGTCGTAATGGAGTTAGTATCATTGATCTAAATAAAACAGCTAACTTACTACTCCAATCACTCAAAACCGTAAAAGAAATTACCAAAAACAACGGACGTATTCTCTTTGTTGCAACCAAGAAGCAAGCGGTTGATCCAATTGCAGAAGCTGCTAAAAGATGTGGTCAATATTACGTTAATTTCAGATGGCTTGGCGGAATGCTTACAAATTGGAAGACAGTTTCCCAATCTATCAAAACTCTAAAAAAAATTGAAGAACAACTTTCTGATACTGAGATAGGTTTTAACAAAAAAGAAAAGCTAGTTCTTGAAAGACAGAGGATGAAGCTAGAGCGCGCTCTTGGTGGTATCAAAAATATTGGTGGTTATCCAGATCTTCTTTTTGTTATTGATACCTACAAAGAATCTCTAGCGATTGCGGAAGCGAAAAAGTTAGGTATTCCAATCATGGCAATCGTGGACAGCAACTCCAATCCTGACGGTATTACTTTCCCGATTCCTGGAAATGATGATTCTGCGAAATCAATCAAACTTTATTGTCGTTTAATTTCTGATGCGGCCATTGCTGGAACTAAAGAAAATATGGTTGCGGCCGGTATGGACATTAGCAAATTGAATGAAAAAAGTTTTGAATCTGTTGTAAAAACTCCTATTATTGTGGCGCAAAATGATTCTGTAAAAGTTGTTGGTGACGTATTGCCACAAGCTACTGTTGAGTCAGGTGAGGACAAGCCTGAAGCAAGGTCAAAAAGAGAGATTTTTAGAAAATCAGAAAGGTCGGAAGATGGACGTACAGCAGAATCGCCAGCTGATAAGACTGGTAGAAAACCTGGGGTTGGCAAAGTTTCCGATAAAAGGCCGACAAGACCAGTTGGACAAGGAGTCGCCGGTAAAAAACCTGCAGCAAAAAAATAACAATTAAGAACTTAAAAGAAACTCTAAATGGCCGATCTATCCCTAATTAAAAAACTGCGTGAAGTCACGGGCTGTGGCATCTCAGATTGCAATAAAGCTTTAGCTGAAAATGGAGATGATTTTGAAAAGTCGATTGATTGGCTTCGAAAAAAAGGTCTTTCTGCTGCAATCAAAAAAGGTGCTAGAATCGCTTCGGAAGGTGTAGTTGCTACGTTCGTTGATGGTAATAAAGCTTCAATTGTCGAAGTAAATTCCGAAACTGATTTTGTTGCTCGTAATGAAAAATTCCAAAATCTTACCTCTTCAATTGCTAAGTTGGCAATTGGTTTTGGTGATGATGTAGAAAAGTTAAAGTCGTCAAAATTTGTTGGATCTGCTCACTCGATTGATGAAGAAATTAAAAATCAAATCGGAGTGATTGGTGAAAATCTCAATCTACGCAGAATTGCCAACCTATCGGTTAATAATGGCGTGGTTGTAAGTTATATCCATAATGCCGTTGTTGCTGGAATGGGTAAAATTGCAGTATTGGTCGCATTCGAATCTTCATCTCCAAAAGACAAATTGGAAGAATTGGGAAGGCAGATTGCTATGCATATTGCAGCTGCAAAGCCAGACTCACTTTCAATTGATAAGGTTGACGCAGCAAAACTTACTCGTGAAACTGAAATTTTAAAAGAGCAAGCCAGAGCTTCCGGCAAGCCTGAGAGCATTATCGAAAAAATGATCGAAGGTCGTATCAGAAAATATTACGAAGAGGTTGTATTGCTCGAGCAAATTTTTGTGATGGACGATAAGCTAAAAATTAAAGATCTAATTTCTCAATTTAGTAACTCCAATGGAGAAACCAAAATTTTGGATTTTAAACTTTTCATTCTTGGTGATGGGATTGAAAAGAAAGAAAATGATTTTGCTTCTGAAGTGGCTTCGATGACTAAATAGGTTATGATAAACAGTGAGTCGAATCTAAAATTCAAACGCATCCTCTTTAAAGTTTCTGGTGAGGCATTGATGGGAGACAGAAGTTTTGGTCACGATCCAGAAGCTTTAAGGCGAATCTGCAATCAAGTTATTTCAGCGCATAAGCTTGGTTGTGAAGTCTGTATTGTTGTTGGTGGTGGAAATATTTTTCGTGGCGTGTCTCAAGCTGCGGAAGGCATGGAAAGGGTTGCTGCTGATTATATGGGAATGCTTGCAACATGTATTAACGGACTCGCTCTCCAAAGCGCACTTGACCGTCTCAACATTGATACGCGAATGCTTTCAGCAATTCCGATGAATACGGTTTGTGAGCCTTACATCAAACGTAGAGCTGCCCGCCACCTTGAAAAGGGTAGGGTCGTAATTTTTTCTGCGGGAACTGGAAATCCATTTTTTACCACTGATACGGCTGCAGTTCTTCGGGCTGTCGAAATGGGATGTTCTGCAATTTTGAAAGGAACGCAAGTTGATGGTGTTTATTCTGCTGATCCAAAGCTCGATAAGACGGCTACGCGTTATGATAAAATGAAATATATCGATGTCCTTAAGCAAGATCTAAAGGTTATGGATCAAACAGCTATCACGCTCGCCAAAGATAATAAACTCCCGATTGTAGTGTTTTCGATTAAGGGTGAAAATGCCTTGAGTGATGTGGTACAAGGGTTAGGGAAGTTTACAATTATTAACTAAATCTGGCATACTGAAATCCTTTGGACTTCGGTATATTTTTATTTTTGTGTGACACGAGTCGTGCCCCTTGAGAATTAAGGGTTTGCGGGGATCTACACATAGGAACCTCTGAAAAACCATCTTTTTCGGTAATTTTTTCGTCAGACCAATTTGCTCGCAAGCACATACCTCTAAAGTATGCTTACCTGCTCGCAAACTGATCTTCCTAGAGATTCACTTCGCGCTCATGCTCGTTCTCATCTAACGACACATGCGTCGTTTCGGCTAAAGCCGTCGATTTGAACTCCTCGAAAAATCCAGGTTTTTTAGAGGTTCCTATACTCAATAAGTTTAGTATTTTAATTGCGTTTGGTATAAAAATTTAATCAAATATGATCGACGAACTAATAAATATCGCGCGTAAAAAAATGGATGAAACCATGAATTCGTTGAAGCGCGATTTGGACAGTATTTCAACTGGAAGGGCAAATCCAAGCTTACTTGATACTATTAAAGTTGAGGTCTATGGCAGCTTTATGCCGATCTCACAAGTGGCGAATGTTTCGGTGACTGAGGCTACAACCTTGTCAATTCAGGTTTGGGATCGTGAAAATGTAAAAGCGTTGGAGAGGGCAATCATAAATTCCAACCTTGGTTTTAACCCGCTAGTTGAAGGTATGACTATTCGCATTATGATTCCAAAACTAAGTGAAGAACGTAGAAAGGATCTGGTGAAATTGTCTAAAAAATATGGCGAAGATAAGAAAATTGCACTTCGCAATATCCGTCGTGATGTGTTGGATGACTTCAAGAAACAAGAATCATCATCTTCAAAAGATCAGGCTCACTCCCTTACTGAAATTATTCAAAAAATTACCGATGAATTCGTTAAAAAAATTGATGACGCTATCATGGTAAAAGAAAAAGAGGTGATGAAGGTTTAATCATTCTGATTATGTGGAGGTTTTTTAAAAAAAAACAGTTGGTAGGAGATAAAAAATACTATCCAGAGCCGGTTCCGTCGCATATTGCAATCATTATGGATGGAAATGCCAGATGGGCAAAATCCAAAAACTTGCCACTGCAAATAGGTCACAAAACTGGTGCAGAAAATATCAGACAAATAGCTGAGGGATGTATTGAGCTAGGGGTGAAATATCTGACTGTTTACGCATTCTCTTCTGAAAATTGGGATCGTCCGCAAGATGAGGTAAACTATCTGATGAGTCTACTTGATGATTATCTATCAAAAGAAACTAAACCTTTAACAGAGAAGGGTATTAAGGTGCTGGTATCGGGAGATTTTAAGCGTCTATCAGATTCAACAAGATCAAAAATTTCTTACATAACGAATTTAACGAAAGATAACAAATCTCTGCTACTAAATATCGCCTTTAGCTATGGATCGCGGCATGAAATTGTTGATGCGGTTAAGAGAATATCATCGCAAGTTTCGAGTGGAGTAATTGACGTAGATTCAATTGATGAAGATCTTATTTCTGCAAATCTTTATTCTTCTAATATACCAGATCCGGACTTACTAATCCGGACCGCGGGTGATTTTCGCGTGAGTAATTTTTTACTTTGGCAGATTGCTTATTGTGAACTTTATTTTACAAAGACCTATTGGCCAGATTTCACAACAAAAGATCTAGCAATCGCAATTCAAGACTTTAACGCAAGGGATAGAAGGTATGGTAAAAGGTAGATCAAAAATCGTAGATATGATTTTTAGACAATTCAAAAATGCCGTTTCTGGCTTTTCGAAATTGCTTGATGTTGTAACGAACGGTATCAACAAACTTGACCCTAAAGATAACACTAGGCAGCGTGTCGTTGCAGCTCTAATACTCATCCCAATTGTAGTTTATGCGATTTTTTATTCAGTGAGTTTTTTTATTATTCTGGCGATCACGGCTGCGATAGTAATGTCATCTGAATGGATCGATATCATTAGAAAGTCTGATGAGCAAGATAAATGGCGATTGATCGGATTAGTTTACATCCTGATCCCGACCTATTCTGTAATCAAAATCCGCCTTATTGATTCAGATATTTTATTTTGGATGTTTGCCATAATTTGGACAACAGACATTTTTGCTTTTTTTGCTGGAAGAATTTTGGGTGGAGCTAAGTTGGCTCCAAAAATCAGTCCAAATAAAACATGGTCTGGGCTTATAGGTGGTGTTGCAGCAAGTGGAGTTATTGGCTTTATTAGTTCGTTTTTATTTAGTGGAGGAGTTGCATTCTTTGTGACGATTAGCGTTTTTCTTTCACTATTAGAACAGGTTAGCGACTTGTTGGAATCAAAGTTCAAAAGAATTTTTGGAGTAAAAGATTCTGGAAATATTATTCCGGGACATGGAGGGGTGCTTGATAGGCTTGACGGTATGATGCTTGTTGCTCCATTTGTTTTATTTTTAATTACTTTTTTCCCAGGAAAATTTTAGTCCAAAATAACGACTATACCAATTCGATTTTGAAGTCGAATTGGTATAGTTTATTTTTTCGTTGCATGAGCGAAGCCCTGGTGAATTCAATCTTCCAGCGCAACCAAATTCATCGTTTTAGTTTTATAAAAAACCTCAAAAGGAGTTCTAAAATTTAAACATTTTCTTGGCTGGTGATTCACGATATTTTCAACTTGGTTTGCAAGCTCTTGAGTTAAAAGTTTATG
>CAMDJN010000010.1 GCA_945900795.1 Rickettsia typhi | reverse complement strand
TTTAATTGTTGTAAACCTTTTGAGGTTAACAACGATGTAAAGTTGCGCTAGGAGATTGAACTCACCCTCGTCCTACCTGCATCGAAAAAAAATAAAGATTGTGCACGCGGCGTGCACAATTCAAAAAATTAGTAAAATGAGAAAGAAACAAAGCGTAAATCTTCCAAAAAAAATGGTCGCAGCAAAAACATCTCAAACAAAAATTATTTTAAATAACTACGCCACACTACTTTCAAAAATCCGTAAATGTATAACTCAGGCCCAGACTAACATTGTTCAAAATGTTACGCGGCAGAAGGTGGTAATGTCTTGGAAACTTGGAAAAATAATTGACGAAGATCTTTTGCGAAATGATGGATCTGGCTACGGTGAGCATTTATTTGCGAAGCTTGAGCAAGACACTGCGCTCAAAAAAAGAGCTTTGTACCAAATGCACAGCTTCTACAAAACTTACCCCAAGCTTCCTAAAGATGATTCTAGTCTAAACTGGAGCCACTACCGAACTCTCAGCGGCATCAAAAAATCTGACGAAAGAAAATACCTTGAAAATCTTACCAGAGAAAACTCTTGGGACAGTGACCGTTTGCAATTAGAGGTGGTAAACACCAACAAAGCATCCAAAGGTAAGGTTCAAAATTCTGCTCAAAAAAATTCTTCAGAGAAAAAACTTAATCCTACTCGCGGAAAGTTATTTTCTTACTCACTAACCAAAGTTGTGGGCTCAGACAAAACCTACTTTGACCTAGGTTTTAATGTGTTTCGGGTAGCCAAAGAAGAATTGTCACAAAACTTACACCAAGAGGCAAAAAAACAAAATTTGGTAGTTGAGGTAAGTAAGAAAAACAAAAGTCACTCTGTCAAAAAATCTTCACTCAAGCCACGCAATCTAAATGCTTACAAAGCCTACTTAGAAAGGGTTGTCGATGGTGACACGCTTCACGTTACTATTGATTTAGGCTTCGAAACTTTTCACCGCGAAATTATTCGCTTAAAAGGAATTGACTCTCCAGAACTAAACACGGCTGATGGCAAAAAGAGTTCGAAGATTTTAAGTAGCCTGCTCGAAAACATTCCATTTTTAATCGTGAAGACCACGGGAAAGGACATTTACGGCCGCTACGTCGCCGATGTTTTTTTGCCAGAAAGGCTAGAAAATGATTTGCAAAAAGTAGCCGACGAAGGAATTTACCTCAACCAACTCTTGTTAGACAAGGGTTCGGCTGTAAGAATGGTGGTGTGAGTTATTTGACAGTAACCTTTAACAATTTTAGTCAAAATTATGCCAAGAAGCGATGGTAGTAAATCTGCAGAAAAAAACAGCTCGGACAGCGCAAACTCCTCATCATTATCATTAAATGGGGATAAAAAATTACCCACAGTAGCTCCATCTCATTCCACTTTTGGATCTAAAAAAAATGATCTGGAAGAAATTAAGTGGATTGACGATAGAGAGTCAAACAAACAGTCAAGCACTCCAGTTAGTTGCAAAAAAATAGAGAGATGGGTTGACGCAGCAGTTCTTACTCCCACTGAGAGAAAAACAGACAAGACTTTCAGAATAAATCGAGAGGAAAAGAAAAGAGAAGAGGAAGTGGCTACTAGCGCAGAACCGCCACCAGAAAAATGCTGGCTTGACGAAGAGGTTTTGCCTTCTCCTAAACAAACTAACGAAGCCAAAGTAGTTAACGAATCCAAGATAACTAACAAAGAAGTTCCGGCTCCTAAACAAGTAGGAAAGTGGGCTAAAAAAGTAACTGAAGAAGCTAAGCCCATCAGCAACGGCTGTTGCCTAATTTCGTAATTTAATCACACTAAACTTAACCAAATGCAAAAAAAAATCTTGAACTTTTTCTTCCTTGGCTGCGGAAAGATGGGATCGATTTTAGTCGAAAACATGATTGAAAGAAGCGGTGTTAAACCAGGTCAAATCATGCCAGGCCAATTTATGGTTTTAAAAAAATCAGACCAGAATAAAATTCCAAAAATCAATTACGTAAAAAACGTCAAATCACTTCCAGAAAGCTACCAAGCAGATTTGGTTTTCCTTGCCGTAAAACCTCAAGAGGCGCAGGAAATTTTAACTAAATTTCAGCAAGAAGGGCAGGGGCAAAATATCTTCCACAAGAATACAATTTTCATTTCGATTTTAGCTGGAAAAAAGCTCACATTTTTTGAAAATATTTTTGGTAAAGATGCGAAAATAATTCGCTCAATGCCAAACCTACCAATTCAAGATTCTCAAGGAATTTTTCCTTACCTTCCAAATAAAAATATCGCAAAATCTGAGTTAAAAAACTTACAAAAAATCTTCGCTAAATTTGGTTTATCTTTTGAGTTGGAGAATGAGAACTTGTTTGACGCAATTACTGCAATTTGCGGCTCAGGTCCTGCTTACATCTTTCTTCTACAAGAGATTTTTACTGAAATTACAATTAATGCCGGAATCAGCAAAGACAACGCTTCTGACCTAATCAAAACCTTGTTTCTTGGAAGCGCCTTGATGTCTTGCAACTCCAAGTCCAGCTTCTCCCAACTTCGCGAGTCGGTTACTTCAAAGGGCGGAACAACGGAAGCCGCTCTCCAAATCTTACAAAATAAATCCTCACTAAAAAAACTTTTCCAGAAAGCTGTAGATGTGGCAGTAAAAAAATCGAAAGAATTGGGGAATGAGCAAAATTAAAATTTACACAGATGGCGCATGTTCAGGAAACCCGGGCCCGGGAGGTTGGGGAGCGGTTCTGCTTTACAAGGAGCATGAAAAAAGGGTTTCTGGAAGCGAGCCAGATACCACAAATAATCGCATGGAAATGAAGGCGGTCATTGAAGCTTTAAAACTTCTCAAAAAACCTTCGGAAATTACTATTTACACTGACAGTAAGTATGTCATGGACGGCATTACGAAATGGATTTCTGGTTGGAAAAAAAATTTGTGGAGAACTGCCAACAGAAAGCCGGTAAAAAATTCTGACCTGTGGCAAGAGCTTGATTCAGAGGTTGCAAAGCACCAAATGGAGTGGGTGTGGGTGAAGGGACACGCTGGAAATCACTTCAATGAAATAGCTGACAAATTGGCTACTGATGCGGTACAAAAAAATTAATAAACACCGGGTATTCCTACGACTACGATTAGCGCGCTAACCACGCCAAAGCCAAAAACCTCTCTGATATTTTTACGGTTGTAGTAAGATAAGATTTTATTGATCATTTTATTAAAAATTAAAACACCCATAAGGTGTATTATGTAACTTTAATACATAAATTCTAATTACCTTCTAATTACCGCACCATCTCAGCAACCAAGCTGCTTGGTCGAGCTTTTAGAATTTTTACTTCTGCAATTTTTCCAAAATAATTTTGGGCTTCGTCGAAACTTGAAACATCTACAATTACAGATTGAAGCCAAGGAGATTTGCCCCAAAGCTGCTTGGTATCTTGTTTAGCATTTTTTGATTTTGGCGCTTCTTTTTCGAACAAGACTTTCGTCACCATTCCTTCAGACTTCTGATTGAAAGCAAGTTGCTGCTCAGTCAAAAGCTTTTGCAATCTTTGAAGTCTCTCATCCTTAACCTCTTCTGGAACTTGAATTTTAGCGTCCGCAGCAGGCGTTCCTGGTCTTGAAGAATATTTAAACGAATAACATTGTGCGAAACTGATTTGGTTTACGAGATCAAGCGTATCTTCAAAATCCTTGTCACTTTCACCGGGAAATCCAACGATAAAATCAGAGGAAAGCCCGATATCTGGTCTTGCAGCCCTAATCTTTTCGATAATTTTAAAGTAATCCTGACGAGTATGTTTGCGGTTCATGCCTTTCAGTACGGAGTTAGATCCGGCTTGAACTGGAAGATGTAAAAATGGCATTAATTTTTCGATATCACGATGAGCATTTATTAAATCATCGCTCATGTCACGTGGATGAGAAGTCGTGTAACGCACGCGTTGCACTTCAGGAATTTCTGCAATTTTTTCGATAAGTTTAGCCAGGCTTGCGGATTGACCTCCCTCATCAAGTCCATGATAGGCGTTTACATTTTGCCCCAAGAGATAAATCTCACTCACACCTTGATCTACCAACCGCTTTGCATCATCAACAACTTTGAAGACTTCACGAGAATATTCGCTACCACGAGTGTAAGGTACGACACAGAAAGTGCAGAATTTATCACAACCTTCTTGGATAGTTACGAACGAACTAGAGCCAACGCCGGACTTGCTTTGTGGTAAAATATCAAATTTTTCGTTTGGAGAAAACTCTAGATTGATTTGCTTCTTCTTGTCTCGAATCACCTTTCCAACCAGATCGGGCAAGGTTTGGTAACTTTCTGGGCCAACAATGATGTCTACGACTTTTGATCTCTTGAATATTTCCTCACCCTCTGCCTGAGCTACGCAGCCAGCAACAGCAACGATCATCTCACCCCCACCTTCCCTTTTTTTATCTTTGTACGGACGGATTCTGCCTAAATCAGAAAATAATTTTTCCGAAGCTTTTTCACGAATGTGGCATGTGTTGATGATGATCATGTCCGCATCTTCTGGCGTATCGGAAATCTCGTAACCTATGGCGGTCATCAGGTCAGACATCCGATCAGAATCGTAAACATTCATCTGACAGCCGTAGGTTTTGATGTGGAGTTTTTTTTGAATCACTTGGCGAGGAAAATATGTAGTTAAGATTTTGAGCTGGATCTAGAGCGTGTCTTTAAATTCATTGTCTCGATTTGCAGGCTATTTTTCTCAGATTCCAAGCAATATTTTTTTTAGCTTCTCTACTAATTTGAATTTAAAGACACGCTCTAAGACGCTAAGTTAATCTCAGAATCATTCATCCAATCCTTCTTTACTTTCACAAATAAAAAAAGATGAATTTTTGTTTGGGCAATCTCTCCAATATCGTGTCTCGCTTCGGTTCCAATCTCTTTTATCATCGTCCCATTTTTACCAAGAATAACAGTTTTTTGACTTTCTTTCGTAACAAAAATTGTTTGATGGATCTTGATCTGACCATTATTCAAAACTTCGTAGGAATCGGTGCAAACGGCAACGGAGTACGGAATTTCTTGAAATAATTTTAGGAAAAGTTTTTCGCGTGTAATTTCCGAGGCAATAAACTTCATCGGCGCATCAGTGATTTGATCTTCCTCGTAAGGCCAGCCTTCATTCACGCATTTTTCGCATAAAAACTTTTTTACTCCAATCAATCCATCACCAGTAGTTGCGGAAATCGGAATAATGTCCTCCATGCCCTGCTCTATTGCCTTAGCGATAATTTCGAGAAGACGAGATTTTTTTACTAAATCGAGTTTGGTAATTAGAATGGTCAGCGGAATATTTTCCTTCTTAAGATCAGAAAGAATGCGCAGATTTTCGCGATTAAAACCTATTTCAGCATCAATTAAAAAACATACATGACTAGCTTCGCGAAGCGCTTGCCAAGCTGTTCTCACAATTGTTCTTTCCAAAACTTTATCATGACGCGGAATAAAAATTCCTGGAGTATCAATGATAATTAACTGCGTTTCATCCTCAACCGCAATCGCCTTAATAGAATTACGAGTTGTTTGAACCTTGGGAGAGACTATGGAAAGTTTTTGCCCCAAGATAGCATTGGTAAGCGTTGACTTTCCTGCATTGGGAGCCCCAACAAGTGCAATGATTCCGTGTTTTTTATTCTTCATTATTTTTAGTTTGATTTAGAGATAATCCTAACCATTTCTCTTCGTTTAAAATATTTACCCCGAGCTCTTCAGCTTTTTTTAATTTTGATCCAGCATCGGTGCCGGCAATAACAAAATCGGTTTTGTTAGAGACGGATCCTACAACTTTCATACCGAGATCTTCTGCTTTTTTCTTCGCTTCAGCGCGAGTCATTTTTTCAAGAGTTCCGGTAAAAACAACTGACTTGCCAAACAGAGTAGAGTCAAAATTTTTGGCCATTCTTTCAACATTCAAAATTTCTAACTCCCCCTCTAAATCTAACATCATTTTCAATCTTTTTTCATCACGAAAATAATCCAGAACTGCTTGCGCCATTTTCTCCCCTATTCCATCAATAGCTACAAAGTCTTTGTAATCTTGGTCAAATAGGATATCAGTTTGTGGCAAGCCCGCCATTTTTAACATTTTGTCACGAAAATCATGGTAAGAAACAAAATGCTGCGCAAGTAGTTTTGACGTAGCTTCACCAACATAACGGATTCCTACGGAATAGATAAATTTTTCTAACGAAATTCGGCGTTTTTGCTTAATGGAAAAAAATAAATTTTCGACAGATTTATCTCCCCATCCCGCTTTACCACGAAGAGGATTGGTTGTGGTTTTTTCGCTCTCCTCAAGTTTGAAAATATCAGCAAAACTTCTCACCCTTCCCTCAGAAAAAAAATTCTCGATCTGCTTTTTACCGAGGCCGGTGATGTCAAGCGCATCCTTTGAAACAAAATGCTTTAGATCTTCCCTTAATTGCGATTCGCAAGCTATCCTACCCTGACAACGCAATACTACATCGTCACCAAATCTTGCTATTTTTGAACCACAAACAGGACAAGTCGTTGGAAAAAGAAATTGAGATGAATTTGGTTTTCTTTTTAATAAATCTACCTCCAACACCTGAGGAATAACATCCCCAGCGCGCTGAATGGTGACCACGTCCCCAACTCGAACATCCTTCCTCGCAATCTCATCTTGATTGTGAAGAGTCGCCCGCGAGACAACAACTCCACCAATATTAACTGGCTTTAGAATGGCAACCGGAGTAAGTGCTCCAGTCCTCCCAATCTGAATGATTATATTTTCGATTTCAGTTTTTGCTTTTTCTGCAAGAAATTTATGAGCGATTGCAAAGCGTGGACTTCGGGCTACGAAGCCAAGCCTGTCTTGAAGAGAAAAGTCGTTAACCTTGTAAACCATTCCATCCAAGTCGTAATCGAATTGGTAACGGGAATCAGCAATCTTTTGGTAAAGAGTAATCACTTCATTTAAATTGCCACACAAGGCAGAATGTTGCTCTGTCTTAAAACCAAAATCACAAAGTTTTTGGATTAACTGTTCCTGAGAATCGCAGACAAAATCACTCGATACTTCACCAATTGAATAAGCAAAATAGCTTAGTTTTCTTGAAGCTGTAATCGAAGAATCAAGTTGACGAAGTGATCCTGCTGCTGCGTTGCGAGGATTTGCAAAAATCTTTCCCCCAGCTTCTTCTTGTCGTAAATTCAGTTCTGCAAAATCTTTTTTCCCCATGTAGATTTCGCCACGAATTTCAAAAATTTTGGGAGGATTGTTAGTTTTTAAATATCGCGGAAATTCTTTAATAGTCCGAATATTCTCTGTAACATTCTCACCTTCAAAACCATCGCCACGCGTTGCCGCAAGAACCATCTCACCATTTTCATAACGAGCGGAAAATGACAATCCGTCAATTTTAGTTTCGCAAAAAAGTTTTATTTGATTTGATTTAGGAACCTCTGAAAAACCTGGATTTTTCGAGGAGTTCGAATCGACGGCTTTAGTCGAAACGACGCAGGCGTCGTTAGATGAGAACGAGTATGAGCGAAGCGAATCTCTAGGAAGATCAGTTACCGAAAAGGATAAGAGATCTTGCGGCGCTTCCATCGCAAATCCCAAAAATCTGTTAACGCGGTCAATAAAGTCTTGGATATCTTCTTTAGTAAAACCATTCGCTAAAGACAGCATTGGTTTTTTATGGCGGATTTTAGAAAAAATTTCTAAAGACCTCCCACCTACCGCTTCGATTTCTTTGTCTAAATTTTTAGGAAAAAATTGAGGAAAATTTTTTTGATATTCGAGCAGTTCTCTGCGCATCGCGTCATACTCTGCATCCGATATTAATGGCGCATCAAAACTATGATATGCCTCGTCATGCTTAGTAAGCTCGACTTCCAGCCTTCTGATTTTTTGCTCCGTTTCGGTCATTACACCAGGTTGTCGTCATTAACTTCTGCAAGAGTTCTGCAAGTCATTTTCAAATCAAAGTTTTTAAAATATTTTTCATCAATCACATGTACAAAAATTTCTTCGTTCGTTAGGCCAATGCACAATAAACCTGTCGTCATGCTAAATGTTGAGGCAAGCAAAAGGGGATTAAAACTATCTTCAGAATCAACCTTAACCCTGTAAATAAGAGGCTGAAAAGAGCTTTTAGTAATTGCGATGTCAGTAATTAATTTTAACGAACTAAAGAAATTTTTGAGAAAAATTTTACAAAAATGTCGATAAAATCCAAAACTCAAATAAAGTAGCTCGCTCTTCTCTTCGATCATTCTTAACCGGAAAGAAGCGATGCTAACAATGGCCGAAGCAATCACCCCAAAAAATACGTAAAGCCAGGAAACGTGATTTCCAGAGATCATAAACAAAACCCAAAGAGCCAATAAAAAAAGGAATAGATTGAAGATGTTTAGCATTTTTATTTTGTTTACAGGGCTCGCTTGAACATTACTAAGTAGGGCTACGGGAACGGTGGGGATATCTTAGGAACCTCTGAGAATTGTTTTTTTTGTAAATTTTGTCGTTACCAAATTTTCTCGCGAGCACTTGATAGCATTTCATGCTGATATGCTATACCTCTAAGTACGCTTACCTGCTCCCTCGCAAACTGATCTTCCTAAACTACTTCATGGACACGGTAACGCCAAGTACATGACAAATCGCCGTCACCATATCGGATCGATTTAGGGTGTAAAAGTGAAAATCATCCACACCGCCATTATGCAAAATTCTACACATCTCAACCGCAACTATACTAGCCACCAATTGGCGCGTCTCCTGTCTTTCATCCAATCCTTCAAAAATCTTTTCCATCCATTTTGGAATTTGAGCACCACACATTTTTGCAAAATGCTTAACCTGTTTAACATTGCTCACCGGTAAAATTCCGGGAACGATAGGAACTGTAATCCCTCGTTTTTGACATTTCTCAACGAAAGCAAAAAAAACATCAGAATCGAAAAAAAACTGCGTAATTACACGGGTTGCGCCAGCATCAATCTTACGCTTCAGCATGTCGATATCTTCATCTAAGGTTTTTGCTTCAGGATGTTTTTCTGGATAACCAGCAACGGAAATTTCAAAATCAGCAACGGCTTTTATTCCGGCAACCAGCTCATCGGCATATTGATAGCCATCATAGCGGAGTTGATAATTCGGACTTGAAGCTGGCATGTCGCCACGTAAAGCCACAATATGGCGAACTCCCATTTGCCAATAGTTACGTAAAATTTCATGAATTTCATCTTTAGAGGCGGCAATGCAGGTAAGGTGAGAAGCTGGCTTGAGATCTGTTTCTTCAATGATTCGTTTTATTGTGTGATGCGTGCGCTCACGTGTGGAGCCACCTGCGCCATATGTAACAGAAACAAAACTTGGATTAAGATTTTTTAGACTCAAAATCGTATCCCACAATTTTATTTCCATCTCATCAGTTTTTGGAGGGAAAAACTCGAAAGAAACATTGAGCTCACGCTTGTTTAAAACGATCTCCTCCAATTTATTGGTATAATTTTTTTTCATTTTTTAAATATGGAAACCTTGCTGCAGAAATTCGAAAGAAAAGTTTGAAAAATTAAATCACTCTAAGTAATTCAGGGTTATTATTTGTGGCTTTACTTACTTCAGGAACCACTGAAAAACCATCTTTTCCGGTAATTTTGTCGTCAGACCAATTTGCTCGCGAGCACGTACCTCTTAGTACGCTTACCTGCTCGCAAACTGATCTTCCTAAAAATACCTCGAAAAATCCAGGTTTTTCAGAAGTTCCTTCATTGATTTGATTGTTATTTCATTCGGGTTTTTTAAAAAAACCATTTTTAAAAATGTGCATTCTGCAATTGCTGCAGAATTACTTAACTTAGCTAAGCTTATGTCCAAAACAAAAATACAAAAATCACCACTAGAAGGTTTGCACCCGAAACAACATCCCATTAACGTAGTTATGACAGATGGTTCAACATTCCAAATTCTGACCTCTTGGGGAAAAGAGGGAGATACTCTAAAGCTAGATGTTGATCCGAAAAGTCATCAAGCCTGGCAAGATGAAATCAAGAATTTTGTTGATGAAAACAACCAAAGAGTTGCCAAGTTTAGAGGTAAATTTGGGGATTTTGGTTTAAAGAAAAAAGTCGAAGCAGTCGAAGTGGTCAAGGCGGTCGAAGTAGTCGAAGCGGTCTAATCTCGGCGCATTACTACAAGGCTCCCTACAAAGTAAATTTTTATCCATTCTAATAATGAGCGGTGGGTCAAAACGTGTTGTCAATTGCTTGTCGGGATGGGGACAAAAATCAGATTCGCTAGAAATAATTTTTGATGGAATAGGAGATTGTTATTCCATCTCTTCTCTGGACTATCTCCAATTTCAGAATGTAGAAGATTTTTTTCTCAGTACAAAAATCAAATCGTTCAAACCGGAGATAGTAATTGGCTGGAGCTTGGGTGGTCAAATTGCGCTACGCCTAATTGAAAAAAAAATTCTTTCGCCACAATTATTAATTCTGATTTCAACCCCATTTCAGATGATTAAAGACCGCATGATACAAAGTGGGATGTCAAAAAATGTTTTTGAAGAATTTTATAAAAATTTCTCTGCTGCTCCGAGTAACGCGATGAAAAAGTTCGCAATCCTTACGGCAATGAATGATCGCAACTTTTCACAAATCGCAAAAACTCTCCAAATTGATAATCAGCACACGAGCGGTCTTGAGTTCTGGCTTAAAGAGTTAGAAAGCTTTTCATGCTTCGATATTGATTTTTCCTTGATACCTAGAACGCTTTGTTTTCATGGTGCGGGAGATAAAATCACGCATATTTCTCAAGCAAATTATTTCAAAGATAGAATTGCAAATTTTCGCCTCGAAACGCTAACCAATTGTGGCCACGCTCCTCATTTAAACGACCCGCAAAAAATAAAAAATATTATTTTAGAAGAAGTTGAAAATTTGCACCCGCCAATAAATGAAACATAAAGCCAAAAGAAAATCAGATCATGATTTAGAGGACAGGGATGATGATGCCGACATAGATGCCGGCGGTCCATCGATTAGTTCAAATAAGGCCAACAAGATGTTGATAGTCCTGGCTTCGTCGATATTGATTACGGCGGTGATGTATTTTTTATTCATCAAAGAGCCAGCGCAAAAAAGTGAAGAAAAATTAGAAGAAGTAAAGCCCGTAGTAGAGGGTATTGCACCTAGCGATACTGGTAAGTCACCATTCGAGATCGAAAAACCTCAAGAAATTGCGTCCGGTAGAGAAGATGATTTTTTAAAAAAACCTTCAGTTCCAACAATTCCATCATTGCCAGAACTGCCAGTTGATGTCGAGAAAAAAGAAGAACTTAACTTAACCATCGAAAGCAACAACAGCGCACAATTGCCGCTAAATCCTACTGACACAGCAAGTCCAACGTCAGGACAGTCAATGCAAACGCCGCAAATTCAAATCGTACAAAACCAGCTACCTCCAGGCTCATCACCAACGCAACAAGGAAATGCTCAAGTGCCAAACCAGCAAGCAACTGGGCAAAATCAGAATTACCGAGGTCAAAATTCTGCGGGAGAAAATATTGACCCACGCTATGCGCCAATTTTGGTTTTTGCTGGAGGAGCGCCGGGTGTAGGGGTATCGGGAGTAGGATATGAAAACAACATCGTACAAATCTCAACGGACTCAATCTCCCAGCTACAAACTAGTCAACCACCTATTACGGCAACTCGTATTGAGGATATGGCGCACACGCTTTCGCAAGGTAAACTCTTTACCGCAATTTTAGAAACTGCGATCAACACCGAGGTGCCAGGCTTTGTCAGAGCAATCATCAGTCGTGATGTTTACGGAGAATCGGGAAATAGTATTTTGATTTCAAGGGGATCGCGATTATTCGGAACTTATTCGAGCAATATTCAGAGAGGACAAGCAAGAGTAACAATTTCCTGGACTCGTCTCATCAGGCCAGACGGTATTGATCTTGCGATCAACGTTAACGCTTCAGACCAATTCGGCAGAGCTGGCATTCCTGGTGAAGTAGACAACAAATACGGTTCCATCATTGCTAGTTCGTTGCTGACCAGCGTTCTAGCTCTTGGTAGCGTGATTGCTGCAGAAAAAATTGTAAACGATAATTCAGCGGCGGGATCAACCACCACCACCAATCCCTCTCTTGGAAGTGTAACCTCAACTGGTAAAGCATCAAACCAGGCAATCTATGATTTTAGCAAAACAATCATGTCCACCGTTGGACAGGTTTTAAACAATGGCATCAATACAAGTCCCGTCGTTAGAATTCCCCAAGGAACCAAGATTACCGTTGTCGTAAATGGTGACCTTAAAATACCATCCCTCGTCAACAGATGAAGCAAGACAGAAAAAAAATAAATCTTCACCTGATTTCCGACTCAACCGGAGAAACTTTGAGCTCAGTTACTCGTGCGGTCTTGTCGCAGTTTGAAGGTGTTGATTCAAATGAGTTTATCTGGCCATTGATCAGAACAAAACCGCAGATGGAAAAGGTGGTAGAATCAATTGTAAAAGATCCCGGAATCGTTATGTATACGATCTTGCAAGATGAGTTAATCGAATCACTTCGCAAACAATGTTACGAAATAAAAGTTCCGTGCATACCGGTCTTATCTCATATCATTGGTGAGTTTTCAAATTATTTAGGAATGCATATCAGTAATACGATCGGTCGCCAACACCTGCTAGACAATGAATACTTTTCACGCGTGGATGCAATTAGTTACGCCCTTACCCACGATGATGGACAATCATCGTGGGATTTATACGATGCTGATATCGTGCTTATTGGAGTTTCAAGAACGTCAAAATCTCCAACCAGTGTTTACCTCTCCTGTCGTGGCTACAAAACGGCCAACGTTCCATTTGTCTCTCTAGATACCATTCCGCAAACTATTTACGATCTAAAAAAGCCACTCGTTGTTGGCCTGACAATCAATCCAGAAAAATTAGTCCAAATAAGACAATCTAGACTTAGTTCGCTTGGACATGAAGTGCAAACTGAGTATATTGATATCGAAGCCATAAGGCGTGAAATCTCTGAATCGAGAAAGGTTTTTGCAAAAATCAACTGTCCAATAATCGATGTTACAAAAAGATCTGTAGAAGAAACGGCGGCAAAAATAATACAACTGTTACAAGAGAAAAAAAATAGGCTCTAGACCATGACAAAAAAATATAATATCCTGATAGTCGACGATGAGCCAATACAATGTAAGGTATTGGGTAAGTTCATAGACACTATGGGGCATGACTACATTGTTATGAATAGTGGTCAGGAAGTTGTAGATTTTTTTATAAACAGAAAGGTTATCAAAAACACACCTTTCTACAAAATTGATGTAATGCTGCTTGATCTTTCAATGCCAGACTTAGATGGAGTCGCGGTTCTCAAGCAAATCTCCGCGATAAGAGGCGATTTACAGATCATAGTTTTAACCGCACATAATGATGTTTCTCTCGCGATTAACGCCATTAATTGCGGCGCATCAGATTACATCATCAAGGGTGATAAAGACACCTACACTCGCGTAATTGCATCAATCAACAACGCTCTCGAGAGAAAAAATCTCAAATACCAACTCTCCCACTTAGAACGCAGAAATAAAGACAGGGTATCCTTCTCTGACATTATTGGAAAAAGTGAGCAAACAATTGCGTTCATCAACCTGGCGAAACGTGCTCTCAGCTCCTCCATTCCAGTACTTCTCGAAGGGCCGAGTGGTTCAGGGAAAAAGTTGCTAGCAATGGCAATACATGGCTCTGGCCCCCGGTCTGGTAAGCCATTCATCGTGGTCGAATGCGATTTGTTAAGAAATCAAGATGCTGAAGAAGAGTTATTTGGTTCAAGTAAGCCAACGTCCGAAGGAGTGGTAAAAAATATTGGCAAGATTCGAGAAGCTAATAACGGTACGATTTTTCTTAGGAAGATAGATTCTCTTAAGCCAGATCTTCAGGCTAAACTTTTACATTTTTTACAGGAAGGAGAAGTCACTCCTCTACACTCGAAAGATTCAATTAAGGTTAATACCAGACTAATTGCATCAACGGAATATAATTTAGAAAAATCCGTTACTTTGAAAAAATTCCGTAAAGATCTTTATTACCGAGTCGCAGCCTTTTTCATCAGACTCCCTTCCTTAAAGGAGCGAGGAGAGGTTGACATCAAATTATTGTCGGAGAATTTTTTCCATGATTTCAGCACTAACGAAAACAAAAAAATCAAAGGCATCGCTCCGGAAGCGTTTGATCTTTTATGCGATTACGACTGGGAGGGCAATATCCGCCAATTAAAAAATACGATTTTCCGCGCCGTAATTCTTTGTGACAAAGAATTTATAGAGCCAGAGCATCTTTTACAGTTGCTTAACAAACAGGGCAATAGTCACACTAAATCAAGATCTGAAATTAAACGTAAGTCCGGTATCAATAGTGAATTGATCGATGTTTTTGATGATGAAGGGCAATGTAAATCCATGGACATAATAGAAGAGGAAATCATTGGACGATTAGTCGGCCTTTACAGTAGCAACCTTTCCGAGGTCGCAAAAAATCTCGACATTGGTAGGTCAACCATTTATCGCAAACTTAAAATTCTAGGTAGCAAAGATGAGAAAAGTTAAAACTGCAATTTTCCCGGTTGGGGGTCTTGGCACCCGTTTTCTTCCGGCTACGAAATCCATGCCAAAAGAAATGTTGCCGATTGCCAATAAACCAATCATCCAATACGCCTACGAAGAAGCCAGAAACGCTGGGATAGAAAAATTTATTTTTGTTACAGGACGAAATAAAAACGCGATCAATAACCATTTTGATCATGCTTACGAGCTTGAATCCAAGCTTGATGAAGCTAATAAATCGCAAGAACTCAGACAGGTGATGGATTGGCTTCCAGAGGCCGGACAAATCGCCTTTGTGCGTCAACAAAAACCACTAGGTCTTGGTCATGCAGTTTGGTGTGCCAGAAACTTCATTGCCAAGGACGAAGCTTTTGTAGTTATTTTGGCAGATGAAATGATGATGCAAAATGAAGGCAGAAAAAGAAATTTTTTGGGAGAAATGATAAATTTGTACGAAACTAAAGAAGATAGTTCCAGCATTGTAGCAGTAGGAGAAATTGACATCAAAGACTCAAAAAAATATGGTATTATTGAAATTGATGGACATGAAAGAATCATTAACATGATCGAAAAACCAACACCAGAAACTTCCCCCTCAAACCTAGCAATCACTGGTCGCTACATTCTTCAGCCAGAAATTTTTGAATATTTATCCAAGTTTGAAATTGGCAGTGGCGGTGAAATTCAGCTAACCGATGCAATGAAATCAATGTGCCGTGACCATCCTTTCTATTACAAAAAAATTGATGAACAGCGTTTCGACTGTGGTAACGTGCTGGGTTACCTGGAAGCCAATATTGCTTTCGCTCTACGCAATAAAAATATTTTTGATGATGTGAAAAAAATTCTTAAAAAATACTTATGAAAATAAAAACAGCTTTCGTATTTCCTGGGCAAGGATCCCAAGCGGTTGGAATGGGAAAAGATTTATTCGATAACTTCTCTTCAGCGCGTGAAGTTTTTAAGAAAGTCGATGATATTTTATCGGTCAATCTTTCCAAAATAATGTTTGAAGGCCCATCTGACGAACTAACAAAAACCGAAAATACTCAGCCAGCCCTAATGGCAGTTTCGGTTGCTCTGATCACTATTCTTGAAAAAGAATTCGGTAAAAAAATTGAAGATTTTTGCTCTTTTGTTGCCGGTCATTCTTTAGGGGAATATTCCGCACTTTGCGCTGCAAAAGCCATTAACCTGGAAGAAACCGCAAAGCTTCTGCAAACTCGTGGAAAGTCGATGGCAAGATGTGGAGGAAAAACTGAGGGAGCGATGGCTGCAATTCTTGGAGTTGAAATTGACATTGCTAACGAAATCACGTCTGAAGCGGCTCAAGGAGAAATATGCCAAATCGCAAATGACAACTCAGTTGGTCAAATCGTGATTAGTGGATCAAAATCTGCAATTTTACGTGCCATTGAAATTGCCAAAAGCAAAGGAGCTAAACGCGCGATTCAACTTCCCGTAAGTGGCGCATTCCACTCTGCTTTAATGTTAGAAGCGCAAGATGAGATGAGAATTGCCTTGGAAAATGCAAAAATTAACACTCCTACAATTCCTCTTATTGCCAATGTAACTGCAAAAATCGTTAGCAATCCAGATGAAATCAAAACTCTTTTAATAAAACAAATTACCGGATCAGTAAAATGGCGGGAAACCATGTTATTTATGGCTTCACAAGGAGTTGAAGAAATTATTGAAATCGGCTCTGGAAAAGTTTTGTCAGGGTTGGTAGGAAGAACGTGTCCAGGAATGAAGTCACGATCAATTCAAAATTCGGAAGATTTAAAGAATTTTTTGACAATTTTATAAATAGAAAATGCTACTAAAGCTTACTGTATTTTTACCATTACTTGGATTTTTATTTTCTGGAATTTCTTCACGAATTCTTACTGGTGAATTTGGCAAAAAATTTTCTGACAAATTTGCTCAATACTTTTCTAGCTTACTCCTCATTACTTCTGCCGTATGCGCATTAATCATTCTTTTCGATGTTCATCAAAATAAAACAAATCAAGTAACTGATCTCATTAGCTGGATTTCGTCTGGTAATTTTGAAGCGAAATGGTCATTAAAACTAGACCAATTAACCGCAATAATGCTGGTTGTAGTAACCGTAGTTTCTAGCCTTGTTCACATTTATTCCATTGGTTACATGCATGAAGACAAGTCAATTGCGCGCTTCATGTCTTACCTTTCCCTCTTTACTTTTTTCATGCTACTTCTTGTCACTGCGAGCAATTTTTTACAACTTTTTGTTGGTTGGGAAGGAGTTGGTGTAGCCTCTTATCTTCTCATCGGATTTTGGTTTAAGAAACAATCAGCAAATGCTGCAGCGATGAAAGCTTTCATCGTAAATCGTGTAGGAGATTTTGGTTTAATCATTGCCATTGCCTTGATTTACTTAACCTTCGGTACCGTCGAATACGAAAAAATCTTTCCAATAGTTGAGGCTCATTTACTAGACAAATTTATTCTTTTTGGTACTGAGTTTAGTAATATCGATGCCATTTGTATTCTACTCTTCGTTGGTGCAATGGGTAAGTCAGCGCAGATCGGGCTTCATGTTTGGTTGGCAGATGCAATGGAAGGTCCAACGCCAGTATCAGCCTTAATCCATGCTGCAACAATGGTCACGGCTGGAGTATTTTTGGTTGCTCGCTGTTCTCCAATTTTTGAATTTTCTGAAATTGCTTTAGCCACAATAACAATTGTTGGAGCAGTAACGGCGCTATTTGCAGCAACGATAGCCCTAACCCAAAATGACATCAAAAAAATCATCGCTTATTCAACTTGCAGCCAACTTGGCTACATGTTTTTTGCTTGTGGAGTTTCTGCTTACTCGGCAGCAATCTTCCATCTTGCAACCCACGCTTTCTTTAAAGCGCTACTCTTTTTAGGCGCAGGAAGCGTTATCCACGCAATGCATCACGAGCAAGATATTCGAAAAATGGGTGGATTGGCAAAAAAAATTCCAATTACTTGCGCAATGATGTGGATTGGCTCTCTTGCTCTTGCTGGCTTTCCGCCGCTTGCAGGATTTTACTCAAAAGATGTCATCCTTGAGGCAGCCTTCATGTCACATTCTCATTTCGGAAAATTTGCCTACGCCATGGGTATTGCAGCCGCTCTCCTAACAGCCTTCTATTCTTGGCGTTTATTGTTCTTAACATTCCACGGTAACAGTCGCGCTGATCACCACACATTTGACAACACTCATGAATCGCCACCTTCAATGATGATACCGCTTCTGGTTCTAACTATTGGAAGTATTGTTGCTGGGTTTATCGGAGCAAATTATTTCCATTTCATTTCTGTAGACGGTAATTTTTTCGGTAGCTCAATCTTTGTAAATGAAGCCAGAGAAGGACTGCTGGAAGAAATTCATCACGCACCTTTTTTGGTAAAAATCTCTCCTTTGCTGGTTGGTGTAGTTGCAATTTTTCTAGCCTACATTTTTTATCTAAAAAATACCGACCTACCACAAAGGCTAGCCTCGTTCTGCAAAAGGCTGTATCAACTATCCCACAACAAATGGTATTTTGACGAAGTTTACGAAATGGTCATGGTTCGTTCAACCAAAAGACTTGGGAATGTGTTCTGGAAATTTATAGATGTGAGAATTATTGACGGAATCCCGAATGGTGCAGCTGCAATATGCAAAACAATATCAACAAAAGTAAGCAAACTACAAACTGGCTACATTAATAATTATGCGATGTGGATGGTGCTTGGATTGGTTGCGATCTTGTTTTTTCTAGTCTCTTCGCTTGGTAAAATGATTATTTAGTCCGAGGAACTATCCGCACATCCACTCGAATACAAAACCTTAACCGCCTCAACCTCACCCAACGGATTATCCCAAACGTAAGAAATAACTGCCAGAAAATCTGCTCCGGCCTTAACCAGTTCGTGGCAATTTTTTTCGTTAATTCCACCAATTGCAACCGTTGGAAGGTTGATCAATTCATCGCACCAAGTTAAAATTTCTGTTGTTGGCTTACCTTGTGAATTCTTTGTTTTACTTGGAAAAAAAGTTCCGAATGAAAGATAATCCGCCCCTTGTTCACCAGCTCTCATTGCAAGATCTTTCGAATCGTAACAGCTTACACCAATCACAAAATCTTTTGGAGATTTTTTTCTAACCAAAGAAATTGATCCATCTTCACTTCCTAGATGAACACCGTTCGCACCAACATCCCAAGCTATTTCATAAAAATCATTTAACAAAAAAAGACAGTTATTGTCGTGGCAGATTTTTTTTAATTCCTGAGAAATTTTTTTGACTTCTTGAGAGTCGTATCCCTTGAGGCGCAGCTGAAAAGCAGGAACAAGGCCGGTTTTTAGAGCGTGTTGTAAGCGAAGAGAAAAGCTTTCTAATTCTATTTGCGGCGGGCTGACGAGGTAAATTGAGGTCATTAATGAGAAAAAATATCTAATTCCGGAAAACCTTTCAGGTCAAGATCTACACGTGTTTGTAAGAAATCTAAACATCTAACAAACAGGTTTTCCCTTCCTTCCCTTTTTAACATCACATCTAATTTTTCTTTAAGTCTGTGTAAATACAAAACATCCGCAGCAGCGTAGTCCAGCTGTTTGTTGCTAATAATTTGATTGCCCCAATCGGAGGATTGTTGCTTTTTTGAAATCTCAACACCGATCAATTCTTCACACAAAGCCTTCAAACCGTGAGAATCAGAGTATGTACGCACTAGTCTTGAGGCTATTTTTGTGCAATAATAGTTTTTGACCTCAACTGAAAGATAATGCTTCAGCATTGCCAAATCAAAACGTGCGAAGTGAAAGATTTTAAGAATCTTTTCATCTGACAAAATCTTTACCAGATTGGGAGCGTTGTACTCGCAACCCTCAAACTGAACCAGATGGGCATTGCCATCTCCAGCAGAAATTTGTACTAAACACAAACGGTCGCGAACAATTTTCAGTCCCATGCTTTCAGTATCGATGGCAATGGAAGAGCCAAGATTCAAATCTGATGGTAAGTCACCTTTGTGTAAGTAGTTGGTCATAAAATAAATTAGTTACTGTGGATTAATTTTAGTGCAGCCTGGTGTAGTTCTTTTGTTCCTGCGGCAAGAATTTTTACTCCGGATCGAAGATTTAATGCATTACCATCCCAGTCCGAAATCACGCCGCCAGCCATTTCAATGATTGGCAATAAGGCTGCGTAATCGTAAACTTTTAGGCCGGGATCGATGATTAAATCAACAAAACCAGATGCAAGCATGGCGTAGATGTAACAATCTCCTCCGTAAATTACCCCGCCGAAACTTTGATATTTTGTTTTACTTGAAACCAGCTTAAACAACTTCTCGTCTTCGCTGTTGAAGAAGTAGGGCGAACAGGTGCACAACACTGCATCTTCTATCCTTACGCAATTTCTGGTTTGAATTTTTTTGCCATCTAGAGTTGCTTCATGCCCATCAACACCAATCCATCTCTCAGTGGTAATTGGCTGATTCATCAAGCCCAGAATAGGTTTTTTTTTGTAAGATAAAGCGATTAAAGTGCCGAAAATTGGCTTTCCTGTAATGAAAGAGGAAGTGCCGTCAATCGGATCAAGTACCCACACAAAGTCTGCATCAGGATTTTGTGTACCAAATTCCTCTCCGATAATTCCGTGAGTCGGAAATTCTTTTTGAATTTCTGCGCGCATCATTTTTTCAATTTCCCTGTCAGCCTTTGTTACGGGAGTATCATCATCTTTGGCGATCTCGCCATTTGGTAAACGAAAATATTTTTTAGCAATTTTAGAAGAAAGATCCGCGAGATGATTTGCAAAATTCGTGAATTGATTACGCGCTTCTGGGTTCAGCATAAAATCTAGAATGAGAAAACTTGCTTTCCGGCAACTACAGTCAAGATCGCCCTACCCTTCACTTTAAAGCCATCAAAAGGAGAATTTTTGGATTTACTGTAGAATTTTTCTGAATCAATTACCCATTCACAATTGGGATCAATCAAAGTTAGATCAGCCCTCGCGCCCTTTCTGATTACACCTCCGTCAAAATTAATAATTTTTGCCGGTTTGTAAGTCATTAAAGCAAGTAGGTCGGATAATCCGATGAGGCCTTGATGGTAAAGCGCTAGAGAAAGTGGCAACATGGTTTCAACTCCAACAATTCCAAAACTAGCTTCGCTTAATGGTTTATTTTTAGATGCTAAATCATGAGGGGCGTGATCAGTTGCAATTGCGTCAATAAGGCCAAATTTCAAACCTTCTATTAATGCCAGGCGATCAGATTCTGACCGTAACGGTGGATTCATCTTTGCATTCGTTCCGGACTTTAACACCTGCTCATCTGTAAGAGTAAAATGATGGGGGGATACTTCAGCCGTAGCCTTTAACCCTTTATCTTTTGCACGCTTAATGGCATCCAAAGATTCTTTTGCTGAGGCGTGAAGCAAGTGGTAACGACCACCTGTTGCAGCCAAAATTGCCAGATCACGTTCAACAATTACAGATTCTGAAATGTTTGGAATGCCAACAACGCCAAGCTCTTTCGAAATTTTTCCTTCGCTAATACATCCTTTATTCGTAAGATTGAGATCCTCTGCATGCTGTGCGACCACTACATCAAGATCTTTTGTAATTTCAAAAGCACGACGCATCAAATGGGCATTCATCACCGGTAAACCATCATCGGTAAAGCCTACGGCACCAGCTTCTTTTAAAGCGTGCATGTCTGTAAGCTCTTCACCCTTCATCCCCTTTGTAATGCAGGCATAGGCGCGAATATTGCAATACGCCACTTCAACAGATTTTTGTCGCAAATATTCGAAGACAGAAACTGAATCAAGTACGGGAGAAGTATTGGGCTGACACACGACGGTTGTGATCCCTCCGGCAACTGCTGACTTGCTTCCCGAAGCCAGATCTTCTTTATGAAGTTGTCCTGGATCACGAAAATGTACCTGAATATCGATCAGACCAGGCGAAAGAACGTTTCCTTTGCAATCAATAATTTCAACGCTTGATGGGGATTCCGATCCAAGAATATTTTGACCGAAATCAGCAATTTTATCTCCGATTGTAAGCAGTTCTCCGACCTTGTCGTAACCAGATTTAGGATCGATTATTCTAGCATTTTTGTAGACGATTTTCTTGTCAGAATTTATCGGGTGGGGATAGGGAAGATCAAATTTTACCATTATTAATTCCTTGATTAGCCGCGAAGAACGTAGCCCTGATTTCGTACGGTTTGTAAATATTCAGATTGCTTTGTATTGGACTCAATTTTTTTTCTAAGTCTTGTGATTTGAACGTCAATGCTACGATCATCAATGCCTCCGCAAAGCGCTGTAAGTTTTTCGCGCGACACTACATTTCCCTTATCTTGACACAAAACTGATAAAATTTTTGCTTCGCTTTCGGTAAGATAAATAAAGTCTTCGCCCTTTTTAAGTTTTGCTTCGGATGTGCTGAAAGAAAAATTTCCGAATGTAACCGCATCGATTACGGAAGTGGTCGAAATACCCCTGTATCTCAAAATATTATTAATTCGAAGTAGTAATTCTTTTGGTTCAAAAGGTTTAGGTAAATAGTCATCTGCACCAGCTTCTAAGCCTTTGATTCTATCATCTGGCTCACCTCTTGCGGTCAACATCAAGATCGGTAATTTTGAGGATTCTCTGACCTTAGAAGTAAAGGTAACGCCATCCTCATTCGGCATCATGACATCAACCACGAGTAAATCGTAATTATTGTTTAACATCAACTCCCTAGCTTCCATGGCATCTTTTGTTAAGGACACTGTAAAACCATTTTCTTCCAAGAATTTTCCTAACAAAGCACGTAACCGCGTGTCATCATCAATGACTAAAATATGAAATTTTTTTATCATTTTATCCATTTTTTGCAATAAAATCTAGCTTCTTCAGCTTACTTAAAAGTTTTTCGAGATTGTCGAGACGCAACATGCAGGGACCATCTGACGGTGCGTTGTCAGGATCTTGATGAACTTCAGTAAATAATGCGGCAATACCAACTGCGACTGCAGCAGTTGCCAAAGTTTCAACAAATTCACGTTGACCTCCGCTAGTGCCACCAAGTCCTCCAGGCTGCTGAACTGAGTGAGTAGCATCAAACACAACGGGGCACCCGGTTTTTGCCATGATCGGAAGACTGCGCATGTCTGAAATCAGCGTATTGTAGCCAAAACTAACTCCGCGCTCGGTTAGAAGTAATTTTTCATTCCCAAAATGATCCATTTTTTTTACGATATTTGTAACATCCCATGGCGCAAGAAATTGCCCTTTTTTTACATTAATCACTTTGTTTGTTTCTGCGGCAGCTTTGAGAAGATCTGTTTGGCGACATAGAAAAGCCGGCACTTGAAGGATATCCACCTCATCTACCTTTGCCAATAATTTACATTGCTCGGCATCGTGAATATCGGTTAAAATTGGACAAGAAAATTGTTTTTTTACCTCAGCAAAAATTGGTAAGGTTTCTTCTAAACCCAGGCCTCGTTGCCCACTAACACTGGATCTATTCGCCTTATCAAAAGATGATTTGTAGATGAAACCAATATCAAGTTTGTCACAAATCCTTTTGATGTTACTCGCCATCATTAAAGCATGATCCATTGACTCAACTTGACACGGACCGGCAATCAGAACGAATGGAAGGTTATTGGAAATTTTTAAATTTTTTACCTGTATTACTCGCACTTTTAAGATCTAGGTTGATTAATTAGGAAGAATCAAAAAATTCTTCTCTACGAATTATATTGTCTGACGCGTAAGAACTCTCTTTTGCGAGTTCTGTGTTTACTAGACAACTGACAAATTTTTTTCAAATCAATCTTTCATTTTCAATGCTCTCTAAACCAATCAACTTGGTTCTCGTCTACATCGTAACCACATTCAATCTGGCAATTCTAGCCTCACCGCTACTCGTTCTAGTATTGCCATTTGTTGAGTTTCACAACCATTCTCTAACGATTGAACAGGACATTCTCTGGAAAATCAGAATCATCCCTTTTTTTCTGCTCTTCATCACAAGCTTTTTGATGCTTGTTTATTTGATGCTGGATTTTCTTTTTGGATTCTCCAGTAGAGCTGCTTTAAAAGGATGCGCACGTTACGAAAAAATCAAAGATTACGATTTTTTATCAGAAATTTTTAGTCAGATAAAAAATAAATTCGATGACAAAGGAGTTAATCTTTACATCAAAAATTCTGATGAAATTAACGCTTTTGCAGTTGGCAGTATTGGTAGTAAATCTATCGTTTTGACGCGAGGGTTAATCGATCATTACCTCGTAACCTGCAAGGATCCAAAAGATTTTCTGTACTCAATTAGAAGTATCATTGGTCATGAAATGTCGCATCTGATCAACAAAGATTTTCTTCCTACCTTCCTGATTATTACCAACCAAAAAGTAACAAATTTTATTTCCAAAATTCTACACATCTTTTTTAAATTTATTGTCAGGATCATCGTCAACCTGCCCTACGGCGGAAGATCTGCAGGGGCCACCTTGTGGAAAGGTTATCTTGTGATGAATTTTTTTGTAAACCTCTTCAATCGCTTCGCTGTCTACAACATTTACGAATTCCTACGTCGCTTCATTTCGCGCTCAGTTGAATACCGTTGCGACAATCAATCCGCAAAAGCTTTTGGTGGAAAAAACATGGTTCTTGCCTTGTCTCATCTTGGTAAGGATAGCTATTTTACACTCTTCTCTACTCATCCAAGAAACAGTGCTAGAATCAAGAAGGTCAAAGATGTTTCAATTTCTGATCAAGTAATCAAACCAAGAATCATCGATTCAGTTTCAAACTGTTTTTCTCTAATGTTTTTAGTGGCGGTCTGCATTTATTTCGCAAAAGAGTCTGGAGTCGATTTAATGGTTCTTGATGCAATACGAAACCATGAAGCGCTTTATCGAAAACTGTCCATGCTGTGGAACTTACTCAAAAAAATTTACTAGTAATGACTCTGGAATTTTCTACGATACCAGAGTTACTCCTATTTCAATCCAGAAAATTTAATAACCCACAGACCCTTAATTTAAAAGGATCAACATCAGTTTCTAATCAAGAATTTTTTGTAAAAACTTTTCACCTCGCCTGCGGCCTTAAAAAGATCGGACTCACAAAAGGTCAAGCTTTCGGTAATCTTTCTTATCAAAATCCAACCTGGTTAATTGTCGATTTCGGCGCTATTTTAGCGGGTGCGATTACTGTTCCAATCTTTCACAACATTGCCAAAGACAATCTTTTGTACGAGATTAACGATGCTTCAATTCAGTATTTTTTTACTGATGATGAGGAAGTTTTTGACGCCGTAAAAAATTACAACCCCTCCATCAAACTAATCACCGCAGGGTTTCTCAGAGAAGATTCATTCAATTTTGATGAGTTAATTACTTTAGGCAAAAAAGTTTCAGAGGAAGAAAATACAACTGTCGAATCATTTTTAAAAAATACGAGAGAAGAAGATTTAGCGACCATAATTTACACTTCAGGAAGCACGGGTAGGCCTAAGGGTGTAGAGCTAACACATCTAAATCTTATCTCTCAAATAAAGGCAACAGCAAAACTTATCCCACTACAAACTTCTGCAATCGCCCTCTCCTTTCTACCTCTAGCCCATATTTTTGAGCGCATGGTTGTGATGTTTTACATTTCACAAGGCATTAGTATTCACTTCGCAGATGATGTAAAAAATATTGGAAATCTTTTGCGAGAATTAAGGCCAACCTTGATTACAACGGTTCCTCGCGTTCTTGAAAAAGTATTCGCCAAAATAAATTCCGGTATTGAAGAAAAAAATTTGATCGGAAAATTTTTAGGAAAAAAAGCTCTGCAACGCGCTCTAAAAAAGGATGTAGAACGAAGAGGTAATTTTTATGATAGGTTGCTAGACCTGCTTATTTACAAAAAATTTCGCAACGCTTTGGGTGGAAAAATACAAATGATTATTTGCGGCGGAGCATCGTTGTCAGAAGATCTAGAACGATTTTACCACAATATCGGGGTCAGTACATTCTGTGGTTATGGATTGACCGAGACCTCTCCGGTATTGGCTGTAAACTACAATAAATACCATAAACTTGGAACGGTTGGAAAAGCTTTTCCTGGAGTTGAGCTAAAAATTGCAGCTGATTCAGAGCTTTTGGCACGCGGTCCAAACATCATGCGCGGCTACCACAACCAACCCGAAAAAACTTCCGAATCCTTTGCAGATGGGTGGTTTAAAACTGGAGACCTAGCCAGTATTGATGAGGATGGGTTTGTAAAAATTATCGGACGTAAAAAAGAATTATTCAAAACCGCAAATGGAAAGTATGTTTCACCAATTCCAATCGAACAAAAACTTGTTCAAGAATTTGAATTTTTAATCGGTGCTATTGTGATTGCAGAAGCGCGCAAATTCACCTCAGCTATCCTTTTTCCTGATTTTGAAAACCTCAAAATAATAAAAGAAAAATTGAAGTTTTTAGGCGGTGATCAGGCTTTTTTAGAATCAAAAAATCTTTGTGATTTTGCACAAAAAAAAATCGACCTCCTGAATAAAAACCTGGATCATTGTGAACAAATTCAAAAATTCTACATCGCCACCAGAGCAATATCCATTGAATCCGGGGACGTTACGCCTTCAATGAAACTTAAGAGAGGAATCCTTGAAGAAAAATTTAAAAACATCATCGAAAAATTTTACGCCGAATGAAAAATATTCTTGAAGAAATTTATCAGCACAAACTGATCGAGGTTCGAAACCGTAAAAAAAACATCTCACTCCAAGAAATCTGTGCCAAAATTAAATGCTCTAAAAGAGAAAAAGATCCATTTTTTTTCTTTTCAAAACTAAAAGAAAAAAATGATCGCAATGAAGTGGGGCTGATTTGTGAAATCAAAAAAGCCTCACCTTCGCATGGAATTTTACGCGAAGATTTTGACCATCTCCAAATTGCCAAAGATTACACCGACGGCGGCGCAACCTGTCTTTCAATTCTTACCGACGAAAAATATTTCATGGGATCAGACCGCTATTTGTCTGAGGTTAGAGCTATTTCTGATTTACCAATTTTGCGTAAAGAATTCTTAGTCGACACTTACCAAGTCTACGAAACAAAAAGTCTTGGCGCCGATTGCATCCTACTCATCGTCTCCATGCTTGATGATCAAAAACTGCAAGAATTAGAAAAATGCGCACTTGATCTAGGGTTGTCAGTGTTGATTGAAGTTCATGATGAAAAAGAATTGCAACGAGCTGCAAAGCTAGAAAGCAAGCTGCTTGGTATCAATAATCGCAACCTCAAAACCTTGGAAACAAATCTCGAAACTTCACTTTTTCTTTCCGAGCAAGTTCCTAGCGATTACCTTTTAGTAAGTGAAAGCGGAATTAAAGGGGCGCTTGATGTTGAATTGTTGCAGCAGGCCGGAATCAATTGCTTTCTAATCGGAGAGCATTTTATGACGCAAAAAAATATTACCGAATCGGTAAAAAAATTATTAAAACTGAGTTGCGCAGATTTGTAAAACCAGTCTTGGAACCTGTTTAAAATCTTTCTCAATCCCCGTCATTCCAGACTAAGTCTTAAAATCAAAAAAAATTCTAAAAGTGTCCACGTGGACACTTTTGATCAAAAATCGTTACTCAGGTCGCAATGAAAAATAAAAAAATTACTCTGAGTAATTACTCAAACCTCCTCACAAACATCGAAAACTGCATCAAGCAAGCAGGAGAAAAAATTGCCAGAACTTCGGTGAGAGAGAAGGTCGTAATGAGTTGGAAAATGGGAAAGTTAATCAGTGAAGATTTGTCCAAAAATAATCACATTGGTTACAAAGAAACCCTGTTGGCAAAGCTTGAGAAAGATCTTCTGATCAAAAAGAGAACGCTCTACAAAATGCGCAACTTTTACCAATCTTACCCAAAACTTCCGAAAGATGAAGTTAGCTTGAACTGGAGCCATTACCGCGTCCTTGCTGAAATCAAAAATGACGAAAAGAGAAAATATTTGGAAAGTCTGACGATTGAGAATAATTGGAATGTGATTGAACTTGAGCGCGCAGTAAAAAATTCCAAAAAAAATAGCGAAAGTAGCTCTGCAGAAGTTACGACAAAAAACAGTGACGTAATCCGCAAAACAGCTACCACTACAAAGCTGCGTCCAGAACGCGGTCAGCTATTTTCTTACCCATTGGTCAAAGATGAAAACACCGAAAAAACCTACATCGATTGTGGTTTCAACATTTTTCGTGAGGTTGAAGAAAGCCTGCCAAAAAACTTAGCGCTGGCGGTACAAAAGCCCCCCTCTAGAGCTTCAACTGTTGATGTGAGCAAGAAGAAAGAAAATTATTCCTTCGAAAAATCCGACACTAGTCCACGCAAATTCAACACCTACAAAGCTTACCTCGATCGCGTTGTCGATGGCGACACCATTCGCGTCACAATCGATCTCGGCTTCAAACTTCTTCACAAAGAAATCATTCGGCTCAAAGGAATTGATGCTCCGGAAATCGGTACTGACGAAGGTAAGAAGAGTTCCAAAATGCTAAGCAAGATCCTAAATGGATTGCCTTTTTTAATCGTCAAAACCATCAAGATCGACATCTACGGCCGTTACGTGGCGGATGTTTTTTTACCGCCCTTCGACTCCGCTCAGGGAGCGGTTGACTCGAATCCGCTCCCTGAGCGGAGTCGAAGGGTGGTGCACTCAACCCCTCAACAAGTCGCCGACAACGGAATTTACCTCAACCAACTCTTGCTAAACAACGGTTCGGCTCAAATTTTGAAAATGTAATCACATGTCAAAACCAACCCAATCAACAACCCAAAGCTTCGACACTCTTCTTCAATACCTAATCTCTAACGGAGAAGTGGTTTTCCGTAAGGGGAAGATTTTGCATCGCTGCAAGGTTGCCGTAGGTCAGAAACGCGCTTTCGAAGAAATCGAAATTACTGAAAATCATCTTAAGGCGCTTGGATCTGATCAATTTTCTGCTTACGAATCAGTTACTCAAAACTATCCTGGCGCTTCTGCAGAAACCAAAATAGCCTTTCAAGAATGGCTTGAAAGCGCTACGCAACTAGATTCCAAAGTAAATATTACCCTTGATGAATTTATTAAACTCCAACTTGCCACGGCCTTAAAAGCTGTTTTGGGCCAAGCAAATAATTCCGGACAATCGATCTTGAATTCCATTTCTGAGATTAACGGCCTAGCTGAATCGATGAGTAATCAAACAGTAAATCCAATTTCAATTGATGCGCTAAAAAATGATTTTTTGCAGTTGTTGCGAGAAGGAAAAGAAGCTTTCTCGTTAGAGAATTCCTCCAAAAGAATTGCGAATCTAGTTACTGCGAAAGTTATCGAAGGGGTTGCTATTCCAGCCATCATTGCTGCGGCTAATGCTACTTACTCTTACCTCTCACAATCTGCATCTTCACCAGATTCTTCACCAAATCAAAATAGCTTACTTCCGGTTCAAGTTGCTGTTAATGCCATGGCTCTAACTGCCGGTGTTTATTTGGCGTTGTCTTCTGCTAGGGTGAGCTACGCTACTCAAGCCAACAACGCAGCTGTATCAGTTGGAAATGTTGCAACTCAAATGGCGGGCTCGTTGGCTAGCGTGGTAAGTTCAGTTGCAAGAGTTGCTGCTTCAACCTTGTCTAATAGGTTTGCAACAGAAGGGACGAGGGGGGTAAATCCTACCACCATTGGCAACGAGCTTGGTTCAGAAGAATTTTTTGACACTGAATATGGGCTTGATGTCGGTCAAGAACAGCAAAGCTTTTTACCAGGAACAGTTGGCAATTTTTTAGCAGAGCTTGCAGGAGGTTCTGGAGTTCGTTACGGAATGCTTTTATTCGGAGCTGGGGCAGCACTTGCTTCTCCACCAACCATGGTTGCTGGATTGGCGACCTCGTTGTTTCGTGGTGTTGAGGGAGCGAAGACTTCGGGCGTGAAAGGTAAAGGTTCGGAGACAACGGTGTTTTGTGGACCAGAGATGGATTGCGAAGTGCTTAGAAAAACTGCAGAAATGGAAGGAGTTAATCTTATTGAGGTTGATCAAAAACAGCCTTTCAATGCAGTCGCAAAAAAAACTAGTCGAGTGATTATTTTAGGGCATGGCTACATTTCTGGAGCAATGTATCTGGCCGAGAACAAAGGTAAAAAATACTCAATCCAACCCGACGATTTCGCAGCAACATTTTTTCCAAATGCTAAAATTATTCATGCTTCGGCATGTAATATTGGCGCAACCCCCAAGGAAAATTTTGGCAAAAAAAATTCTCTAATACCGGGACAGATTCTGTTTTTGCACGCAGGAGAATTCTCGCAAGAAGGAGGTGTGATACTTGGACTGCTGAAAAACCTAATCAGCAACAAAAATACTCTCCCCCCTTACGTTCCTCTTCAAATCATTTTCAAATACGCAAAAGACAAAACCGATATTTTTGAGAGCAATACCACAACCTTGGATGACTCGATTATCAAAATCCTATCCGAAAAATTATCCTCAGAAAACAAAAAATTTTCCGATATTTACTACGCAATAATCAAGCATAGCTCACAAATTTTAGAAGGAATTGTGTCAAAATTTTCAGCTCATAAACAAGCTTTTGAATCGATTAAATCTGAACTAAGTACAATTGGCTATCCAGCTCCCGAAATAATTAATGAAGCTGAAAAAAGAAAAGCGGTTACTGATTATTTGGGGCAGATCCTAATTCAGGCCATTGCTTCAGATGGTAAGAGTGACCTGATTAACAAAGTTATCGAATTGGGTATTGGTGATGTTTTGAAGTATCGTTCATTTGATAGTCTTGTAACGCCATTGTTCGCGGCGACATTTCGTAGTCACGAGGAAGTCGTAAGAAATATCACATCTGCACTTGAAGGAAAGGAGTTGGTTGCTGCGATTATCCAGAAAATTAAGAATGGAGCAACGCCATTGTACATCGCGTCGCAAAGTGGCCATGAGAAAATCGTAGAAGCATTTCTTAAAATCATCACAACATCCAATCTTGAGGAAAAGGAATTGATTGCTGCGATTAGCCAGCCAGCAAGTAATGGAGCAACTACATTGTGCGCCGCGGCGCAAAATGGTCACAAGGAAGTCGTAAAAATATTAATTGAAGCCATCAAGACATCAGGTCTTAAGGGAGAGAAGCTGGTTGCTGCGATTAACAAGCAAAGGAATGATGGAATAACGCCACTGTACGTTGCGGTATATAATGGTAACAAATTCATCGAGGCCAAGGCATCAGGTCTTAAGGGAGAGAAACTAGTCGCCGCGGGGGGGAATCAAGGCAACCTAGACGCTGCCATCCTCTTAGCCAGAAACGGCGTAAATCCAGAAGCAGAAATTTCAATCGTAAACGACGGCAAAGAAATTTCACTCAAAACAGCAATATCCCTTACTAAAGACAAAAAATTCTTAGAGAAATTAACCGAGGCCTACGCTGAATACAAAGAATCTCAGTTAGATCCAAAACCAGGAGTGCCAAACAATACAGCGGGTAATCCAAGTGGAGAAGGAGTTGGGAACAAAAGCGAAGTTGTTCGAAACGATCTCTAACAACCACTCCAATCAACCAATCAATCAATCAACAAACTAACTTCAAACATGACCTTCTTCACATCCACATTACGCGATTCCGATCCATCCATCTTCTCCTCAATCCAAAAAGAAACCGACCGTCAAAAATTCCAAATCGAACTCATCGCTTCAGAAAACATCGTGAGCCGCGCGGTACTTGAGGCGCAGGGGTCGGTGTTTACGAACAAATACGCGGAAGGGTATCCGGCTAAGCGTTATTACGGGGGGTGTGAATTTTCGGATGAGGTTGAGCAGTTGGCGATTGATCGGCTTTGTGAATTGTTTGGATCCAAGTTTGCCAATGTTCAGCCACATTCTGGGGCGAGTGCTAATTTGGCTGTTTACCTCGCGCTTCTTCAGCCGAATGACACGATTTTAGGGATGTCTCTTGCGGCGGGAGGTCACTTAACTCATGGGGCGCAACGCACAATTTCTGGAATGTGGTTGAAGTCGGTGCAGTACGGAATCAGGCTTGAAGATGGTTTGATCGATTACGATCAGGCTCTGGCACTAGCTCGCGAGCACAAGCCAAAATTAATTATTGCCGGAATTTCCTCTTACCCACGCATTGTTGACTGGTCGCGCTTCAAAAAAATTGCGGATGAAGTTGGTGCTTTGTTGATGGTCGACATGGCTCACGTGGCCGGTCTAGTTGCTGCCGGAATCTACCCATCACCAGTTGGAATTGCTGACATCGTAACTTCCACCACTCACAAAACTTTGCGCGGACCACGTGGTGGCGTGATTCTAACCAATAACGAAGAACTCGCCAAGAAAATTAACTCTGCCGTTTTCCCTGGATTGCAAGGTGGTCCACTAATGCATGTAATCGCTGCCAAAGCGGTTTCATTCGCTGAAGCACTTCGTCCAGAATTTAAAATTTACGCCAAACAAATTGTCGCCAATGCCAAAGTTTTGGCAGCAGTTTTGGTTGAACGCGGATTAAAAATTACCACTGGAGGAACAGATTGCCACCTGATGGTTGTTGATCTCACTCCGCTTGAAACTCTGACTGGGAAAGAGGCGGAAAAAGTTTTGGAACGTGCTGGCCTTACCTGCAATAAAAATGCAATTCCTAATGATCCAAGAAGTCCATTCGTAACATCTGGATTGCGCTTTGGAACTGCGGCTGGAACAACTCGCGGCTTCAAAGAAGCAGAGTTTAAGCGGATTGGACACATGATTTGTGATGTGCTTGAAGGATTTGTAAAAAATGGCGAGGAAGGAAATCGTGCGGTTGAAGAAATGGTGAAGGCTGAAGTTGTCACTCTTTGTAAGCAATTTCCGATTTATTAAAAAAACCCAAGCTACAGAAAACAAAACTTACCACGTTACCGCCAATGTTTTGCTCAGCCAGAATTTTTATTTTCGTACTATTTCTAAACCTTCTTTTTTTAAATTATTGCCTGGCTCAGCAGACGATTTTTAATGCTCCATCAGCTGATGTTACTCCTAAGAAAAAAGTATTTCTGCAGCATGAATCTCAGTTTCGTTTCAGCGATCCTGATCAATTTGAGAACTCAACAAACTACTTCGCGACAGGAATAGGAAATAATACGGAGTTAGATGCAACGCTGTTTAACCTCTCGACCCCCGCATCAAAAAATGCTTCTTTGGGATTGGGATTCAAAAGTGCAATTCCTCTTCAAGTGAAAGAGATCGAAAGCTACCAACCAAAGCTAATCATTGGCTCAGAGATTCCATTTTCGTTAGAGGGAGGTGGTGTAGGACATTGGATTTATTCTCTAGCAAGCGTAACAATTCCACAAAGTAATACTAGACTTACCGCTGGAATCAGCTCTGGAACGAGGCAAATTTTTGGAGAAAATGTAACGTGTTTTGTTGGTGGGTTTGAACAAAAAATTACAGACAAGTTAAGTTGGGGCTGTTGCAAATCCCCAAACAATTTCTTCATAAATTTCTTTAGTTTTTTTGATTATTTTCCTTGTTATTAAAAGTAGCTAAAGCTACTGTTTACTAGCCCTAATGGCACTTCTGACTTTCATAAATCAGCAAGTTTTTAGCAAG
>CAMDJN010000009.1 GCA_945900795.1 Rickettsia typhi | reverse complement strand
AAATTCAAAGAAAAGATATGATTTAATAATTTCATAAAACAGGCGGCATTCGATGAGCCACCGCCCAGTCCGGCTCCGACAGGAATATTTTTTGTTAATTTGATGTTGAGATTTTTTATGTCTGGATTTTTTTTTCCAAATTCTACAGAAAAAAAATCTAAAATCTTGGTAAGAAGATTGTTTTTATGATCAACGAAAGCAGCAAATTCACCATCTATTTTCAATTTGAATTTGTCGTATCTTTCAACAGATAATTCATCGGAAAGATCAAGGAAGGCAAAGAGCGATTCAAGCTCATGGTAGTGATCTGACCTCTTGCCAACAAGCTTTAAAAAAAGATTTATTTTAGCATGACATTTTACTTCTAACCCCTTCGTCATCTCAGAGCTCTAACGCAGATTGCTCAATACAACGGGATAGTTCGTGTCTCCTCTTTTAATGAAGAGAAAAAGTTTTGATGATGATTTTTTTGCATCTTCTATCAAACTTTTGAATTCATCTATGGAATCAACGGGAGATTGATTTGCTGAAATAATGATGTCTCCTTGCATGATATTTTTTTCTGCCGCTTCTGACTTCATTGAGACTTCGGCAACCATTAACCCACTAACCTCGGAGGCACTTTGTCCTCTTTTTACGCTCTCTCTTAACTCACTTAAAGCGAGACCGAGAACATAGGTTGGCTGCTTCAGCACCCGCCTTCTTTCTGAAGTTTTTACTTCTGGTTTTTTGATCTCACCATCCTTCATTTTTGTGATGATCACGTTGAAAACTTTATTTTTTCCACTTCTTAAAACTGTAACTTTAGCACTTTTTCCGATCGGAAAAGTTGAGACAATTTTTGGTAAAGTTTTCATGTCAGGAACATCCTGATCATCAAATTTAACAATAATATCTGCCGGAAGAATGCCGGCCTTTGCCGCTGGTTCATTAGGAAAAACATCCGTTACAAATGCACCCCTGGTTTTTTCGATTTTCATTACTTCAGCGATTTCCGCTGAAACATCTTGCACAGAAACTCCAAGCCAACCGCGCGTCACTTCACCCCGCTCTTTTAATTGTCTGATAACTTGAATTGCGGTTGAGGATGGAGTGGCGAAACCAATGCCAACACTACCACCTGAGGGAGAAAAGATGGCGGTACTAATGCCGATTATTTCTCCTTTAAGATTAAACATCGGACCGCCGGAATTACCGTTATTAATGGCAGCGTCAGTTTGAATAAATTCTTCAATCTGACCATTGTTTAAATCTCTTCCTTTGGCAGAAATAATACCAATGGAAAAGGATTTTCCAAGACCGTATGGATTGCCAGATACTATCGCCCAATCACCAACTCTAACCTTATCTGAATCTCCAAAACTAGCTGGCTTGAGTTCTTTGTTAGTAGTAATTTTTATTAAGGCTAAATCGGTTTTTTTATCAATACCAACAAGCCTAGCAACATGCTTTGTATCGTCATCCAATGTCACTAAAATTTTTACTGAATCATCAATCACGTGGTGGTTTGTCACTATCAAACCCTCTTTGGACAAGATAAAACCAGCTCCCAGTGAGGAAAGTTTTTTGTTGTTTCGATCATTCAAGATTTGATCAATGGCGTTAAGGCTTGCAGCCGGAACATCCTGTAAAGCCGAAATATTTACAACGCTCGAACTCACTTCCTCAATCACATCTGCAAAACCAGAATTGAATTTATTTAATTGCGATTGAGTAGAAACTTCTGATTTAGAAAAAACCTGACTGGCCTGGTTCGGTTGACGATTACTAGGAGATATTTTTTTCTCTGCGAAGGCTGGTGCAACGAAAATCAAAGAACAGAATGTTAGAACCAGAATATGCTTCATAACTATCTTTTTGACGAATTACTGTTACCAAAATATTTAAAAAAATCACTATCGGGAGAGATGATCATCTTGGTATTGCTGTTACTTAAAGCTTCTCGGTAAGCGGACATGGAGCGATAAAAATCTGCAAATTCGGGATCGCGTCCATATGAGGCAATGTAGATTTTTGCAGCCTCTTCTTCACCATGACCACGAGTTATGTCCGACTCTTTTTTGGCCTCAGCTAGGATGATAGTTTTCTGCTTGTCAGCTTCAGCCCTTATTTTATCTGATTCTTCAGCACCATTAGCCCTAATTTCACGCGCTTCTTTTTCACGTTCAGTTTGCATTCTAGCAAAAATTGCATCGCTATTTTCTTGTGGCAAATCCGCTCTACTAATGCGTACGTCAATAATTTTAATACCAAATATCTTGGACTCCTCACCGATTATGTCACGAATTTTGTCCATAATGTCAGCACGATTCTCGGTCAATAATTCACTTAACGTCGCTTCACCGATCACTTGACGAAGACTTGAGTCAAGAATGCCCGACAACTTTCCAATAAGACCCTGCTGACTTCTAACCGTGGTATAAAATTTTAGAGGATCAGTAATTTTATATTTCGCAAAAGCGTTGATGATTAACCTTTTCTGGTCAGAAGCAATCACCTCTTGTTCTGCCAGGTTGAGGTCGATGATTCTTTTTTCAAAAAAAATCGTTTCCTGCAAAAGTGGTAGTTTGAAGTGGATGCCCGGAGTTTTTATTACCTTCACTGGTTGACCGAATTGAAGGATTAAAGCCTGCTGCCTTTGATCAACGGTAAAGATTGCGCTAAAAAGCAATATTACCACAACGCCTACAAGAGTAAGCGCTATTTTGATTTTGTTATTTTGAGATTCTCTGATCATTTTGAGTTATTACTGGATATTTTCTTGGTTCAAAAAGTTGATAATGCCACCATTCCTGTGAGTAAAAATCCCACCCCGCCGCGGTCATAATCCCTAAAAGTAGCAGGCGATTTTTTTGCGCTTCAATGGAAATTTTTTGACAATTGTGGGAAGCTAAATCTGAAAACTCATCAAAGTCACTTCCCATATCAAGCTCATTTCCGCTTAAATCTGTGAGCGTTAAATCGATTGCAACACCACGACAATGAGGGATCGCCCCCCCATTCGGATTCGAAACAAACCCGCCGTTTGGATTGTCAGAAGGAAACTGATCAAACATAATTTGTTGCGTTTCAATAGGCCTAAACCCATCAAAGACCTTAATTTTTAATCCAAGGTTTTGAGCAGATTTAATGGCAATTTTGAGAGGGGCAATAGCATTTTGGTGAAGATAGCAAATCGAGTCAGAATAGAGCTTTGTTCTACAAACATTATTTTCCGTTGCATAACGCAGATCAAGAATTACTCCGAACTTCTCCTCGGTAATTTCAATGAGGTTATGATTTTGCTTCTGCAAGTTTTTCATTAAGACGTTTTTACTTGATTTAATACTTCCATCGCCTTCCCGCTATCTATCAAATTCGTGGCCAAATCAACCCCCTCAGTAATTTGCTTTACAACTCCGGCAAGCTTTAAGGCAAAAGCAGAATTTAAAATAACGATGTTACGATAGGCAGATTTTTCTCCCTCTAAAAACGCAATTAGTTTTTGTGCGTTATGTTTTGAATCAGCTCCTCTCAAAACTTCAAGCACAACCTTTTTAAATCCGAATCTTTCAGGGTTAATAATTTCTTCTTCACAAATTTTTCCATTTTCAAAACAAAGAAGATAGGAATCGGAGCAGAGAGAAATCTCATCCATTCCATCCATTCCATGCACAATGTAGGCTGATTTAGCGGTCTTAGAGATCACATTCATCATCTTTGCCATGACATCCTTTTTGGAAACGCCAATGAGCTGTAAACTTGTATTTGCCGGATTCAAAAGCGGCCCTAGGAAATTAAAAATTGTTGGAACTGCGAGAGATTTTCGAATCGAAGCTACATTTTTTAAAGCCTCGTGAAAGAACGGGGCAAATAAAAAACAAAGATTCTTTTCGCGTAAATTTTTCTCAATTTCAGCAATTTCAGAAGAAATTTTTATCCCCAATTCTGCAAAAATATCTGCCGATCCAGACTGTGATGAAATCGCCCTATTCCCATGTTTAGCAACAGGAACTCCAGCCGCAGCAACCACAAAACAAACTGCAGTTGAGATGTTAAGAGTATTTAATTTATCCCCACCAGTTCCACAAACATCAATCGCATTTTCTGGCGCGGAAATTCTTTTCATGCGCCTTCTTAGAGCAGCAACAGCTCCAAGGAAAGCATTGTTTGGAAGGTTATTTTCGTTAAGAGAAAGGAGGAATTCTTTTACTTCTTCTTCGGAAATTTTGAGGTCGATGATTGCATCAAAAAATTTCTCAAAATCACTAGGATCGCTAGGTAATCTCATTTAAAAAATTCTCGATAATTTTGAGGCCATACTCTGAGGCAATTGACTCTGGGTGAAATTGTACTCCAAAAATTTTATGCTTTTTATGAGCAATCGCCATGATGATTCCTTCCGCTGTCTCAGCGATAATTTCTAAATCTTGCGGACAAGATTCTTTTTCGATGATGAGGGAATGGTAGCGCGTAGCTTTAAAAGGAGAGGGAATGGATTTAAAAAGACTTTTTTGCTGATGAAAAATTTCACTAACTTTTCCATGCATAGGGTGAGTCTTTACAACTTTACCACCAAAGGCTTGACCTATTGCCTGATGCCCTAAGCAAACTCCGAAAATTGGATAAAGTCCTTTTAACTTTTCAATCACTTCCAAACAAATTCCCGCCTCATTTGGAGTGCATGGGCCAGGCGATAAAACAATTCCTTCTGGGTTTAATTTTATGATTTCCTCAATCGAAATTTCATCATTCCGCTTAACCACAACCTCTTTCGCACCAGCTTTAATCAGGTAGTGGAAGAGGTTGTAAGTAAAGCTGTCGTAATTGTCGATGAGGAGAATCATTTATCTTCTTTGGTTATACCGAATCTGATTCAACATACCGATCTTTTTTTATCAGATTCGGTATATCGGGGTTCCCCGCAAAGCGGGGCGCGACTTGTGTCGCGTACAAAATAAAAACTTATACCCAATCAACTTCTTGAAGTTGGTTGGGTATAAATAGGCTTTTTATGACTGGAAACTTTGTTGCCTAAAAATTTCTCAAAAAAAATCTAATTTTTAGAGGTTCCATGTAAGCAATAACACTGCGGCTTTACAGATAAGATTTTCAAAAGAATTTACAGATGTTTTTATTCAGCAATTACAAATTTAAACGCTAGTCACCAACTTTGAAAATCATTCGGAATCTCAATTTAAAAACCACCTCATCCCCCTCACTCGCCTTAACAATCGGCAATTTTGATGGGGTACATTTGGGACATCAAAAAATCATTAATGAGGTAAAAAAAATTGCTGCAGAAAAAAAAATCTCCTCAGCAATTTTAACATTTGAACCGCACCCAACCAGCTTATTCAAGCCAAATCAAGCCAAAGATTTTCGTGTTACTAGCCTCGCTCAAAAACTACAAATTTTTATAGAAGCAGGAATTGATACAACTGCCATTCTTTCATTTAACCAAAAATTATCTGAACTCTCTGCAACAGACTTCATCCAAGAAATTCTTGTCAAAACCTTAAACGTAAAGCATCTAGTTGTTGGATATGATTTTATTTTTGGAAAGAATCGTGAGGGAAATTTTGAGCTTTTAAAAAAGGAATCAAAAAATTCCGAATTCGATTTAACTGAAATTTTAGAAGTAAAAGCTGAGGTAAAAGACGAGATAAGCGCAGAGGTCAAGGATAGTGAAAGAATTTTCTCTTCCAGCATGATTAGAAAATTTCTTCGCGAAGGTAATGTTGCTTCAGCAAATAAAATTCTCGGAAGAAATTTTACGATTGCTGGACTGGTAAATGAAGGAAAACAACTCGCCTCACAACTTGGCTTCCCAACCATGAATCTAAAAGCCAAACCTCACATAATTAAACCAAAGTTTGGGGTTTATAAAACCACTACATTCATTCCCCACCTAAACCAAAAATTCCCTTCGATTACAAACTTCGGAATCAAGCCAACTATTTTAGAGACATCAGAACCAATCTACGAAACCCACATCCCGTCCCAATATTGGCCTGACTTCTCTAGAAAAGTTTACGGAAAGAAGATTGTGATCGAGTTCCTAGATTTTGTTCGTGAGGAAATAAAATTTAACTCTCTGGAGGAGCTTAAGAAGCAGATTGGAATGGATTTGGTTGCGGTTGGGAGTTGAGGGAACCTCTAAAAATTAGATTTTTTTGATAAATTTTGTCGTTACCAAATTTTCTCTCGAGCACGTACCTCTAAGTACTCGTACCTGCTCGAAAATTTGTTGCCTAAAAATTTCTAAAAAAAATCTAATTTTTAGAGGTTCCCTCGAATTTTCACCCAAGCTTTTCAAAGTGAAGTTTTAATTCGAGGCTGCCGCTTTTGCTTCGGCTTCTTTTTTGATCCTTTCTAAAGCCTTCTTTTTTAAACCGACACCTTTCGCTTTTGGCGTGAAGCTTGGCTTGTGCTTTTCTGCACCTTTTATACCAAGAGAAATCAAAAATTTTGTGATTTTATCTGTTGGTTTTGCACCAACGGAAAGCCAATATTCGATACGCTCTTTATTGATCGCAATTCGCTTTTCATTGTCATCCTCAAGCAATGGGTTGTAGGTTCCAAGCTTCTCAAGAAATTTTGAATCTCTTGGGGATGCGCTGTTAGTTACGAAAATGTGATAGAAAGGAATTGCTTTTCTTCCGGCACGAGAAAGACGAATTTTTAACATGGTTCGATGTGTTCAAGAATTAAAATTTAATTAAATCAGCCCAGGGAAGCTAGGAAGGCAAAGTCTTTTTGCAACTAACTTTTTGCAACCGTAGTGCTACACTTGTTTAGAGTGCGAGATGCTCTGGTAATTGAGTTCGTTAGATAAAAATCAAAATCATTGGCAACAATTCTCTCTTCAGAAAAATTCTCCTTTAACTCACTAGATTTTATCCAATCAGCTTTAGTTACTACATCGGAAGCAGAAAAAATCGGACTAAATGTAGCCATAGATTTCTTGATCGCGGATAAATTATTGAAGCCAAGGTCAATCTGCATTTTATTTGCAAGCTCAACAAAAATTAGCCAATCTTCTTTAGCCTCACCCGGAGCAAAAACCGCTCTGTTCGCGTCTTGAGGACGACCCTCTAAATTCACATAAGTAGCATTTTTTTCGCTGTAAGCAGCTGCCGGTAAAATCACATTGGCATGATGAGCGCCCCGGTCACCATGTGATCCGATATAAATTACAAAAGCATTTCTTAGCTTTTCAAAATCGATGTCATCATCAACCGCATGCAGAAAAATTACTTCTATTTCTTTGGCTTCAGCTTTTTTAAGAATTTCTTGTACCGTGTTACAACCTGCGAATCCAAGCTCTAGGCCGTTAATCAATCCCGTAGATTTTGGTAAAAAATTAAAACCGTTCCAATCGTCTCGAATCATTGAAAATTTCTCAGCGATTTTCTTTGCGTAATTCAAAATTACGTCACCGTCTTTTTTCACCAACATGTCGTGACCAATGATAATCATTGGGTTCTTGGCTTGTGCTAAGATTTCAGAAAAATTAGATTTTCCATCCAAAATTTCTTTTAAAATCAGTGTACTATTACCGAGATTCTGGTAGTCGTAAGTGAGGTCATGCTCAACTCCGATTGTGGCTATCCTAAGCTTCTTAGAAAGGAATCTTTTTCTAATTCTGGCATTAAGAATTGGGGCATCTTTTCTTGGATTTACTCCGATCAACAAACAAACGTCCGCCGAATCAATTCCTGCAATCGTGGTATTGAAGAGATAAGAAGCGCGATCTTGAGGATTTATTTTTTCACCCTTCAAGCGACAATCAATCTGATCTACACCCAATTTTTCCATCAACTTTTTAAGTACAAAAATTTCTTCTGCCGCAGAAATTTGTCCCGTTAAAGCCGCAATTTGACTCGGTTGCAGAGTTTTTATTTTTTCAGCAATTGCAGAATAGGCATCATCAAAAGTCGTAGCTTCTAGCTTTCCATCGCGCCTAACGTAAGGTTTGTCGAGACGCTGATATTTTAAACCATCGTAACAAAAACGTGTTTTATCAGAAATCCATTCTTCATTAATTTCTTCATTCAACCTTGGCAAAATTCTCATCACTTCAACGCCGCGTGAATCAATGCGGATGTTGCTTCCAACCGCATCCATCACATCAATTGATTCCGTCTTTTTTAATTCCCAACTTCTGGCTTTGAAAGCGTAAGGCTTTGATGTTAGCGCTCCCACTGGACAGAGGTCGATGACATTTCCGGAAAGTTCAGAAGTAACAGATTTGTCGAGATAGGTTGTAATTTCCATAGTTTCGCCACGACCAATTGCCCCAATCTCCACTGTTCCAGCAACGTCTTCAATGAAGCGCACGCAACGCGTACAATGAATGCAGCGCGTCATTTGGGTTTTGATTAGCGGCCCCATGTCTTTGTCGACAACAGAGCGTTTACCCTCGTGATAATGACTTTCCCCACGACCATATTGGAAGGCCTGATCTTGCAAGTCGCACTCACCGCCTTGATCACAAATTGGACAATCAAGCGGATGGTTGGCTAGCAAGAATTCCATCACACCTTGACGCGCCTTTACAACCATTGGCGAGTCAGTATGAATTTTCATACCATTATTCACTGGCATGGCGCAAGAAGCTACCGGCTTAGGTGGCATACCTTCAACCTCAACCAAACACATGCGACAATTGCCTGCGATTGCCAACCTTTCATGATAGCAAAAGCGTGGTATTTCTACATCAGCAATTTCGCAAGCCTGGATGATTGTTATTCCATCCGGAACTGTATGTTCTCTGCCGTTTATCGTGACTAATGCCATAAGTTTTTACAAAAATAAACCTCTCCAAATGGTGTATTTGAAGAGGTTGGAATGGTTTTTGTTTTAAGTTTTAGAATGGAATTTCATCATCAGTTTCTTCAACTGAAATATTGCTATTGCGACCCCTTGGAGAAGAAGGTGCATCAGATGAATAGGAGTCAGACGAAGAGTTGCGATCTTTTGAATCAAGAATCTGCAAGGTTGAATTAAAATTCTGTAAAACGACTTCGGTAGTGTATTTTTCAACACCTTGTGCGTCGCTCCATTTTCTAGTTTGAAGAGAACCTTCGATGTAAAGTTTTGAACCTTTTTTAACGTAGTTTTTTACAATTCCGACTAAGCCTTGAGAAAAAATTACGATACGATGCCATTCGGTTTTTTCCTTTTTCTCTCCGCTATTTTTATCTTTCCAACTCTCAGAAGTTGCTAGCGAGAAAGTGGCTAATTCACGACCATCACCAGTTGCTTTGATCTCTGGATCTTGTCCAACATTTCCAACAAGAATAACTTTGTTTACCGCCATAAAACCTCTAAAAAAATGAATTAAAATTAATGAAAGTGGTGATTTCCATCTAAACAAAAATCAGAAAACTTTTTAAAAACTAAGGCAAGAATAAACAAGTTTAAACTTTTTGATTAGATAGTGTTTTGGAAGAACTAACTAACCTATCAACAGATTTGGCGCCTGCAGCAGAAGACGGAAGTGGTAAAGTCGCTCCATCAATTGCTGCAATTTGTGGTAGTTGTGGTAGTTGTGGCGCTTCTGCAATTGAAGCATCTGCAGCTTTACCTAAAAGATCTAACCATCCTTTTCTTTGCTCTAAAATTTTGATCCTAATCTCGTCACTTCTTCCCGTAAGAAGATCTCTTCCGGCTTTCGCAACACCTTGTGCAACCAAGCTTACAGCATGAAGGAAACTTTTTCCTTCTTCTTCAGTTTGGATCGCAATCACTTTTTGAGACAGCTCTTTAGATTCACTTTCCCACCCCTTCTTCATTTCCGATAGTTCACCTTTGGAAGTCTCGCCATTCAACAACACAAGCATTGTATTGAAATGCTCAATTGCCTCGTAGGCAGCATCATTTTCTCCGGTGGTTAACTTTCTGTCAGTTAAAGATTTTGCTGAAGTGCCAATTGCAAGAGCTAGAGAGGCTGCGACAGGAAGAGCTGCTGCTCCACCACTTGCTGCTAAAGCTGTAGTCATCGAAACTATTGAAGAGGCAATTTTTGTGAGTTGGTTTTTACTGTCGCTTTCTAGCTGACCTTCGTAAAGTTTTAGACTTTCTTGAAGTTGATTGAGTAAGCGAATTGAGGCGCCGCTGACTAGCATTAGAGGATTTTCTGGGAGAAGGATTTCTTCTTGCTTAAGGATTTCAGAATTTAATTTCTCTACGATTGTTTGAAGTTGAGTTGACAAAGTATTTTTTGGCAAATCAGCCGATGGAACGCCGCTACGATTTGGGTATTTGGAGAGATCTAATTCATCCGTTACACTTTCTAGCTTACCAGTATTGTCTGAAATAGCGCCTAAGGCTTGTTTTATTCCGATTAATCCGTAAGAAACAGAAAGCGATGATATTGCTGCAGAGTAGCTTCCAGCTAGGGCAGCAAGTCTTGCAGTTCCAACTAAAATCTTTTTCGAAGCAAATGAGGATTTTGTTTCCAGCTCTTTGATGTCGTCTTCAATTTTCTTTGCGGTATTTTGTTGAGTTGGATCTTTTTTGAGAGCCTCGAACTGCTTTTTTAGGGCATCGATCCGATCTTCACTTGCGGTTAATCCGCAGGATAACATTGCAAGTCTGATGGCTTGAAGGCCTATTGCGACAGTTGAGAAGCTACTAGCCAAGACATCGTCAGACACATGGAGGTGAGATCCTTGTGTATTCATTTCTAGATGGATTCCTTTTGGTAATTGAGAGGAGGAGCTTACTATTTCAGCTTCTTCAGGAGAGAGTTGAATTAGTTTGGAAGAGTCTGTTTCGTTAGTTTCTTCAAGAGCGTGAAACTGATGATGATTTGGGGGAGCGATCTTAAAAGATTTGGTAAGATCGTCATTGGTTAAAGTTGCCATGATCTTTTTAGAATCAAGCTTGGCTAGCTTTAAGAGTTGATCGCGAGTAAGTAATTTAAAATTATTTAAAGCTTTACCATCTTCTAAACCACCTACGATGTTACTATTTACAACTTTATCATTTTTTAAAATACTCCTTATGACTTCATCTTTGAAGATGCGAAGATTTAAAGCTTGATCGTGAGTAAGTGACTTAAAGTTGGTTAGAGTTGTGTCGGAGCTGAGAATGATATTGCGTTGCGATTGATTAAACTCGCGTAAATCTGGCCTTGATAGAATTCCAGATGCGGCTAGCCCAACAAACATAGTGTTTGTCACGCCAAGCGAGCAACTTGCCGTTAAACCAGTTATTTTCCCTCTTTTTAGTGCTTCTATCTCTAGTATACTCAATACCAGGGCTGCTGCTGGCACCACTCCTAGAACTTCAGGCGATATCTCGTAAAACCCCATCCCATCAATCATAATCGCATGTCCAGCAAGCAATCCCGCAAGCATCCCTTCTACAGCCCCCGTCAGAAACATTGCCACATTTTTTTTTATATCCGCTTTTGTAATAAATAACGCGGGCTGCCCATTTAATAATAGTTGCGCTCTGTTTCCAGAATTATTTATTGGAATTCCCCTTGGAAACTCTTCCCTAATTTTTTCGTATGTCCATTTAAGTGGATTACTTTCCGCACCATCAGTCCAATCCAAGCTGCCAGTTAAGCTGCCATTCTCTCTCAAATAAGCGTAAGCATTCAAGTTAGCTCTCTCGATCGGATGGAATTCTCCCCTAGAGTCTCGAAAGAAGATTTTGATCCATCTCTTCTCCGTATTCAAAACTTCTTTCTGCCAAGAAAGTACGTCCGCTATTCCATGAACGCTGGTTGCATCATCAATAAAAAATCCAAGAACGGCTTTGCTTGATTTTGGCATTACCACCGCTTCGTTATGTGGTAAGGTTTTTGGAGTTCCATCCTGATTAAATTGCAATCCAGGAGAGTTAAAGTCATCTCTTGCGGTTGGCTCGTTTACTTCGGATTGCGCTGGTTTTTGAAGTGCTCTGATTCTATCTGCGAGACTTTTGAAAGAGGTAAAAAATTCTTTATCTGTATCTGATAAATGGCTAGAAGGATCATTGTGCTTTTGAGAAAGTATGGATTGCAGAGAGTCTACCACATCGTCAATATTTCCACCACCAGCAATTGTGGTTTGAATGGCATTTCTAAAATCATCAGACAGAGCGATGGTTCCAAAATTCACCTCTTTACCTCCTACAAAACCAAGCTCGCTTGGATTAAGTATCAGTCCAGGTTGATAGGCCCAGGGACCTTGTGCGGTCATCACCATTGCTCCATTTTGTGGATCAATTAGTAATGTGGATGACCATGGCCTAAGATTTTTTGCGGCTGATTCTTTGTGCTTTTGGATATCTAGCTGCAGGGATTCGTAAATCTTATTTCTTTCTGCTTGCTGTGTAGCAAGAATATTCTTTCTTTCTGATAACTCTGCCGCTTCAATTATCTGCCCTTCCGGAATCATATCGCCAATATTTCCTCCTGCACGAAACTCGTCTTCTACATCATGATCATAAGGTTCGTTTACGGGAGATATACTGTGGCTACTGCTCTTTGCTACACTAAGCATGTTATCAAGTTGCCTAATTTCATCTCCCGCCTTCATTGAAGCGCTATCTCGCTGAAATCCATCCAACTGACCTCGTCCCGCAAGAACCTTGCGCACAGGAAGACCTTCTGATTCTGAACTTTTGTGAAGATGATCAACCAGATTTGCTGATGTGTGGGCTCTACGTAAAAAACCTGAAACGCTTCGTTCCGGATTTCTCTTTATTAATTCACTGGCTTGCAAAAGTTCTTCTTTAGACATCTCAATTTCGCCCTCAACTTCTGAGGCCGATTTATAACCACTCAAAAAAGCTTCTACCTCCTCCTTAAATGCTTCGTTTATCTCTCCGGTTCCGGTAAAAATACATTTTATTTTTGGATTATTTTCTGATAGGAATTGTAGGCACTGCATCACCCCTTCTTTTGTAAGTAACAAATAAAGATCTGGATGCGCGACAAGATGAGCTGGTAATCTTTTTGATACACCTCTCTCTAACGATGGAAGTAAGCGATCACGCCACTCTACACTATTGAAATCTCGATTAAATTCCGGAATCTTTTTCGCGCCGTAATCGCGGTAGATAGCATGATCTAACCTAGTAAGTATTAGCCCTAAATTTCCATCAACACTTGGATCAAGTTTAAATTCTGGGAAATTGAACGGATCATTATCTGGAGTTAATGACAAATCTAGTATCGAAGAAATTCTTGCTTCAAGGCAGGGATCTTGGTTTTTAAAAGAGATAAAAAAATCTTCTAACTTGCTAAGCGATTTTGCTTCCAGATATTTATTAAGAAATGAGGTAAAAAGATTTTTAAAACTCCCGGGAACATCTTGATCTGTCGACGAGTATTGATCAAAGATGCCGCCCCCATCCTTGCTTTTAGCATCATTCATGTGAGCAATGAATCCGCAGCTCGATTCAAGAAAAATATTTGCCGGGTTGTAGTTATTACCCTCATAACCATCAGTGTTTGAGACGATTTTTTCCTTACACTTATTCATCAAAAGGACAACGACTTCAGACGTTTTCTTTCCCACAAACCCAGCAAACTCTTCTTTCGATATTTCTGGCGTACTTACACCTCTTGAGCCCAAGAGTTTTGTAAAATTTGCCAGATCTTCTTTTGTAACATGTTGATCTAACTTTTGTAAACCGGCAATCGTTCCTAGCATAATCTCATATGAGCTAAGTCGGGTTTGATGGATCTGCTCTTGAGTGAATCTTTTAATTCTAGCTGAACCATCTTCGTGATAAACATTCAGATTTCCAAAATTCGGCTGACCCCCTAAATCATCGCGAAATTTTTTTGCTTCTGTCAAAAGCTCTTGCAGAAGCTTTTCTTTTTCTGTCATTTCGTGCGCTGCTGAGATTGGATTACGACTCATATATTCCTCATAAAAATTGTTTAAAAAAATTTTCTTAAAAATACAAAACGCTGCCTTGTAATAACAAGCATATTCTCTAAATAGACCTCATCGTTTCTTAAAACGAGAGCATTCACTATTTCCTTACAAGTCTCCCCAATCAATTAATTCAAAATCTATGTCTAACAAAGTAATCGGTATCGACCTTGGAACAACAAATTCCTGTGTCGCAATCATGGAAGGAAAGAGCATCAAAGTTATTGAAAATGCGGAAGGTGTTCGCACTACGCCTTCGATCATTGGCTTCCTTGCCAATGGTGAAAAGGTTGTTGGAGCTCCAGCAAAAAGGCAGGCAGTAACAAATCCAACCAACACAATTTTTGGAATTAAAAGACTCATCGGAAGAAGAAATGACGATCCAATGACCGTCAAAGACAAGGATCATGTACCTTTCAAAATTGTTCCTTCAGCAAATGGTGATGCATGGGTTGAGGTGAAGGGGGAAAAATATTCTCCAAGTCAAGTTTCTGCATTTACTTTAATGAAGATGAAAGAAACGGCAGAAAGTTATCTCGGAGAAAAAATTGAAAAAGCTGTGATCACAGTTCCAGCTTACTTTAACGACTCACAACGCCAAGCCACAAAAGATGCAGGAAAAATCGCCGGTCTTGACGTTCTTCGCATCATCAACGAGCCAACAGCTGCAGCACTTGCTTACGGCTTCGAAAAGAAGGGCGGACAAACAATCGCAGTTTACGATTTAGGTGGCGGAACTTTCGACGTTTCTATTTTGGAAATTGGCGATGGTGTGTTCGAAGTAAAATCAACCAATGGCGATACTTTCCTTGGTGGCGAAGATTTCGACATGCGCATCTTAAAATTCTTAACGGAAGAATTCCAAAAAGCGCAAGGCGTAGATTTGTCAAAAGATCCAATGGCTCTTCAACGCTTGAAAGAAGCTGCTGAAAAGGCTAAGATTGAACTTTCCTCAACAATGGAAACTGAAATCAATCTTCCTTACATTACCGCAAATGCCTCTGGTCCTCAGCATCTAAATGTAAAACTTTCCCGCGCTAAACTTGAGCAATTGGTTGATGATTTAATTCAACGCACCCTCAAGCCTTGTGAAAATGCTTTGCAAGATGCCGGATTAAAAGCCTCTAACATCGACGAAGTTATTCTGGTTGGCGGAATGACTCGTATGCCAAAAGTAATCGAAGTGGTAAAAAAACTTTTCGGCAAAGAACCAAACAAATCTGTTAATCCTGACGAAGTTGTTGCAATAGGCGCTGCAATTCAGGGCGCTGTTTTGCAAGGTGACGTGACTGACGTAATCCTTCTTGACGTTACGCCTCTTTCGCTTGGCATCGAAACAGCTGGTGGAGTATTCACTCGCTTGATTGATCGCAATACCACAATTCCAACTAACAAAAGCCAAACCTTCTCAACTGCGGCAGACAATCAGACTGCTGTTACTATTAAAGTAGCTCAAGGGGAAAGGGATATTGCGGTTCACAACAAGTTGTTGGGTGAATTTAATTTGGAAGGAATCGCTCCAGCGCCGCGTGGTTTACCACAAATCGAGGTTACTTTTGACATCGACTCTAACGGCGTTGTACATGTTTCGGCGAAAGATAAAGCCACAAACAAAGAGCAAAAAATTCACATTCAATCAAGTGGCGGATTGTCTGAAGAAGAAATTCAAAGAATGGTAAAAGATGCAGAGGTCAATGCTTCTGCTGACAAAGAAAGGAAGGAATCTATTGAGGCCAAGAACCAAGCTGATTCTGCAATTTATGAAACTGAAAAGAGCTTAAAAGAACATGGGGACAAGGTTGATGCTGAAATCAAATCTGCGATTGAAGCTGAATTGCAAAAATTGAAAGATTTGTCAGCTAAAACTGACGCTTCTGTTTCTGAACTAAAATCTGGAACTGAAAGTTTAATTCAATCTTCAATGAAACTTGGAGAAGCAATTTACAAGGCTTCACAAGCTAATGCGTCTGGTGGTGGAGATACTGCCGCAGGATCCTCTTCCGACTCATCTTCAACAAATTCATCATCAGACAATGCTTCAGAAAAAGTGGTTGACGCTGAATATGAAGAAGTAAAGGATGACAAAAAATAATATTAACCAAGGTCTTGCGACTGGCTCCATCAAATCGAGTCAGTCGCACCCACTCCCCACCAGCAAAATGCTCTCAAAAAAACCGCGCGTTTATCTCTACGACTCAACACTACGCGACGGAGCGCAAACCAGCACGATAAACTTTGGTACTCACGACAAGATCGCAATTGCAAAGGCTTTAGATTCGCTTGGAATCGACTACATAGAGGGCGGATGGCCTGGTTCAAACCCTACAGATGATGAATTTTTCTCTAATCTTCCCACTTTAAAAAAATCACAATTCACCGCTTTTGGCATGACATGCCGCTCCGGAATTTCCGCTGCGAATGACGCAGGTTTAAGCGCGGTGATTAATGCTGATGCAAAATCTGTTTGCATCGTTGGCAAAACTTGGGACTTCCACTTGAAGCACGCACTTCACATCTCGGAAGAGGAGAATTTCAAAATCATTTCGGATTCGATCAAACAAATCATTAAAAAGAAAAAAAATGCGATGTTTGATGCTGAGCATTTTTTCGACGGCTTCAAAGCGAATCCAAAATTTTCTCTTCAGTGCATAAAAACTGCCTATGAAGCCGGAGCTAGATGGATAGTGCTTTGCGATACTAATGGTGGAACATTGCCAAGTGAAATTTCAAAAATCGTAAAAAAAATTACGAAACATATCCCGGGAGAAAATTTAGGAATTCACTGTCATAACGATACCGGAAATGCAGTTGCGAATTCACTTGCGGCAATTGAGGCGGGAGTTCGTCAAGTTCAAGGAACTATCAATGGACTTGGTGAAAGATGCGGCAATGCCAACCTTATAAGCATCATTCCTACATTAATGCTAAAGATGGGTTACGATGTTGGAATTAGCGAAGAAAGTCTAAAACGTCTGGCCAATATCTCAAATTTTTTGGATGATTTACTTGGAAAGGAACGAGATAAATTTGCTCCCTATGTTGGAAAATACGCCTTCGCACATAAGGGGGGTTTGCACGTTTCTGCCGTTACAAAAAATGCAAAATCTTACGAACATATCGAGCCAGAAAAAGTTGGAAATCATCGTGAAATTATGATTTCAGATCAAGCAGGACGTTCCAATATCATTGCCCGCCTCAAAGAAATAGGAATTGAATTGCGTGATGAAGTAAAGGTGAGCCAGGTTTCAAACTTGGTCAATAAAATCAAAGAGCTCGAGGCAAAGGGATATGCTTACGACGCTGCAGATGCAAGCTTTGAAATTCTCGCAAGAAGGTCTTTAGCAAGCGTTCCAAATTTTTTTGAGCTAGTTTCTTTTCGTGTGATTGATGAGAAAAAATTGAATGATAAAGGACGCACTACACTGCTTTCCGAAGCGACTATAAAAATCAAAATCGGCAATAAAGTTACGATGTCAGTTGCGGAGGGAAATGGGCCGGTAAATGCAATGGATAAAGCCTTACGCAAAGCTCTATCGAAAAAATATCCCACGCTAAAAAGTGTTAGACTAACTGATTACAAGGTAAGGATTCTTACTCCGTCAGATGGAACGCAAGCTATTACGAGGGTTCAGATTGAATCTGGCGATGAGAAGGGAAACAAATGGAACACAATTGGGGTTTCAGAAAATATCGTTGATGCCTCATTTTATGCTCTGCATGACAGCATCACCTACAAGTTAATGAAGATTCAAGAACGTTAAAACCAATCCTTTCTTCTAAAGAAGAAGACCTGCAACAAAGCCACCAACATCATAACAACACAACAAAAGTAAAAGGCGATTGGACTGTCTGATCCCGGAATTCCACCAACATTCATCCCGAACAATCCGGTTAAAAAAGTGAGGGGCATAAAGATCAAAGTTATCATCGATAACTTGTACATATTTCTGTTGATCTTTTCGCTCAAAGCATTCGCTAACTCATCATGTAAAATTTTTGACCTACTTGCCGCTTCGTCAATTTCTTCGATCATTTGACTGATGTGATCAAAATTTTCTTGAAAGTGACGCCTTGACCAATCGTTAATCCATGGCGTCACAATGATTTTTAACTTGGAAATAACTTCCTTTTGCGGAGCTAAATAGCGTCTAAAAACTGCTGACTGACTTCTGATTTGCATTAATTCTTCTCTGAATTTTGCATCATGAGTTGTCATAATTTTTTCTTCGAGATCATCAACTTTTTCGTTGAGAGCATAAAGAAACGGAGATGTCACAAAGAGGATTTGGTAGATTAAATTATAAAGAAACTCTGCAGAATTTTTGATGATTTTTCCAGATTCGATTTGATCACGAAGATCGAACACTGATTTCATAGCCCGCTTCTGTACAGTGATAATCCTCTCACTATCAATCCACATACGAATCGACACCATATCTTCTGGCTCATCATTATGATTGAGATTGACCCCACGAAGTATAATCAAAAATCCATTACCGAACTCAGTAATTCTTGGTCTAGTTTCATCAGCAAGCAAAGCGTCGGTGATCAAGTGATCAAGATATTGAACTTCTTTTTTTAACCACACGCCTGTCATCTTGCTAGTTCCATCAAGATGCACCCAGGATAACCCGTCATTCTTCAGCTCATTAGCAACTGCCTCGTTATCCAACTTACAGAAGCTGCCTTCGCTGTTAAAAGAGTAAGAAAAAATTATGTGACCGTGCTTTTTCATTAGATTCTTAACCGCGTATTTTTCTGAATGAAAAAATAATTTTTCCGGAAGAGCCATCGTCACTTCTGAAGTGTGATACCATGATCATCGATTTATCATTTATGAGATACATTTTATCTTCAATTTTTACCTCTCTCCCATGATCATCCAAAACCATGTCCGGAGACGTTCTTACCCCTTTATCTTGTGGCATACCATCAATTTTACTAACGGGAAGGGCCACTAAAGAGTTGCCGAAAATCTTAGTAGAAAGCGAGTAGGACATGTGTATGGCATTCCCAACCTGCTTACCTTTGGCTGGAGTTAAAACGTCATGACCAACGGCAGTGAGTGTGATATTGTTACGATCAAGAGTAATCAGCCAAGTTCTATTATCTCTAGAGCCGTCAGAATATTGAAATCTATGATTTACGACGCCCTTGTTGTAATCCCACTTTCCTAAAATTTTTGCTGTGCAAGTTTTGATTATTTTGCCATTCTCATCTTGCATAATACCATAACCGTCAACCTCTCCATCAAAAAAACTTCTAATATCAGCCTTGACCGTATTATCGAGATAATCTTTTGAAGTGTCTTCATAATTTAGCGGTACGGGTGGTAGTTCTGGAGGTTTAGGAGGCGTAATACATGAGGACAAGCCAACACCTAATGCCAAAATTAAGAAAAAGCGTAACATGTTTTTAGATATTTTTTAAATTTGGCTTTATTGGAATCTCTAAAAATTAGATTTTTTTTTAGAAATTTTTAGGCAACAAATTTTCGAGCAGGTAAGCGTACTTAGAGGTACGTGCTCGCGAGAAAATTTGGTAACAACAAAATTTACAAAAAAAGCAATTTTTAGAAGTCCCCTAATGGTTTCTTTTACGCGCTACTATGTTCAGCGACTCTACAACAAGAGTAAAAAATAACGAAAAATATAGATAACCTTTTGAGATATGCATGTGCAAACCATCGCTTAACAGGATAAGTCCAACCATAAAAATAAAGGCTAGAGCAACGATTTTTAAGGAAGGATAAACATGTAAAAAGTGATTGATAGATTCAGAAGCAAGTAACATCACGATCATCGCAATGATAATTGCAATAACGATGACCGGAATATTGCTGGTCATGCCGATTGCCGTAATCACTGAGTCAAAAGAAAACACAAAATCAATCAAGGTAATTTGCAAAATCGCAGCAATCATACTCTTCCCAGTAGGAGATTTTTTTTCTTCTCTGGCAACCGCTTGCAAACCAAATATCACGTCATTTCCAATTTCCCATCCACTCTTCACGATTAAAAATAACCCACCGGAAATTAGTAGAAAATTCTTGAATGAGAAACCAACGCTGCCCAAGTAAAATAGTGGCTCGGTTAACGTCATCACCCAAGATAGTGTAAGTAACATTAAAACCCGAATCACAAAGGCCAAAGATAGACCAAAATTACGCGCCGTGTTGCGTTGTTTTTTTGGAAGATTGTGAACAGCAAGCGTGATGAAGATTAGGTTATCGATGCCAAGTATTATTTCCAAGAATGTTAACGTGACCAATCCGAACAGAATGTCGTAAGTGAAAAAATCCATAATTATGAAGACTTGATGGTAATTATTTTTTTGCGATGAAGAAAGGTAAGTAATGGCTGAATAGCCAAACCAAGAATCGAATAATAATCGCCAGCTATCTTTTCAAAAAGATGCTTGCCAAGCGATTCATATTTATAACTTCCGGCACAGCCAAATGATTGATCAGCCGCGACGTAATTTTCTATTTCTACCTGGCTCAATTGCCTCATTCTTAACTTCACGCGAGAAAAATTTCTAAAAATTATTTTGCCATTAATAGCAATGACGGTCGAATTATTCTGGAAGTGAGTTTGGCCATTCATTTTTTTTAACTGACTCACTGCTTCAGAAATATTTTCGGATTTAGGGATCTCTTTTTCCGCAAACTCACATACTTGATCAGACCCAATGACGTAGGCGGTGGGATATTGCGTGCTAATCGATAACGCCTTGCCTTCCGCCAAAAAAATTGCCAATTCTTTTATGGTTTTTTGAGGAAATTTTTTCTTAGCCTTCTTCTCATTAAAATCGGGAGGAATAATGTTAAACTTCAAACCAGACTCTTGCAGGATTTTTTTTCTAACTTGGGATGTCGAAGCCAGAATTAGACTGGCATTATGTTGGACTAGCACGTGCCGGAATCTAGAGCAATCATGGTTAAAAACTTTTTCTCCAATTCTGGATCTTTTTTGAACAATCCAATCATAGTCTTGGTAACGGTCGAAGTATTAATTTTATGGATGCCGCGAGTGGTCATGCATTGATGTTTTGCATCAATTAAAATTGCTACCCCCTTTGGCTTTAATACATCGTTAATTGTCTGCGCAATTTGTGCAGTCATAGTTTCTTGCGTTTGAAGACGTTTCGAAAAAACATCAAGTAACCTAGCAATTTTACTGATTCCAACTACTTTTTTATTTGGAATGTAAGCAATGTGAGCCTTGCCAACAAACGGCACCATATGGTGCTCACAATGCGATTCCATGCGCATATCCTTCAGCAAAACAATGTCATCATAGCCCTCAATTTCCTCAAAAGTTTTGCCGAGAATTTCGTTTGGATTGGCATCATAACCGGAAAAAAATTCACGGTAGGCCTTCACAACTCTTTTTGGTGTTTCAATTAAACCTTCGCGATCAGGATTATCTCCAGCCCATGAAATTAGAGTACGAACAGCAGATTCAGCTTCTTTTTGTGACGGACGATTTACAGTTTTCGGCAATAACTTTCCTGAGTCAGATTTTTTTTTCATTCCATTGATCATTGAGATTAATAACTTCCAAACATCCTTCGCAACTGCACAAAACCAAGATAAGTTGCATTGGGGCTCTTAACATTTCCTGGATCTTTTTGAGCGATAAGATTGAGTTTAATCTCCGAATCTTGCGATAACGATTTCAAAAAGAAAAGTTCAAGATCTTGTTCTTTTCCTTTCGGAACAAGAGAAGCGGAGGTTTTGTAACGGAATAAATTACCGTCAACATCTCTTGCAACAGGAATGTCAACTGCAACTTTTCCACGATAAACTCTCATCGGCTCTGAATAGGCCAGGCCAATTCTTCCATTAAAAAAATTATCATAAACCATTGCCACAGAAACGCTCTGACTTCTTACGTCTTTAAATTCACGAAAAATTCCGTATTGGTTTCCATTAATTTTAGACTTTCCTTCCGCAATACTCGTGATGAGAGAAAGATGTTTTGTTACAGCTTGGTTTGAAGAAAATTTTATGTAAGAAGTTTTTACATCACCGCTCGATTCAAACGCACCAACACTTTTTGAGTTAAGTAAGTTATTATTAAATTCTGACATATTGCCGAGAGAGAGTAAAAAATTTCCTCCGACTCTTGGATTTAATGCAATACCAAAATCAAAAACCTCGTTCTCTTTCTTCTTTTTGAGTCCACTATTTAATTGTCCGGATGAAAATGACGATTCATACGATGATTGATAAGAAAATTTCAAACCAAATTTCTTATCCAAAAAACTTTGATCAGCAAAAAATTGATTGAATTTTCTAGAGTTACCAAGCGCTGAATTTTGATTTACAGATGATGATGTCAGAAAGGATTGGTAAGGATTTGCAGCAAAATTATTTTGCGAAATAAATCCAAAATTACTGAATTTTTTTTGCCCAGAATTCGCAATCACATCATTATTAAAAGCGAATCCAAGTTTCAAATCTTTGGACAAATCAGACGAATTCCTAACAAAAGAAAATCCGTTATTCATTAGTAGATTTGGATCTTTCGCACCATCAACGGTAAGAAATTTTAATCCCGTAACATTTGACGAATTACCAACGCCAGAAACATCATTGGCGCTCGCTGAAAATAAGGCGTTGCGAGAATTTTTAGACGATGATGTTCGATTAAAATTTTCACCACCCGATTCATGATTTTGATAATTGAAAAAATTGAACCTAAGTTCATTGGAAGATTTTTCTCCAAAAAAAAGTGGTACCACTTTTGAGTTGATGTTGTTGAAGGCGAGACTATCTAAAGTCGGAATATTGCTGACCATTTGTGTAGAAATTTTACTCCCCAAAAATGCTTTGTAATCACGACCATAATCGTCAAGAAATATTGCCGAATCGAGCTGTGGTGCAACGTTAGCAGCGAAAGCATCTCCAAAAATTGTACTAGTAACAATTGAAGAATTTCTTACATCGTAACCTTGGATAGATAAGGCGCTAGCACCATATCCAAGAGTGTTTTGCCCCTGCGCCTGAACTGCGGCGTAAAGATTTAGCATACCTCGACCATAGACGTCATCCGTACCCACGGCCCCGAGATCCGTTGCGGTAGTAAGAAGAATTTGTGCAGTTTGCGTTGCAGTTAGATGGGGCCATGATCCACGAATTACAGCGGCGGCTCCTGCAACATGAGGCGTTGCCATTGAAGTACCGGAAAGTAGGGAATATTCGGAATTTGATCCAGCGGTTGCGGCGTAAATATTTACACCAGGAGCAACAAGACAAAATTCCTTCGCCTGTTTACACTGATTACTAAAGCTGGCTATGCTGTTATTCGAATCTACTGCGGCAACGGCAATCATTATGCCGGATAGTCTGACATCCTGGCTAAATAAAGCTGGCGCTCCGACATTATTCACATAGCCATCATTTCCTGTTGCTGCAGCTAAAAATACTCCTCGACCACCGTCTCCCGCCTTGGCAGAATTGAAGCTACTAGCCATCAGAGAATAATAGGCTTCGTAAGTAGGACTACCTATCGTCAATTGCAGCCCAGCATTTCCGGAAGTAAATCCCCAACTCATATTTATCGCCTTTACCCCATTGTTAACTAAGACAGTTAAGTCGTTACCAAGATAATCAGAAACAATCCACGAATTGAATGCGACACCATGCATTCCGCCATTACCCTTCAAGCCAGCAATCGTTGATGCAACATGCGTGCCGTGATTATAGTTTGGATTCGAAAATGATGAAGAAATTTCATTGCTTGGCGGTTCAAGAATTTCTTGATGCGTTAACTTTACACCACCATCAGAAACCCCAACCATAACGCCTTCCCCCGCAGTCGATCTTTGATTTTTTGCAAGAAGTGCGTAAGACTCAGCGGCATGGATTTTTTCCAAACCATATTGTGCATTATATTCTGAAGTGCGGTAAATGTTGGCTTCGCCAGATGTGATAGAATTATTCCAAGCGGGATTTCCTGAAGGGGTATAGAGGGGATATTGTGTTCGGTAAGATATTGCCGCAGGAGATGAAGTGGTAGATGTAGAACTGCTGCCACCACCTCCACCAACAGCTGTTGCAACTCCTCCAGCCGCTCCGGCAAACATTAGTAAAACCAGAACGATTGGCATGTCACCCCACCTAAGGAAGAATTTTATTTTTGATCACAAAAAGATGATTTGGTATCGGAGTAGTAAGGTCAATACTTGAAAGCGTAACCTGAACAACTTGACCAAGATCATTTTTGACTTCCATCTTAATAAATTGCAGAGGATTGGCTTTGAAAACCAAACTGAATTCACCAGCTTCTTTTCGGTTTTTTTTCATCACCGAAACTTTTATTTTATCATCAAATTTTTTGACATCGGTTAGTTCAACATCTTTAGCAGAAAATGAAATATTAGGCCTGGTTAGAAAAGATGCTGGAGTTGTATTTGTGCTGAGATGAGATAGCTCATCAAGCTCAACATCTAGGTAAGAAAGAATTGAACCATTAACCACGATTACAACCTTCGGTTGAGCTAAATATTCAACGCGCATCTTACCTGAAGAATCGCTGGAACGTGAAAGAAAAAACTTCCCCTCAACCGCTCCGCCTTCCTCAGATTTTTGCGTAAACTTTGCTGATAGAGTGCTGATATTATTCAGATAGGATTCGATCAGCTGTAGATCTTGGAAATTTTCTGTGAGTAGTTTTTGCGATGATTTCTCAGATGCAAAACTATTGATCGAAAGATAGAAAAACAGAATGGAAGCGACAAAAAAATAGCGCTTACAAAACTGATTAATCATGCCTTAAGACTTGGAATAGTAGACTTTTTCATCTAACCCACCCTCACTCTTATCGACGATAAGGGTGATTGCGCTGTCTCCAGTAATGTTGATTGCAGTTCTAACCATATCCAAAACCCTATCGACACCAAGGATGATACCGATTCCTTCAATCGGCAATCCAACAGAGGTTAATACCATTCCCATAAAAATTATTGACCCACTAGGAATCCCAGCAGCGCCCATTGAACCAAGAGTACAGGTCATAACAAGCATCATGTAATTGTGCAGTGTAAGATCTATTCCGTAGGCTTGAGAGAAAAATAACGCACAAATTCCAAGATAAATTGCGGTACCATCCATGTTAATACAAACTCCTAGTGGAAGTAAGAAATTGGAGTTCGCTTTTGATACCCCCATTCTTTCTTGAAGCTGGTTGATTGCGGTTGAAAGAGTTGCTTTACTACTACTTGTAGCAAAGGCGATTGACTGGGTGAGGAGAATTTTGCGATAAAATGGAAATGGCGAAAGACGCGCAAAAACAAATATCAACAACCCAAAAACCATATATTGGAAAACGCAGGCTGTCAGTAAGGTTACAACCAACTTTACCAATGCTTGCAATATGTCCATACCTTGAGTTCCTATCACCCAAGAAATAAAACCAAACACACCAAGCGGAGCTAGTTTAATGATGATTTCAATCATTTTAAACGATACTTGCGCTGCAGAATAGATGAACTCTCTGACAGGCTTAGCTTTTTCTCCAACCAAATTGATGGTGATACCAGTAAAAATTGAAAAGATGATGATCTGAAGAAAATTATCAGAAGCCATTGAATTTATTGGATTGGTAGGAATTAACCCAATCAAGAATTCTGAGACTGTAGGAGGAGTTTTTGTAATAATGGCAGTTGCTTGATTGGTAGATTCAAACAATGCGTGAAGATCAACACCGGCACCTGGTTTAAAAATCGTTCCCGCGGTAAGGCCAATAAGCACTGCAAAAATTGCGGTCAAAATGTAAGCACCAAAACCTTTAATGCCAATACGGGTAAAATTCCCTTGACCATGCATAGAAGTAATTCCGGACAGTAGTGCGAAAAAGATTAGAGGAACAATCACCATCTTAATTAGATTGATAAAAATAGTTCCAAAAACTTTTAAACCTGCGGCTTTTTCACCAAGCACTAAACCGGCAACAACACCAAGGACAAGACCAATCAGAACCTGCTGCCAAAGTTTCATGCTTTCTCCGTTTTTGATTATGTAATTTCGATTCGAAAAGGAATAATGACGCGACACGAGTTATGCCTTACCTTACAAGGAACCCCCAAGGAACCACATTTTGACCTCTTGAGGTCGAGTGGTGGAGTAAAATGGCTTCGTCATTAGCGCCCAGAGTTAGTGACCTCTTTTCATAAATGTCAAACAGCTTATCTGGAATCAAGGCCTAACGCCCTTCAGAACATATTGCTAGACCATATTCTATTTTTCCTTAGAATCCAAAAACTCCCTCACAAAATTATTTTGCGGATTACTAATAACCTCAGACGGCGAGCCAATCTGCTCGATTCTACCCTGATTTAAAATCACAACTCTATCTGCAACTTCCATCGCTTCCTCCTGATCGTGAGTCACAAAAACACTAGTGACACGAATTTTATCATGAAGGTTTCGCATCCATTGCCGAAGCTCTTTTCTAACTTTTGCATCTAGGGCTCCAAACGGCTCATCTAGCAATAAAACTTTTGGCTCGACCGCAAGAGCACGAGCAAGAGCAACTCTTTGTCTTTGTCCTCCAGAAAGTTGTGAGGGAAAGCGATCGGCAAATTCTGTCAAACGAACCAGTTTTAAAAGTTCAAAAACCTTTTGCTTTATCTCCTCCTTTGTAGGTCTAATTTTTTTAGACCTGACCTCCAGCCCAAACGAAATATTTTTAAAAACGCTCATATGCTTAAAGAGTGCGTAATGCTGAAAAACAAATCCGACATTGCGATCTTTGGCCTTTTTAGTAAGAGAATCCTGACCATCAAACAGAATCGTTCCAGCGTCTGGATGGTCAAGGCCAGCAATAATGCGAAGTAAAGTGGTCTTACCCGAACCGGACGGACCAAGAAGTGCGATCAACTCACCCTGCCTAATCTCGAGATTAATGTCGTTCAAAACAACAGAATTTCGAATAATTTTGGAAATGTTTTTTATGTGGATCGACATGAGTTAAATTATATACCAATAGGACTTACGCATTCCCACGCTTCTTTGGCGATTTCTGCGTCAGAAAAATCTAATTTTAGAGGCTCCCTTAGAGCGTGTTGACACGCCCTAGTAGGACTTTATCCAAAATGCCGCAAAAATCTTATGTCATTTTCAAAAAGCATACGAAGGTCAGTGATGCCGTATTTTAGCATTGCAAGCCGTTCTATTCCAATACCAAAAGCAAATCCTTGAAATTTACTTGGATCGATTCCGCAATTTTTTAAAACATTTGGATGGATCATGCCACATCCTAAAATTTCCATAAATTTCTCTCCTTTGCCGATCTTGATAGATCCCTGCTCTGAAGTGTAGTTTACATCAACTTCCGCCGATGGTTCTGTGAACGGGAAAAAGCTCGGACGGAAACGCAATTCCAAATTCTTTGCATCAAAAAATTTTTCTAAAAAATTTTCTAAGACCCATTTTAGTTGCCCAATATGGATATTCTCATCGACCACGAATCCTTCAAATTGATGAAACATCGGCGTGTGGGTTTGGTCGGAATCACGACGAAAAACTCGACCCAGAGAGGCTACTCGCAATGGCGGTTGCGACTTTAGCATTTTTCGAATCTGAGTATTGGAAGTATGGGTACGAAGCAGAAGTTCCGACTTAAGATAGAATGTATCCTGCATTTGTCGTGCCGGATGATCTTGCGGCATATTGAGCGCGGTGAAATTATGAAAATCATCTTCAATTTCTGGACCTTCCGCAAATTCAAATCCAAGATCAGAAAAAATTTCCTCAATCTCTTCCATAACCCTGCTAATTGGATGAGTCACCCCCGCAGATCTAACACGAATCGGCTCGGTTAAATCGATTTTCTCTTTTACCAATTTTTCATTTAACAGCTCATTTTCAAAATAATTTTTTGCCTCATCAATCTTTTTAGCAACCTCATCCCGAGCCTTATTTATCAAAGCCCCAAATGACTTTTTTTCTTCAATGGAAAAGTCTTTTAACTGCAAAAAAAGTTCTGTTACTGAACCCTTTTTCCCTAAAAATTTGATACGAATTTCTTCGATTTCTTGTGAGTTTTTCGCGTTCGTAATTTGCGAATTAAAGTCGGTAAGAATGACATCCAAATTTTGCATTTTTAATTTCCGTATAATTTTTGCTCTGCTATCAGAGATAAAAACTGGTTCGCAATTTGAACAGTGGTTAATTGTGAATTTGAATAATCCTGTTCAAATAAGAGAATTTGATAAGTACTTGTGCGACCTTGCCTTAGAAGTCTCCTCTCGTTTTCTAACTTGTCTTTTTGTACAGCCTCAATTGCAAGCGCGAGCTTTAAATTTTCTTTGTAACTTTGCAGATTTTGGATTAAGTTATTCCAATCATTCTCCTGTTCAAAAACTTTTTGCCTATAATTCATTTTTGCTGCTGAGGCGCTTTTAGCCGCCCCATCTCTTATTCGATAACTCATTCCAAAATTGATTGGCATCGCAAGTTTTATACCAATCATCGCAGATCGACCTTGCTTGTCGAAAGAGTTGGATATGGCACTGGAAGTGGATTTCTCGACATTATTTTCGAAATATGATCCGTAAAGATTGAGTGATGGCTTATTCTTTTCCTCTTCAACTTGTGCGCTTGCAACAACAGATTTCATCATGGCTTCCTCAGCCTTTATTTCAAAACGATTTCCGGCTCTGATTTGTGGAACAAGAAAATTTTGTAACGCTGCGAAGTCAATATTTACAAGACTCTCTTGAACCTCGTTAGAATCTAAAAAACGCTGTTTGTTAAAATTTCTTGCGGCAATTTTTTCATAATTTTGCGCTTGCAGAAGTAAAAGACGTTTACTTTCAACCAAGGCTTTTGCTTGCAAAACGTCTCCTCTTTCACCCAAATTCATCGCAGCCCTTCTTGTAACGTAAGATAAAATCTGCGCCGCAGCATTCGAGGCACCCTGTTGGATTTTGGTAATTTTTTGTGCCGACACTAACTCCCAATAGGATTGCTCTGATGATACCAGGGATGTAATCGAAATGGCTTTGGCCGACATTTTTTGTGATTCATTTTCAAATTGAATTGAATCGCGAAGAGCTCTTGTCATTTTACCAGAGCGATTTTGCCATAATGATAGAGATGCTTCTAAAGTTGGAATTCCTTGATAATTAGAACGCGCTAAAGACGGATCGAGAGAAGTGGATGTATTCAGGTTCTTGTAGGTAGCGTGATTAAGTGAGTAGTAAAGCTTTGTGTTTAGACCAAAAGCGGAATCCTGAGAAATACCGATTTGGCTATTTCGATTGTAAACCTTGGAGTAACGAACGAATTGCAAAGCCTGATTTTGTTCGGTAAAAGCATCTTGCGTGCTAGCAAAAAAATTTATTGCTGTAACCACTTTAGCTTTTTCTTTCATCAGTTCGTAGGCTTCAGCGTTCTGATCTGCCGCAAGATAACTTAAATTTTTTCCTTTAACCTGATCTAAATATTCGTTAAAAGTGAGAATGGATTTTTCCTGAGCAAAGCTTGTTATTGCCAAAAAAAATGCTACAATAGCAAACAAAAAGCCGAACGGGTATAAGTTTTGATTTTTACGCAACACGAGTTACTCCCTCCAAGAGTTAAAGGCTTGCGAGAATCCGCATATTCCGAGTAAACTTAAGATCTTCAATCGTGTTGGGTATCCAATTTTTAAAAGACGCAAATGACTGACTTAGTTACAGATTTTAGAATAAAACTTGATGGATTTTTTACAGAAAAACTTCCGAGAAAAATTGCCGTCGCAATATCTGGCGGATCTGATTCTATGGCACTTACCATACTCTTGCAGAAATTTTGTCTGGAGAAAAAGATCAAACTGTCTGCGATCACAATCAACCACAATATGCGTGAATCGTCAACCATTGAGGCTTCGCAACTTCATCAAATCTTACGTAAGAAAAAAATCACACATGAAATTTTAGAAATCGATCCCAAAAAAATTCCTACATCAAATATCGAAGCAAGGTTGCGTGAAGCTAGGTATGAGTTGCTTTACCAATCCTGCATAAAACAAAAAATCGAATTTTTATTCCTAGGTCATCAACTTGACGATGTCGCAGAAAATTTTTTGATTCGCCTCTTTCGTGGAAGTGGATTGGACGGGCTGTCTTCTATGCAGGAGCTTGCATCATTCAAGAAAATCAAGCTTGCGAGACCTTTACTGAATTCCTCAAAAATTGAATTACAAAGATTTTTATTTGATCAGAATGTTGAGTGGTTTGAAGATGAAAGCAATTTAGATGAAAAATTTCTGCGCAATAAGATTAGAAATTTTTTAGACACCATTCCTGACAAAAATTTGATTCAAAAAAGAATCAAAAATACATCTGATGAACTAACAAAAATTCGTGATTCTTTCGATGAAATCCTTCTATCTGAAGCTAGAAAAATACTAGAGTTTTCTGAGACGGGATACTTCTTAATCGATCTCACTAAAATCAAAAAGATTGATGAAAAAATTGCTTTAAAAATTCTTGCCTTGGTTTTGCTTGAAATAAGCGGACAGGTCTACAAGCCGCGACTTGAAAAGTTACGCAGATTTTATGAATGGATGATTACAGATCTGGCACATAAACCAAAAACTTTTTATGGCTGCATCATTGAAAAATACGATTCAAAAAGACTTGCAATCTATCGCGAAAAAAGGGCAATTGATCAAAATGATGTAAAGTTATTCGATAAAAAAAATTACTTATTTGATGGTAGAATTTTAGTTGAGGTAAACGCGAAAAATGCAGAACATTTATTTTTTCCGAACCAATGTCAGGCAAGAGCTATTAAAACTTATTGCGAAGCCAGCAAAAATCCAAAAATAATGAAAAAAATTTTTGCTACTTGTTTATGTAAAATCAAAGAAGAATCAGTAACAGTAGTTCCTCATAGATTTTACTTCAGGACTATCTTGAAGTCCGCAGCGAACTTCCTGTAACATGCTCAACTAGAGACGCCTTAATCTCATGCGATGGAATTATTCTGTCCATCATTTCTTCTCTTAGCGCCGAGCAAAAATAAGACATTAATGGACTACCGACATTGAGATTGCAGAGCGATTTAATTTTATCACCCAAATGACTCAAATATTCATCGTTGATATTTGGAACTGCACCATTGCTAGACTCTCTGATAGCTTGCAACACAAGGTTTGATGCTCTGATATAAGGGTTATATTTTAACAATTCTTCTTTTTCCGATTCTGGTATCATGCCATTAAAAAACTGCTCATTGGTTGCGGAAAGCAACACATCAACAATCCCGTCCAAATCTTTTTGTTGTAACATATCCCGATTATGGAATAGATGATCGTTAAGCAATAATTTGTAAGTCAGTTGCAAACCATTTGGACGTAGTAAGGATGAGGGAGTATCGCCATCGTTACTTGTGTTAAGACTAATCCGCGTATCCAATTTGGGAATTTCTTTATCAGCCATAACTAATCATAAAAAAGTTTTTAAAAATTTTCCGATTTCAGAAAAAATGAGATTTTTTGAACATAACCTAGTCTCAACAAAATTAAGAACCCTAGGCAAAAGTTTTAGATAGGCATGCTTTCCATCGCGTAACGAAAGACGCGAAAAAATTCCTAAAATTTTGATGTTTCTTTGTAAAGATAAAATCTCGTAATCACGCAAAAGCACCGATTTATCAGAGCCAGATTTTTCAAGAAAATATTTTAATATTTTCTCGCGATTCTTTTCATCTACATCTCTTCTGGCATCTTCGAGTAAAGACACAAGATCGTAAGCTTTAGACCCAATCACTGCATCTTGAAAATCAAGCAACCCAACTTGCTTATAACCATCCATGTTTGGTAAAAACATGAGATTATCTGCATGATAATCACGCAAAACTAAAACTTGATCTTCTTTGCTAAGAAGATCAAATAACTCGAACCAAAGAGATTTAAAATCTGCTTTTTCTTGTAAGGTGATTTTTTTACCTTTTTGTGGCAAATACCATTCCAAAAACAGATTCACTTCGCGAAAGAATAAAGCGTGATTATAACGTGATAGGCCTTGTAAATCCTTTATTCTATTAGGTGAAATAGCGTGAAGTTGAATCAGGCAATCACAGGCTTTTTTGTATAATTCCAGCTCTTGATTAGAATCTTTTGCCAGAACTCTGCTGTAACTGTCATCCCCAAAATCCTCCAATAATAAAAAACCATTTTCCTCATCACGAGAAAAAATCTTTGGAGCAGAAAATCCATTCACGACCAAAAATTCATCAATTCTGACGAATGGCTTTGTATCCTCATGCGAAGGTGGAGCATACATCAAAACATATTTTTTTTCTTCACCGCTTTCTTTGACAAAAATTCGATAGTAGGAACGAAAAGAGGCATCGCCGGCAATTTTTTTTATCTTAGAATTTTTGATACCATTTTTCGCAAGAAAGCTCTTGGCGCTTTGCTCGTTAAGCTCTATCATAAACAACTTAAAGTCACTTGTTAAAAAAAAATCGCTACTTAGATTCGCAGCGCTTTCACACCGCGAGGTTGGAAGCTATGACGATAAACTCAATTTAAAATAAATGTCCATGGACCTGGGGGCGGTACCCAGCACCTCCACCATTGTGTATATGGGGGTGAATAGCTTCGACATGCATAGTAAAAAGGTTGATTTTGTCCGGTTGAGAAACTGCCGGTTATGGTCTCAAAACCATAATATCCGTTCGAAAAAAGTAACAGCAAACGACAATTTTGCTAATGACAATTTCGACTTTGCTAAAGTGGCTGTAGCTGCCTAGCATAAATGATCTTGTCGGGGTTTTGTCCGGCTTCCCTCTCAACAGAAAAGCCGGTCATAAATAGCGTTCCTGGACTCGGTATACTTAGTAGGACTTAGAACATGTATTTAAACCCAGCTCCACCCTCAAAACCAAATTTACCAAAGATCCATGAATGACTTGATCGGATATGATGAAATAATCGAAAATTCGATGCGACTCATCATTCACGAAACATTGAAAAAAATAGAAAAGGCTGGATTACCTGGTAAACATTACTTCATGGTTACTTTTCTTACACGATTTCCTGGGGTAATACTTCCTAAGTCGTTGCTTGAAAAATATCACGACGAAATGACGATCGCCATTCAATACCAATATAAAAGCCTTGTTGCAGAGCATGATTTCTTCAGAATCTCTCTAAGCTTCACGGGTAAGTTTGAAAAGCTTACCATTCCCTACAAATCAATCACCTCCTTCGCTGATCCTTCAATGAGTTTTGCACTAAAATTCAGCATACATAATAGGCCCGACATAGATAATAATCTAATTGATGAGAACTATGAAGAAGCTAATGGTAACAGTAAAAATGGTAAGAAAAAATCTGACGCTAACGCAGTTGATGTAACCGCAAAAGTAGTTTCGCTTGATGCTTTTCGTAAAAATCGCGACGAGACAAAAACTTAGATTTTCCTATGGTCATCTTTTACCAAATCCTATTTTTAATTTTAACTTATCTGATTTGCGCCATTCCTTTCGGCCTAGTTATCACTAAGAAATTTGCAAAAAAAGACATTCGTGACTTAGGATCAAAAAATATTGGCGCAACCAATGTCGCAAGAGTTGCTGGGAAAAAACTTGGTTTTATTACTCTGATTCTTGATGGAGCAAAGGGCTGGGTAATGGTAACAATTGCACGGTTTTACTTTTGCGACATATCGAACCTGCATCTATTTTTAGTTTTAGTCGCCACAATTTCAGTGCTCGCACATATTTATCCGATATATCTCCGCTTCAAGGGCGGTAAAGGCGTGGCAACATCAATAGCGGTTCTTTTTGCACTTGATACTTACGTTGGATTAATAGCTTCTTGCTTTTGGCTTCTTTCATTTTGTCTTTTTCATATCTCCTCAGTTTCATCAATAATTGCCATTTTTTCTGCAGCAATTTTTTCTTTGCAAAGCGGTGCTCCAACTATACAAATTGCCTTTTGCTGGTTCCTATTCATTCTGATTTTAATTCGACACAAAGAAAACCTAACTCGCTTATCAAGGGGAGATGAAAAAAAATTATAACACGATACCAAGAGAAGATAGACTCATTGTTGCTCTTGATTTTCCAGATATAGACTCAACCAAGAGAATGGTAGAGAGGCTCGGTGACTCTGTAAATTTCTACAAAATCGGTTTAGAACTGATGATGGGAGGGTCGTATTTTGGCCTAATCAAATGGCTCAAACAACAAAACAAAAAGATATTTTGCGACCTCAAGCTGCATGACATTTCTGCAACTATGGTCAATTCAGTAAAAAACTTAACACAGTACGACATCGACCTTCTAACCATACATGCAAGTAATCGCGATACTATGGAGAAAGTATCACTTCATAAAGGGAAAATGATGGTCATCGCTGTTACAGTTCTTACGAATCTTGATCAAAAAGATCTTTTGGAAATCGGTTTCAATCCGAATTTCTCAGTTGAAGAATTGGTAATCAAAAGAACTAAAATTGCCCTTGAAAGCGGTCTTGATGGCGTTGTTTCATCTGCATTGGAAACAAAAAGATTACGAACAGAATTCGGACAAGATTTTTTAATTGTAACCCCCGGGATTAGGATGTCGGACGACATTAATGCATCCGTAAATAACGAAGACCAAAAGCGCGTAGCGAGCGCCGATAAAGCTATAAAAGATGGAAGCTCTTATCTTGTTGTGGGTAGACCAATCACGCAAAGCAATGATCCTAAACTTGCAGCACAAAAGTTTGTGTCGCTGATTTAAAATACTTCATTCTCCAAATACATTTGATCTCAATACAAGAGATAGTTTTATTGGGTTATAACACACTTAGTAGCGCGCCTCTATGTGCAGAGCGACGGATATTTATCTCCAGCAAAACATGAAACGCATGTTTTGAGTGAATAGCGGGTGAGGCTGTGCCGCGAACCCAGGGAGTAAGATGAAGATATTGATGTTACAAAATATTGGGGCTATAGCGCAGTTGGTAGCGCGCTTGCATGGCATGCAAGAGGTCTCGGGTTCGACTCCCGATAGCTCCACCATTACGCAGAACTACGCACGCGCACATCGATCTAAAGCCTGATTTATTCCACAAAGTTCAATATCCCCTTTGCCGCTGCTATTGCCGTGCTGAAGCAACCTTGCAAGAGATAACCCCCCGTAGGCGCTTCCCAATCCAGCATTTCGCCAGCCGCAAAAACTCCGATTTTGGTTTTTAACATAAAATTTTCATCCAAAGACTCGCGCTTAATTCCTCCGGCTGTTGAAATGGCTCGAGCAATGTCGGTAGTTGAAGTTAGTCTGATCGGCAAATTTTTTAGATATCCTGCTAGAATGTCGGGAGTTGTCTTCAACCGATTTGATGGAATTAATTCGTGCAATAAAGCGCCAACAACAGTTGGAAATCCGCTTTTTCGCAAATAATTGCCGAGAGATTTTTTATGGCGATTTTGCAATTTTTTTGCCAAATCCGAAACCGACATTTCTGGTCTCAAATCTACATACAAAAATGCTTCGCCGTCACTACGAATAGATTCGCGCAAATTAGGCGATAAAGCGTAAACCGCATTTCCCTCAATTCCCCGCTTTGTGATAATCATTTCTCCTTTGTGAGAAAAATTCTTATGCTTAATGGACACCGATTTTAGCGGGCTTCCAGCGAAGTTGGCTGACAAATGGTCTGACCATTTGGCTATAAAGCCGCAATTGGATGGACGAAGCTCGGAAATTTTTACGCCGCATTTTGTAAGTATGTTAACCCAAGAACCATCTGAGCCAAGATGCGGCCAAGAAGCGCCGCCAAGCGCAAGTAAGGTGGCGTCGGGTTTTGCTGTGATTATTTTTTTATCGGCATTGCTAAAGATCAGATTTTCATCTTCAAAACCTTGCCACAAATGACGCGTAAAGTAATGAACGCCAAGATTATCTAATCTTTTAAGCCACGCTCGCAGTAATGGCGAGGCTTTCATGCTGCGCGGAAAAATTCTGCCACTACTGCCAATAAAAGTTTCTTGTCCTAATCCTTCGCACCATTTTCGTAACTCTTGCGCATCGCAGTTTCTAATATGCGGCTCAAGCCAGCTTGAGCTTTCAACATAGCGAGTGATGAATTTTTCTAGAGGCTCGCTATGCGTGAGGTTCAGACCTCCCCTTCCGGCCATTAAAAATTTGCGCCCAAAAGTCGGCATCGCGTCATAGATCGTTACTTGATGTCCGGCTGTGGCGATAATTTCAGATGCCATTAAGCCGGTTGGTCCGCCGCCTATGATTACAATATTTTTACTCTTCTTCATTGATCAGCTAAGGTTTTTCATTTTTTCTACCATTTCTAGAGCCCCGTCTTTATAGCATTTTTAGAAATGGGAATTTGCGCAGGCGGGATAATGAATTTTATTGTCACGCTAAATACAAAAAACTATTCATAACTTCGACTTTTTCGTTGATTTTCCGACAAAGATGTAAATCTGACAATTTTTGCTAAACAAAAATCTCCAGCAACATGACTAAGGCTCCAGAATCCGAACTAAGCAGCAAGTTACAAACACTTACTCCCAAGCAAGTAAGCGGCCTAAAAACTCTCTCAAAAAACTTCAAAACCTCTCTCTCCCAGGCAAAAATAAAGACCACCACTGCAAAGCAATTATCAGATGGAGAGTTAGATCTACTTAAAATTTCTGCTAGAAACCAAGCAAGACTACTTGGTTCACTTCAAGAACAAACCTCACTCCCTGACGCAGAAAGATTTTTTGGTAAGACTCTTCCAAGCAATGTGAATCCAGAAATCTCTCACCATGCCAATCATATTTGCGAAGAACATTACCTTCAGCCTTACGCTACCCCTAAACTCTCTCAAGTAGATCTGCGCAACCAGTCCGAAGTCCAAAGAAAAACTCATGGCGCAATGCATGCTTCACGAGTTGGTCTTTACGCCAAACTATTCGCTAATCTTTACCATGAGTTTGGAGATGTAGAAGCGCAGAAGCTAACAGAAGAAGATGTGATGTTATTGCAGATCGTTGCCATATTCCACGACTCAGCAAGACAAAATGATGGAGTAGATCTTTGGGATAATAACAGCGCAGAGCTCTGCTTTAATTATCTCAAATCAATCGGAATAGATGAAGAAAGAGCAAAGTTCTTCTCTCACGGAATTTCTTACAAGGATGTGTCTGGAGAAAAGAACATCGTACAGAAAATCATTCATGATGCTGATTGCCTTGATGTGATTCGCATGGCCTACCAATTCAAAATTGAGGAGTTGGATTTTTATCAGAAAATCATTACACAAAATCCTAAGTCTATTAACAAAAAAGCTTTTGGGACAATTAAAAAGATCGTCTTTGAAGCCAGAGATTTGGTTTCAAAACAAAATGACTTTAAGCATAAAGATCACAAAGTGGCAGGAAGAATAGCGATTGGGTATGATCAATCTACAATAGTTGAAGGAGGGAAAGAAATTTCTGTAACCTTTGACTTGGCTAAGAAAAAGGAATTTGAACATGCGCCAAATTGTTTTGCTGAAACCCAAAGATTTATAACTTCAGACGAAACAAGCTTTCCCACAATAAAGTCATCCTTAAACAAAACATTTCCAAAAGCCAACTCGCCACAAACTTCAAAGACCACTTCAGCAACAGAACCATCCCCAATAAAATCACCACTCACAGATCAAGAAAAATCCCTGTTAGAAAATCTCATCAATGCCAATTGGACTCTCCATCACACAACAAAGAAAGATGGATTTGACGCAATTTTAGCATCCGAATCAAAGGCCTTACAAGATCCACAAGAAAGAGGAAGATGGGGAGGTAGTGCACAACCAAATCACACTCCGGAACTTGGTGGCATAGAACATAACGTATTCTTCGGGATCGGAATAGGAACAAGGCATCTCAGGATACCGTCATTCTTACATCAGGATGATTCGGTAACTATTTTGGCCAATGTTAAAAAAATCTTAAGCAGCAACCCAAATGCTCTTAACGGTCTTTGGGTAAGTGGTCACCTTGCACATTATAGCACGGAAGAGGATTCAGTAAAAAGATCAGGACAACTTGACATTATTGGCGGAGTAGAAGTCTCTTATAAATGCACCGCTACAAAAGAAGATCCAGAAAACAAAGCTTCAAAAGCCCAATACGAAAAAAGACGTTTCTACAAATTCCCCGACGGATCAACAAAAGAAGAAGTTGTAAAGTTAGAAGATGAGATCTTTGCCAGTAAAACTAATCCTCTTGGAAAAGTTATTTTACAAACATCTCTTAACTTTATTCAGAGACTAAGGCTTCTTGGTAACGACAATCCTGCAGCTAAATATCTCTTAGATCATCCGGAAGATACTGATGCATTAGCAGCAATGTATGAAAGAATTTTACCAGTATTTGACTGTAATGAGTTTAAGCTTCCAACCGGATTAAATCTAAATCAGGAAGGAATATCGATTCTTGCCACAGGATCACACTTGATGAAGAGGCAAGAAAAAAAGTCGCAGATTCTCTTCCAAATGTTAGATCGATTGAATCGAGAAGAGATATTGCGTTAAATATAAAACAATTAATCGAAAGCGGAGATAAAGATAAATTAGAGGCTTTAATCAGAGAGGGAAATGTGAGGTTCGATTTTGAGTTTTATAAATTAGCCAAAGTTGAGAATCCGCTCGTAACCGCTCTTGAAATTCAACAAAAAGGTAGCGCTGAGGAAGATAGCGAAGACAAATCCAAAATAAGCAAAGAGATTATTGAAGAGATTATTGAATTGCTTTT
>CAMDJN010000008.1 GCA_945900795.1 Rickettsia typhi | reverse complement strand
GATCTCGATTAGAGATTTTTTCTCAAGGTTGAGTTTGTAAATTATTTCTCGTTCACAAAGAGAAATCCGAGTGTAGTTTTTGGTCATGATTGCGCACTTTAATTGTTGTAAACCTTTTGAGGTTAACAACGATGTAAAGTTGCGCTAGGTTCTTGAACTCACCCCCGCTTTGCGGGAATCCCCACATACTGAATCTGATAAAAATGGTTCGGTATCTTCAATCGTGTTTGGTATAATATGGTGCTTCAAGATTCTTTTCAAATTGCTAATCAAACCTTCTCCTCTCGCCTTCTTGTTGGTACCGGTAAATATAAAGATTTTCAAGAAACTAAATCTGCAATAGAGGCCTCTGGTGCAGAAATTGTTACGGTCGCTGTTCGTCGAGTGAATATTGAGAAGAATGGCGAGCCGATGTTGCAAGATTTTCTTGATCCTAAAAAATACACTTATCTGCCAAATACTGCTGGATGTTTTACCGCTGAAGATGCTGTTCGTACGTTGCGTTTAGCGCGGGCTGCAGGAGGTTGGAAGTTGGTAAAGCTGGAAGTGTTGGCGGATGAAAAAACCCTCTACCCAAAAGTTGTGGAGACGATTAAAGCTGCGGAATTGCTGGTTAAAGATGGGTTCAACGTTATGGTTTACACGTCAGATGACCCAATCGTTGCGAAAGAATTAGAAGATATTGGGTGTTGCGCAATCATGCCACTTGCGGCTCCAATTGGTTCCGGACTCGGAATTCAAAATCGTCTCAACATTGAATTTATCATTGAACAATCGAAAGTTCCGGTGCTTGTTGATGCTGGAGTGGGTACCGCTTCTGATGCTGCGATTGCGATGGAGTTAGGATGCGACGGAGTTTTAATGAATACTGCGATTGCTAAAGCAAAGAATCCAATTTTAATGGCCTATGCTATGAATCTTGCAATTAAAGCAGGTAGAGCGGCTTTTCTGGCTGGCAGGATGGAAAGAAAAAAGTTTGCTTCGCCATCTTCCCCAATAGAGGGAAAAATTTCTACTGATCGATAACTGTTACTGCTCTTCTATTTTTTGCAAAAATACCTTCAGTATTTCCGAAGAATGCAGCTCTTTCTTTACCGTAAGAAATGACGGCGATGCGCGATTGGTCAATGCCATTGGCGGTTAAGTAAGTTTTGGCTGAGTTAGCTCTTCTTTCGCCAAGCGCAATATTATATTCGCGAGTTCCCCTTTCATCGCAGTGACCCTCAATTGTAACTTTGATGGTGGCATCGCTTTTTAACCAGGCTATTTGTGTTTCTAAAATTTTCTTTGAGTCATCTGAGAGATCTGAAGAATCGTATTTAAAAAAGACTCGGTCCTGTACTTCTACTTCTTCGATTGCTTCTTCTGTTTTTGCATTCATCTCTTTAGCCTGCTCTTCTCCTTCTAAGACCTGGTATGGCTCAGTTTGTTCGCTTTGATTTTCTGTATTTTCTGTCACGGCAGGATTTTCTACGTTTTTATCTTCGCCTTTCTTCAAAAGATTTTGGCATGAAATGAGAAAAAAAACTGCAGCTATGGTTAATAATTTTTTGAACATTTTTTTGGACAAAATTTTTATTTTATTTTATGGGCTACAACCTTGATTAGGTAAGTTGTAAGAAGGTGAGTTTTGAATGTTTCAATTCGAAATTTATCTAGGCCTGTTAGAAACATTGGATCTCACTTTTTTATCGGGCTCTAAGATGTCAAGAAACCATTGAATTTTACTCTAGGGAACCTCTAAAAAATCTAATTTTTAGAGGTTCCCTCAAATTAACATCTTTTAAACATGCCAATAGATTTTACAGGAATGAACCCAGCTTGGAAAGGTGTGGGTGGTCTTAGTGATCACGCAGAAGTGTCTTACGATGCGGATGGTATAAAAATTTTCTCCAACAATGTTACCAAGCAATGTAAGGCTTTGCTTGATGTGAATGGCAATATTACCGATTTTAATAATGGGTTTGGAATAACAGAGAGTGACGCGGAATACCAGGCGAGAAGTGCTGCGCAGATTAATATTATTGTAGAAAACATTGGAGAAAAAAAATCGGATTTTTACTGCTTACAGGAGGTTAATAATTTGGATCGAGCTGTTTTGACGGCCCATTTTAATTCGTTAGGATATGGAATTATTTTGTCTGATGCTGCGAATCCTAAGGCTGTAGCAACGATTTATGATGCAAGGAAATATACTCACATTCCGGATGCTGCGAATCCAGCGGGGGGAATTTTTGATCATAATGGCGAAAAGACAGCTCTTCAATCTGCGTTTTCAATAAATGCTAAACCTGGTGAAAAGGTTACTATCATTAATGTTCATGCAGACTTCAAGGATAATAGTGTAGGAGCCGAAGTCAAAAAGGTTATAGACCAAAATAGGTTAGATAATCCGGGATCAAAATTGATGTTTATTGGTGACTGGAATCGCGCACCAGAACACTCGAGCATTCAAGGTCTAAAGCCTGTTGGTGACCCGGATCGGGCTACATCTGTTACCTATAAGCCTACAGCGCAAAAATCTTTTTTAACCGAAGATTCAAAAAGATATTCTGGAAAAGAAGATGTTGTAAGGCGGTTAGACTTTATAATTCATGATGGTTGCTCTTCGGTAAAAGAATATTCTGGTAAGCAGTTTGGTAAGAAGGGTGACGAAGTTGTTGTTAAAAATTATCGCTCAAGTCTAAAGCAATTTTTGAATAAGAATACTTTGGATAAACTATATTCCAAAGAGGACGCAAAAAAGGTTGAGTCTAGTATTGTAGAATGGTTTGAAGGAGAGGATTATGATCTACAAAAAAGAAAAGAATTAGGGGGGATCCTTAATCTTCGCAAAGGCTTGGTTGAAGAGAGGAGGCGGCGTGAATTACTTGATAGTGCTGGTGAAAGATATGTAGGTCTACCAGAATCGTTAGAAATAGGAAGTGGTGGAGCTAGGGGAGCTGACAAGTTAGACAGAGAACTTCTGGTTTGCGATAAGCAGTTAGAAAGCTTCTTCCAGAGCGGTGCAAAGCTTTCTGTTGAGGAGGAGAGGAAAGTCAGAGAAGATGCAAAAAAGTCGACTTCTGATCAGAAGTTTGAGGCGTTACCAAAGAAGATCCTCGATCACGTTATCGGTCCAAAGAATCATAGAAAAAGCGGTTATTACACTGATTATGCAGATAAGAGGAGACAGTTATTTTCAAAACTTCTGCATAAGATGGGGCACTCCGTTTTTAAAATTGAAAATGAGTTAAACTCTATTTTGAAAGATAGCGACGGTCTGCTTAACAAAGATCAGTTCGAGGAGATGCAAAAACTAATCTCTAAATATTTGGCGAAAGAAGATGAGACTAGACAAAAAGCATTGGAAGTTTTGGACAAAAAAATTAAGGAGTTAGATACAAAATTATTGAAGGATGTAGAGGGTATTGACGGTAAGGAGATCGAGTTGCGAAACGCGCATTTTATTCAATTATTTCTACTCTTAACCCCGTTCGGGCTCTTCGCCTCTCTCGGTGGCGTGATTGGGATTCCGCTGCATTATCCGACTATCGTTGGAGACATTTTGGACATATTGTTTGGTGACTCAAGTTTCATAGATAAAATAACGAGTATCATCGAAAAGCCAATCGAAATGCTAGATAATTTTATTGAGCAAGCTGTAGGGGTAGACACGATAGGACACACATCTTACCTCATAGATCAGTTTGGGTATTTGCTTAAAGAGATTCCAATTCTCAGTGAGATAATGGATATACCAAATGTGGTACTAAACAACGATATTGTTCAAAGTTTATATCATGGATTTGTACGTGATATCATAAGCTCAGAGTTGGGTCCGTTGTTTATTGCCTATGTTTATACGTTAGAAGGTATCGCTGATGAGGTTGAGCACAAGCCTGGTGAGATACTCGAAAAGCATAAAAAAAGTTTAGAATCCGCATTTAAACCTTCTGGAGATTTAGATAAAGTAAGCCTCAAAACGGTGATAGAATTTTCATCTAAGAAACTCGAAATCACGAAGCGATTCCACCTTGAGTTAAAATTTCTTTTGTCGCTTGCAGAGATGCCAGATGACTTATTGGACAAGGTTTCTGACGGTGTAGAATTTGTAGAAACTGTAGGTGGTAAAAAAAGAAAGTTATCTGACATTAGAAGAGATGCGGGACCAGATCAAGAAAACATGGTTTGTAAGTTGCGGGATATTTTTAAGCTTGCTGATAACGAAGATTCTCATAAAAAAGTTAAGAATAGATCTTATTTATTTGAAGCTGTGTCGGAAGAAAATGAAGATGAGAGTGTTGCTACTATACGCACAAGATTTTCAAAGGAGGTGAGTGAATATGAAAATGAAAAGAAGCGGTTAACAGATCTTAAAAACAATTCCTCTGGAAATGCTGAGATTGTAAAAAAAATAGATGGTAGACTGAAGGATTTGGAAGATGTTTTATGTCGTGGCAAAGATGCGGCGGAGCTTAAATTCTTATCATCAAAAGGATGCAAGTATGGAATAATAAAACCAGAATTCTACGAGTCTGAAAGTTATGATGCTCGTCAAAAAAAAGTGAACAATTTTGAGCATGATATTGCTACTGCAATGGCTAAAGAAGTAATGGGGCAGTCGGGTCAGCGTAAAGGGGATCATCCACCAACAAGAATTTCTTGCAAGCCAGATGTTAAAAAACTTGTGCAAACATTACATCAATCGAGTTTAGCTGTCTGATCAATGTCTGTCAAAAAAAAAGAGTTATCAATACCCATTTGCTACATAACATCTCAAGATGTTTTAAATAACCTAATCACGCTTATCAAGGTCAGACAAATCATTGCGATAGACACTGAGTTTACTAGGGAAAGGACGTATTATCCCATACTTTCCATTATCCAAATTGCACTTTCCCCAGAGTCAAAAAATGAGTCAAAAAATGAGTCAAAAAATGAGTCAAAAAATAGTGAATGCAAAAAAGAATTTTTTATCATCGATTGCTTGTCTGATGTTGATATCACTGAGTTACTAAAGATTATTTCCAATCCGGACATTACAAAAATCATCCATTCATCAAGGCAGGATTTACAAATTTTTTATCAGAAGTCTGGTGTTGTTCCATGTAATATTGTTGATACACAGGTTATGGCAAATCTGTGTGGTATTGGTTTTAATGTTGGATATGCGCGTTTAGTTGAAGATTTTGTTGGTAAAATATTAGATAAAAAACAGCAAAGAAGCGATTGGCAGAGGCGGCCACTAAGCGACAGGCAGATAGAATACGCAGCGCTTGACGTGGCCTTCTTAGAAGATATTTATGAAAAATTGCATGAAATTTTAGTTAAACATAATCGACCACATTGGTTTTCTGAAGAGATGGAAAATTTTGTTAATAGTGCCATGACGCAATCCGGCGATAATTTGTTTAAAAATTTTTCCTTTCGTAATAAAGATCAAAAACAAATTTCTTACATAAAAAATCTTATCCTCTGTCGTGAGGTGTGGGCGCAAAAAATTGATGTTCCGAGGCGTCATTTACTAGGTGATGAGGTGATAGAAAGAATCGCGAAGTCTCCCCATGATTACAATTTTTCTATGTTAAAATTGGATGTTTTGATGATTGAGGAAATGAAAAAAATTGTTTTTAAAGATATGGCGGACTCTGATTTCACTGGTTTAGAAATAGTAAAAAAAGATAGTGATGAGGAGAAAGAAGCCTACCAAAAAGCAAAAGATTTTGTGAGAGATTTCGCAAAAAAATTAAATATTAGCGAACAGCTTTTACTCACAAATTCTGACATTAAAAAATTAATTCGTAATCGAGAATTATTTAATGAAATGCTTGTTGGCTGGCGTTATGAGCTCTTTGGAAGCGAATTAGAAAAAATAATTTTTTAAAAAATGAAAATCATTGTTGCGAATTGGAAGATGAATAAAAATTTTGATGAGGCTGATGAATGGTTGAATGGATTCTTTGCGGGATATGCAAAAAATCCTACCAAATTGCAAGATGTTGAAATAGTGCTTTGTCCGCCTGCGGTATTAGCTGAGTACATCGACAGTGAGTTGATGGAGGAAGTTTTTAAAGACCTGGAGGTATTCGCAAAAAGCGAAAATAAAACAATTGAAGATTTTTCTGAGGAAGAATTGAGTCAGATTTTGATTGAACAACGTGCCATCATGCTGGGCGCTCAGGATTGTCATTATGAAAAAAGTGGTTCCTTCACGGGAGATGTTAGTGCTGCCGTGTTACGACAATCAGGTTGCGAATATGTCATACTTGGCCATTCCGAAAGAAGATCTGGACATTCTGAAGCTAGCAACATTGTTAGAAAAAAAGTTGAAGCAGCAATTAAAGAGCAGATGGTTCCGATAGTTTGTGTTGGTGAGAGTGCTGAAATTCGTACTCAAGGACAACATTCTGATTTTGTTTTGAACCAGATTTTTGAATCTCTTCCTCAAAATTTAGAAATTCCAAAATTGATCATAGCCTATGAGCCAGTGTGGTCTATCGGTACCGGAGTTACGCCTACCGAAAAAGAAATTCATGACATGTTGCGAGTTATTAGAATATTTTGTGAGAAAAATTTTTCTTCTCATGTGAAGGAGTTTTTCCTGCTTTACGGCGGTTCAACAACTTCACAAAATTCCAAAGAAATTTTGTTAATTGATGGAATTGATGGTTTACTCGTTGGCAAAGCCAGTCTTGATGCAGAAGAATTTTTTAAAATTTGTCTCTCATCTGCGAGTTGAGCCTATGATTAGCGGGGTCCTACAAAACAAATTCATCAAAAAACACCGAATTTCACAAATCTTAAAAATGTGAGACCTAGAGTCACAAGGCTTTATTCTAAGAGCTACCAGATTCTAAATTCATTTTTGACAATCTTTTGTCGCGGAACCCTTGATATACCTGCATCAAAAAAATTTTCTAATTCTCCAGACCGTCTGGAAAATTCATTAACCCTACTCCTACCTGGCTCTTAATCAAAATAATCCAAAATATGACCCAATCATTCCGTATTGAATCCGATTCTTTCGGTGAAATCCAAGTTCCGGCAGAAGCCTACTACGCCGCACAAACACAACGTTCACGCCAGAATTTTCCGATTCAGCAAAATAATCCTGGGCAAAAAATGCCGAAGGAAGTTATTCATGCGATGTTGTTAATCAAGAAGGCGGCGGCACTGACAAGTAAAGAGTTGATGGCTTCTGATCCACAGTCTGACGAATTTAAAAAGTTTTCTCCCGACCTTGCTGACAAAATTGTTGATGCCGTAGACACAATCCTAGCGCGGTTTGATTGGTTTTACGAAAATCATTTTCCGCTCGTGATTTGGCAAACTGGTTCCGGCACGCAAACCAACATGAATGTGAATGAGGTGATTGCATCAGTTGCGAATGAGAAGGTCAGCGGAATCCGTGGAGGCAAGTCCCCTGTGCATCCAAACGATCACGTGAATTTGGGTCAAAGTTCGAATGACACCTTCCCAACCGCAATGCATGTGGCGACAGTTCTTCTGACTTACGAAAAACTTTTGCCGACCTTGGTTCGCTTCAACAATGAATTGGCCAAGAAAGAAGCTGAGTTCAAAGACATCGTGAAGATAGGCAGGACGCACACGCAAGACGCTACGCCGGTAACTTTGGGGCAAGAATTCGGGGCATACAAAGCGCAAATATCTTGCGCAGCTTTGAATGTTTCTCAGGCTTTGATGTCGGTTCTTTGCTTAGCGCAAGGAGGTACGGCGGTTGGCACCGGACTTAACTGTCATCCTAAATTTGCTGAAAAATTTGCTGAAAAAATTTCCGAAATTTCGCTAATTAACGATCTGCATCAAGCGCTTGCCAACCTAGACATGGCGCGGGTTAAGGCTAAGAATGGTTTTTTTAAAGTTAGCGAAAGTAATCTTTTTAAACTTGCTCTTGGTGACTCTGAAAACGACATCGGACAAGGTAAATTCTACACCCATCACAATAAATTCATGGCTTTGGGTTGTAATGATGAGCTGGTAAATCTCTCCGGAACTCTGAACACCCTCGCAGTTTCAGTAATGAAAATTGCTAACGACATTCGCTTCCTTGCTTCCGGACCGCGCTCTGGCCTAGGAGAAATCTCACTTCCTGAAAACGAGCCTGGTTCATCAATTATGCCGGGAAAAGTAAATCCGACTCAATGCGAAGCGCTCACGATGATTTCTTGCCAGGTGATGGGAAACCACGTCGCTGTTACAGTTGGAGGATCAAACGGTCATTTCGAACTCAACGTTTTCCGCCCGATGATTATTTCAAACATCGTCAATTCGATCAATCTTTTGGCCGACGGAATCAATAGTTTTATCGACCAATGCCTGGTCGGAATCGAAGCCAATCACGAACGAATCGCCGAATTATTAGAAAAATCTTTGATGCTCGTAACCGCACTAAATCCTTACATCGGCTACGACAACGCAGCAAAAATTGCCAAAAAAGCTCACAAGGAAGGAACTACATTAAAAGCCGCCGCACTTGCTTCTGGTCTGGTTACTGAAGCTCAGTTTGATGAGTGGGTTGATCCAAAAAAGATGGTCTAAATTGTTTAAAATCTCCGTTAAAGTTACTCCTCACGCCAAAAAAAACGAAGTCATCGAAGATGGTCAAGACCTCTTCGGACTTCGACATTTCACCGTTAAAACCACTCAGCCCCCAGAAGATGGCAAAGCGAATAAAGCTGTAATTGAGCTTCTTTCTGAATTTTTAGACGTAAAAAAAAGTCAGGTCAGAATTACTTCTGGCCTGACTTCACGTAACAAGATGGTTGAAATTTTGTAATTTCTCCCCTGGTCTTGGACACTATTAGCTAACGCGGTGTGGTCCTTCCGCTATCAATTTGTTGTGAACTTAATTGGCCCCTCAACCCTTCCGTGAATGAATTGTTCTAGATACTCATTTCCAGAAGAATACATGTCTTCTACCTTACCAAACCAAATGATTTTTCCATCGTAAAGCATTGCAATCTTGTCAGCAATTTTGCGAGCAGAGTGCATGTCGTGAGTGATGGTGATTGTAGTTGCGCCAAGTTGCTTAGAGTTTGAAATTACCAAATCGTTTATGACATCGGCCATGATTGGGTCTAGTCCTGTTGTGGGTTCGTCAAAGAAAATAATTTCTGGATTGCTGGCAATTGCTCGTGCGAGAGAGGCGCGTTTCTGCATGCCACCAGAAAGTTCCGAAGGTAGTAAATCTGCGGTTTTGGCGCTTAATCCAACCAGTTTTAATTTTTGAATCGCGATTTCTTTTGCATCTTTTTTGTTCATCTTTTTTTGGTTGATCAGTCTAAAGACAACATTTTCCCAAACCGGCAAAGAGTCGAATAGCGCTCCTCCCTGAAATAAAAATCCAAATTTTTCCATCAATTTGTCACGTTCACTTGAACTGATATTTGTTACTTCCTTTCCATCAATGATGATATTGCCCGATGTTGCAGAAATCAGTGTTGAAATGATTTTAATAAGAACGGATTTGCCACTGCCAGATCCCCCAAGTATAACGATTGACTCACCTTGATTTGCCGAAATATCGATTCCTTTTAGAACTGATTTTGAGCCAAAATTTTTGGTTAAGTTTTTTAGAACTAGTTTTTGTTGTATGACTGGACTATTCACCCTGCTTTTCTCCGGCTTCTACCAATTTGCTATCGATAAATTTTTTGATTGTTAGATAGTCAATGTAACCTTCCAACGATTCACCATTGATGAAAAATGTTGGAACGGATTTGATCTGTAATGTTTTTGCTGCATCTACTCTCGTGGTTAGAATTTTATCCTGTAAATCTTGATTTTGAATACATTGGGTGAAGCGTTCAGAACTCATGCCATCCAGTCTTGCAATTCCTTCTAATTTTTGATCGAATTTTGAATCGAAAGCCCATGAATCTTGTGCTTTGAACAATGATTTCAATGTTGAGTAAAACTTGGTTGAATCTGATTTATTATCTTGCGCCTGGCATGTAGCAAACATTGCTGCAACTAGGGCAGGGCGGTCTAATGGAAAATGACGAAATATGAATAGCACCTTACTGGTGTCGATATATTCTTCCTTTAACTTTTCGAAAGTTTCGCGATAAAATGCGGAGCAATGTGGACAAGATAGTGAAGCATATTCAAACATCACTAAAGGAGCGGCTCTATCACCAATTACAAAATCATTTGGTGATACTTTGAGAATGCTGCTGTTTTCACGAATCTCTTTGATTGGATCATTGTTTTTGGTCGCGGCAGCGCTGGTTGGGTCTTGCGGGTTTTGTTCTAAAATATTTTCGGGAGCGCTCTGTTCGGAAGATTCTTGCGAGGAAGAGTTTTTGAATGAAGTCCTAGTGTTATAGTTGTGAACTACCAATGCTGCAAAGCCAATCAGGATAACAACTGCGATGGCGATCCAAGTTGAAGCTGATCTTGCAATTTTCCATTTTTTTGATTTTGTTGTCATGATTTTGAAAAAATTTTTGTAGATTTTTTTTACAGAAAACTGAATACAGAAACTCTTAATTTGTCGCTATTAAATCAACCATTTTTATGAAAAAAAATCTTTTGGATAAAGAGGGTAAGCTATCAGTTTTTATCATCACGAAAAATGAGGCTGATCGTATTAAATCAGTGATAGAAGCGGTAAAAAAAATTTCTTCGGAAGTTTTGGATGAGATTCTGGTAATTGATTCGGGTAGTGATGACGATACCTGTGAAGTTGCTGTAAGCGCTGGTGCTAAGGTTATGTTTCATGAGTGGCGAGGATATGGTTTACAAAAGATTTTTGGTGAAAATCAATGTCGCAATAAGTGGATTCTAAACATTGATGCTGATGAAGAAATTTCTTTGGCATTAGCTGAGGAAATTAGTAATATTTTTTTACAAAAATTACAAAAAGAATCTTGGGGATTTAGAGTAAAGATTGTTAATAAATTTCGTTTTGAAGAAAGGCCAAAAAGATCTGCTTATTACTACAACCAATTGCGTTTATACAATAAGGAGTTTGCCTCATTTAGTAGTAGCTCAATTCATGATTCAGTAATTTTAAAAGAGAAGAATTCTGCAAAAATTTCTCAGTTAAAGAATATTATTTATCACCAATCTTTTAGATCTTATTCGCACTGGATTGAGAAGATTAATTCTTACTCGCAGATGCAGGCGAATGACGCTTTAAAAAATAATAAATGCCCTTCAATATCGAAGATATTTCTTACCCCGATCATCTCTTTTTTTAAAGCCTACCTAGTTCGACGCTATTGTATTTATGGTTTTAACGGAATCATTTATTCCTCTCTTTTTGCGTTTTCACGTTTTGCAAAGGCGATCAAAACCAGAGAGTTGTTTTGTGAAAAAAAGAGGCGGCACTAAGGATTAATGTTCCTACACCTTCGTCGCAATAAAGTTCTTTACCGATTCAAAATCGTTTTCGATCACTTCGAATTGCTCTTTACGATTTGGAAGATCCTTTAAAAACACTGGCAAGGTAGGATTTGGAACGTTCAGATTAGCCAGACTTTCTCCGAATTTTGCTGGATGTGCTGTTGCCAACGTTACCACAAATTCGTCACGATAATGTTTGCTTGCGATGAATTGCTCTGCTGCATGGGCGCCAACTGCGGTGTGAGGATCCAACACCTCTCCGGTATTGTTGTAAATTTTTTCAATCATTGTTTTTGTTGTCTCATCATCAACCGCATAGCCGGAAAAGATTTTTTGAATTTCCTGCAAGATTCCGCTATCAATTTTTAGAGCTCCAGATCTCTCAAATTCCTTCATCAAGATCTCCAATTTTTCTTCTGATTTTTGTTTTTTATGGAAGTCAAAAAGCAGTCTTTCAAAGTTGCTCGAGACTTGAATATTCATGCTTGGAGAAATAGTTTCAAGTAGTTGTGCTTTCGTGTAATCATTATGATTCAAGAAGCGAACCAAAATATCATTAGAATTGGTTGCGATTATGAGTCTGTTAATTGAAAGGCCCATCTCTTTTGCTAGGAATCCGGCATAAATATCACCAAAATTTCCGGTGGGAACAGAAAATGAGATTGGATTTTCTTCATTTGCACCAAGGCGAATTGCGGCATAAAAATAGTAAACAATTTGTGCCATGATGCGGGCAAAATTGATGGAATTAACCGCAACCATGCGTTTGTTTTTGAGGAATTTTTGACCGTTATTCTCTTCAAGAAACATTCGTTTTACCATGTTTTGACAATCGTCAAAATTTCCTTCAATTGCGATATTGAAAACATTGTCCGCAATGACGCTAGTCATTTGTTTTCTTTGGATTTCTGATACACGATTGTGGGGATGAAGAATGAAAATCTGCGCACTCTGACATGCCATGCAACCCTGTATTGCTGCCGATCCTGTGTCACCAGAAGTTGCTCCAATAATGACAATTTTTTCTTGGCGTTTACTTAAAAAGTGATCTAGTAAATTTCCTAAAAACTGTAAGGCGAAATCTTTGAAGGCAAGTGTTGGTCCATGAAAAAGCTCAAGAAGGAAATGGTTGTGACTCAGTTGCTTTAAAGGGGCGATTGCGGTATGAGAAAAGTTCTGATAAGATTTCTTGATGATTTTTTTGTATAATTCGCTATCAAGTTCTGAATCAACAAAATGTCTAGTAACTTCAAAGAATAGCTCTTCGTAAGACATTTTTTTCATCTTCAAAATATCTTTTTGGTCGAATTTTGGTAAGAATTCTGGGACATATAAACCGCCGTCAGAGGCAAGTCCTTGTAATACAACATCTTCAAAAGAAAGTATTGGAGCTGCTAGTCTAGTTGAAATAAATTTCATTTTTAAAATATTGTTGTGGGAATGAGTTTTTAGTATGATTGATCATTTTTTTAAAAATAATCCAAACAAGTCAATGCTCAACAAATCTAGTCAAAAATCTTTAAGGCCAGATTATCTCTACCGCAGTGGGGTGGGTATTATGTTGATCAATCAAGAAAAACAAATTTTTGTTGGTAAGAGAATCGATAATAATTCCGATGCCTGGCAAATGCCGCAGGGCGGGCTGGATGTTAATGAGGATGAAGACGCTGCGATGTTTCGAGAGTTGAAAGAAGAAACCGGTATTCAAGATTTTTATGTGAAATTATTACGTAGAAGTTCCTCCCATTATTACTACAATCTGCCATATCGTTTACAAAAAAAATTTTGGGGTGGCAAATATCTCGGACAAAAGCAGAGATGGTATTTGTTGGAATTTTTGGGGAATGACGAGGTGATTAATGTTACGACTGAACATCCGGAATTTTCGGAATGGAAATGGATTTCAAAAGATAAGATTATGGGTGTTGTAGTGCCGTTCAAGTGCGACCTTTATTTGGAAGTGATTAAAGAATTTTCAACATTTTTATGAAGACAGAAATTACATTTTATCAAATCGATGAATCGCTTGTCAAAGCGCTAGCGCCGCTCTTGCTCAAGATGATAGATGAGAAAAAAAAAGTTCTAATTTTTTGTAGCGACCAAAGCAAAATCCAAGAGATCGATGGTGCATTATGGGGTTATGGTCGCAATAAATTTATTCCTCACACTACAATTTTTGATAAGGAGTTTTCTTTGAGAAGACAGCCAATTCTTATTTCTAATTGTGAAGAAAATTCTAACGAGGCGGATTATTTAATTTTTCTTGATGAGGTTTCAGAGGCTTTTCTTTCTAGTTTTAGTCGTGTTTTTTATTTCTTCGGAAGTGAAAAATCTTCTACTGCTTTAGACTTGGCAAAAAAATTAAAGCCGAAGAATTTTTATGAAAAGCGTGATGGAAAGTGGGTTTCTGTTGGGCGTGGTTAAAAAGATAAACCTGTTAAAACTTAAGGAACCCCTGAAAAACCATCTTTTTCGGTAATTTTGTCGTCAGACCAATTTGCTCGCGAGCACGTACCTCTTAGTACGCTTACCTGCTCGCAAACTGATCTTCCTAAAAATTCCTCGAAAAATCCAGATTTTTCAGAGGTTCCTTAAAAGCATCTGGTTGTTAGTTTAATTGCTCAGACCTAGCTCAAACCTAGGCTCCTACTCCCAGGTTTTACTGCTGCAGTATTTTTTAAATCATCCGGAATGTCATTGTTATCAAAGGTTCTGATCTCTATCTGTAGAAGAGAAATAATTGGAACGCCAAGTTTATCTTCAAGATTCTTATCTCCGCTGCGATCAACCAGAGTAGCTTCTGCAACAATTTTTGCTCCTGATATTTTTACTAATTCAAAAGTTTCTAGTGAAGATTCTCCTGTAGTGATTACATCCTCAATGACAAGAACGCGTGTATTTTGAGCTAACTCAAATCCGCGTCTTAGTTCGAATTTTCCATTTACCCTTTCACAGAAAATTGCTGGCAAACCTAATTGTCGAGCTACTTCATAGCCAACTATCACTCCGCCCATTGCTGGTGAAACAATAATATCAGCAAAATTTTCTCCTAGTTTTTCGATAGTTTTTTTTGCCAATAATGCACATAATCTTTCAGATCTACCAGGATCCATCAAGACCTTAGCGCATTGCATGTAAGTGTCGCTGTGAAGTCCGGATGACAGAATAAAATGTCCCTTCAGAATAGCGTTAGCCTGAATGAACTCCTGCATAATAAATTCCTGTAGAATAAATCCCTGTAATGGAGTTTTTGAAATTCCTTGCTCTTTTGAAGTCATGGTAAAGTTTTTTGTGTTCGGTTAATTTTTGTAAAAATTTTGTGTCACTTAAACAACATGCAAGATAAAAAATCTCATATCGCTTCAGCGATGGAAGTAATTAATGTTGAAATTGAGGGGTTGAAGTCTTTGCTTGGTTTTTTTGATAAAAATTACAATGAAGCGGTTGATCTGATCTTGAGTTGTAAGGGTCGGGTCATTATTAGTGGAATGGGAAAAAACAAATATATTGGTGGAAAAATTGCTGCGACATTTGCTTCCACTGGAACTCCGTCATTCTTCATTCACCCAGGTGAGGCTAGTCATGGCGATCTTGGTATGATAGCGCAAAATGATATTGTAATTCTTCTTTCTAACTCTGGTGAGACCAGGGAAATGAAAGACATCATTTATTTTTGTAAAAGATTTGAAATTCCAACTATCGGAATCGTTCGTCGTGCTGAGTCGCAATTGGCAAAGGCTAGTACTATCGCACTCATTCTTCCAGAGGTTAAGGAAGCAAACCAAATCAATGCTCCAACCACTTCAACTACGATGATGCTTGCACTTGGAGATGCGCTGGCCGTCAGTCTAATTGATGCTAGAGGATTTAGCTCTGAGCAGTTCGGAAATTTTCATCCTGGAGGAAAGTTGGGATCAGCATTTTTGAAGGTAAAGGAATTGATGCGTAGTGAGTTGGAAATCCCGCTGGTTAATGAATCGCAAAAAATGCCGGAAATTTTACTTGAAATGACATCAAAACATTTGGGTTGTACCGGAGTTTTGAATGATTCTGAAAGGCTTAGTGGAATAATTACTGATGGTGATTTACGTAGGCACATCTCGGATGATTTTTTGAATAGAAGTGCAGCAGAAGTTATGACGAAGAATCCTATGACTACAAATCAAAATTCACTTGCGGTAGAAGGTGTTGCGATCATGAATAAAAAATCCATTACTAGTCTTTTTGTGATTGATGAGGTGGATTCCTCGGTGCTTGGGATACTTCACCTTCATGATTGTTTGCGTGCTGGGGTGAAATAGTGAGAGAGAGAAATTTTTCTAACTTATCCGATTGTAACATCTGGCTTAATATCGATAAGCCGATCGGCTATTCTTCAGCAAAAGTTGTTGCAATTGTAAAAAGAATTACTGGGGCAAGAAAAGTTGGACATGGAGGAACGCTTGACCCATTTGCTTCCGGAGTTCTTCCTGTTGCGTTAAATAAGGCAACCAAGTCTAGTGAGCAATGGATGTCTGCCACGAAAAAATATTTTTTTCATATTTGTTGGGGTGAATTTCGTGACTCTGATGATATTGAAGGCAACGTGACTGAGACCAGCGATCTTCATCCTTCTAATACAGAAATAATATCCATTTTGCCATTTTTTATTGGTAAGCAAAAACAAATCCCATCACGTTTTTCGGCAATTAAAATTAATGGTCAAAGGGCTTACGAATTGGCTAGGAAGGGTATTGAGTTTGAAGTGAGGGAAAGGGAGATAGAAATTTTTTCTATCAAATTATTGTCAAATTCAGATGAGTTTGCTGCCTTTGAAATTGAATGTTCGAAAGGAACTTACGTTAGAACATTAGCGCGAAATATTTGTGAAAAAATTTCTGATAATTTTTTAAGAAGAGAGGAGAAGTCGCTCAAAATTTGTGGATATGTTTCAAGATTAGTGCGCCTTTCCGTGGGTGATTTTCTTTATAAAAAAAGAATTACTCTTGACCTATTAAAACTAGCAAATAGCTATGCTGGAGCCGGATGTCCATTACTTCAATTGAGTGTTTGTTGACCTGTTATTTTTTAAGATGTCTATAACTTGCCGATGTCCTACAATTTAGAAGCTCTCCAAGCCAAATCTTTTGAATTTCCATCTCAACTAATAAATTGTAAAAACTATGCCTCTTGTTCTTAGGTCGAAGAAAGATATCATCACGGAGTACGCAACATCAAAGGCTGACGTAGGTTCTCCTGAGGTTCAATGCGCCATCATGACACAGCAGATTAACAATTTGACTGAACATTTAAAGATTCACAAAAAAGATTTTTCTTCAAGAAGAGGTTTGCTGATCTTGGTTGGCAAAAGAAGAAGATTGCTCGATTATTTAAAACTTAACTCGGTTAAGCGTTATGAAGATTTGATCAAAAAACTCGATATTAGAAAATAACCAAGAGACCTGTGTGGAAGAGCTTCCTGTAGGTTCTAAATAATAATTAAAAAAGCTGATTTATGTTTAATGTTGTTAAAAAAGAAATTAATTGGAATGGAAAAATTCTTTCCCTTGAGACTGGTAAAATCGCTCGTCAAGCTGGTGGAGCGGTTCTTGTAAGATATGGAAATACCACGGTTCTTTGTGCCGTTACAGTTGCAACTAAAGCTGTTGAGAATGCCGCTTTCTTCCCTTTGACTGTGCATTATATAGAAAAATCATATGCTGCAGGAAAAATTCCAGGTGGTTTTTTTAAGCGTGAAGCCAAGCCATCAGATGTTGCAACGCTTACCTCTCGTTTGATTGATCGCCCGATTCGTCCATTATTTCCTTCTCATTTCTTCAATGAAGTGAATGTCGTTTGTACCACACTTTCATACGACCCTACCTGCACACCAGACATTGCGGCTTTAATCGGAGCATCTGCTGCATTGGCAATTTCTGAAGCGCCGTTTGAAGGTCCGATTGCGGGTGCTAGAGTTGGTTTGATCGATGGTAAATTCGTTCTGAATCCAAGCAACGAAGAAATCAAAAATAGTCGTTTAGATTTGGTTGTTGCTGGTACTGAAACATCGGTACTTATGGTTGAGTCTGAGGCAAAGGAGCTTTTAGAAAGCGAAATGCTAGAAGCGGTTAATTTTGGTCATAACGCATTCCAACCAGTGATTGCAATGATCAATGATCTCAAATCTTCATGTGGTAAAAAGAAAATTGAAGTTGTTCGAAAAGATCGTTCAAGTCTTAAACATGAGATTAAAAATCTTATCTCTGACAGGTTGATTGCGGCTTACAAGAAGCAGGATAAACAATCGCGTGCAGCAGATTTAGATCAAATCAAATCTGAAGTAAAAGTACAATTTGTTAGCGAAGTTTCTGGGGTTAGTGAGAATGAAATTTCTTCAATCTTTAAAGAATTGTCTCAAGAAATTGTTCGTAAAGACATACTTCAAAACAATATCAGGATTGACGGGCGTAAGTCAAATGATGTTAGACAAATTTCTATTGATATTGGCTTCCTACCGCAAGTTCATGGTTGTGCACTTTTTACTCGTGGAGAAACGCAGGCTTTAGTGGTCGCAACTCTTGGTGCTGGAAAGGATAAGCAATTGATCGAAAATCTTGATCCAGGAATGCACGAAGAATCATTCATGCTACACTACAATTTTCCTCCATACTCAGTTGGGGAAACTGGTCAGTTGAAACCACCTGGACGTCGTGAAATTGGTCATGGCAAATTGGCTTGGAGAGCAATTAATCCTGTATTTCCAAATCAAGATACTTTCTCCTATGTAACTCGCGTTGTTTCTGAAATTACCGAATCAAACGGTTCTTCTTCGATGGCGAGTGTTTGTGGTGCTTCTCTAGCTCTTATGGATGCTGGAGTTCCAATAAAATCTCCTGTTTCAGGTATTGCTATGGGTTTGATAAAAGAGGGTGAAGATTATATCATTTTATCAGACATTATGGGTGATGAAGATCATCTTGGTGATATGGATTTTAAAGTTGCCGGAACTAAGAATGGTATCACAGCTTTACAGATGGATATCAAAATCAAAGGAATCACTCCTGAGATTATGCGCAAATCTCTAGACCAAGCTCATGTCGGAAGAATGTCTATTTTGGACAAGATGTGCGAAGTTATGTCAGTTCCAAGATCTGAGCTTAATGGAAATGTTCCGAAGGTTGAAGTTCTAACTATTCCGCAAAAGAAAATTCGCGAAGTTATTGGTTCCCGTGGCGCTGTTATTAAAGAAATTTGTGCTGTATCAGGTGCGAATGTTGACGTTGGTGATGATGGTGTAATTAAAATTTCATCAAACAACCCTGAGTCAACAAAGAAGGCGATTACAATGATTAATGAAATCATTTTTGAACCAGAAATCGGAAATATCTTCGAAGGTCCCGTAGTGAAGATCATAGATGCGGGAGCGTTTGTTAGCATTTCTAATAATCGTGATGGTTTTGTTCATATTTCAGAACTTGCTGAATATCGGGTAGACTTTGTTGAAGATGTAATCAATGAAGGTGATCTCGTGAAGGTAAAAGTTATTGGTTTTGATAAAAAGGGACGTCCAAAATTGAGCTACCGCTGTGTTGATCAAGCTACTGGAGAAGATATTTCAGACCGTATCCAAAATAAATCACAAATGGTTGATGAGAGAGAATCTTCAGGTCGTGAGGATCGTGGTGATAGAGGAGAAAGACGTGGGCGTGTAGAGGGTGATAGTCCAGTTAAAAAGCGTCGTGGTTTTTTTGGATAGGGGAGAGTCTCTTCTGTTGAGCGATACTACGCAACTTCTCTCTTTTTAAAATCCTGAATTTGTTTAGGATGTTATGTACCCATCCAATCTTATAAAGTATCTCAAAAAATTCAATTTTAGAGGTGCTATAGAGGGTTGGGTGGGTTTTTATTTACTGCAGATTTTGTTATGCCTATTCAGAAAGAAGAACTAGAAAAAATCTTACAAAAAAATTTTCCTCAGGCAAAGATTGAAATTGTTGATTTGGTGGGGGATAAAGATCATTACAGTCTTCATATTGTCGATAAGGTTTTTTATGGAAAGACTAGAATTGAGCAGCATAAAATTGTAAATAATTCGTTAAAAGAAATTCTTGGCGATAGCTTACATGCGATGCAGTTAAAGACATCCTTTGAATAATGAACTCTAATTTCATAAAGTATTTTGTATGAAAGTAATAGTTTTGGGGGCAGGAGTCATTGGTGTTACGAGCGCATATTTTCTTGCTCGTGCAGGTCACCAAGTTACCGTGTTAGAAAAGAATTCATCTCCAGGGTTGGGATCATCTTACGCGAATGGTTGCCAGTTAAGTTACTCACATATCAGGCCATGGGCTAGCAGCTCATCTCTTCTATCACTTCCGGCAGCATTATTGTCCTCAGACTCATTCTTATCCATTCAAGATTTTAGTGATAAATCATTACGCTGGATGTTTGAATTTTATAAAAATGTTTTGGCGCAATCATCATACAAAAATAGTAAAAAACTATTTCGAATTTCTTCCCACAGCAAAGAGTGGATGAAGAGGATTTTGCAGGATGAGGAAGGTGTTGAATTCAACTACCAAAATAGTGGAATTCTTCATTTTTATCGTAATCAGCGCAAGTTTAATGCGGCGATTAAATATTCACAGTTTCAAGATTCGATTGGATGTAAGAGTCAGATTTTAACCCCGCAAGAATGTGTCGAGAAAGAGTCCACATTAGTTAAATTGCTGGATAGTAAGAAGTTAGTGGGCGGGATTTTTTATCCTGAAGATGCGAGTGGAGATAGCTTAGCTTTTACTAGGGCTTTAGAAAAAATTTCACAGCAAAAATATGGCGTGCTGTTTAAATATAACACGAGTATTAAAAATATTCTAACCAATCATAAAAAAATCACAGGCATTAATACTGATAGTGAAGTGCTGGTCGCAGATAAATATATTTATGCACTTGGAGCATACGGGGACAATCTTCTATCTGGTATTAAAATTAATACAAAGATTTATCCGGTTAAGGGCTATAGTTTGTCGATTAGTGCGGATGAAAATTTTATTGCGCCAAAATTACCTTTGATAGATCCAGAAAATAAGATGTTTTACAGTCGTATAGGAGATGTGTTTAGAGTGGCTGGAGCGATTGAAATCTCTGGTTTCAAAAACAATTTAAACAAAAGTTTAATTAATTTTTTACAAAATTCTGCGAGATCAACATTTTCTGATTTTGGCAATACAAACGAAATGTCTCAATGGCAAGGATTCAGACCCTTTAGACCGAATTCGCTACCACTAATCTGTGAAGTAAAAAAATACGGTAATCTTTTTTTAAACACTGGTCATGGGTCCCTGGGTTGGACTTTAGCAGCGGGATCCGCAAAAATTTTATCTGATTTGGTGTCTGGGAAGGGTGATAAGAATTTTGACTTTTTGGAAGAGGAGTTGGCGGAAGATTAGGCTGTAGACTCAGGTAGGTTTTACGGTGTACAACTATTTTTCGATTTTGGAAAGATCCGCAACCAGATTGAACATTTTTCTGATTTTGGAAAGTAGTAAAAGTCTGTTTTCGCGTATATTTTTGTTTGGATCATTGACCATCACATGGTCAAAGAAATGGGAAAGCGGGGCTTCTATAACATCGAATAGTTTAAATGCTAAAGCAAATTCTCCCTTGGCAACAAGCTTCTTAAATTCTTTTGAAATTTGTTTAATTCTTCGATAAAGAACTTTTTCATACTTACTCTTTAAACTAAGTAAAGACGGCCTCCCCTCGTATCTTTTTTCATCATTTTTTTCCTCAATTGTAAGGATGTTGATCGTTCTCTTGTAGAGTGCGAGGATGTTTTTATGATTTTGATCTGTGATAAATTCATTTAAGAATCTGATCTTTTTAACCAAATAAAGGATGTCGCAATATTTGTGAATATCGAGGTTAGCAAGATATTCATCAATTACTGCGTTAATTACATCTGCTTTTACCATCTCTGTTTCGCCGAGATAAGTTTTTAAGCGTTCAACAAAGAATTTTACAATATCTTGAACTAGCAATTTTTTACTTTCGTAAAAATCGTTCTCATTTTCCTTCGTTAATAACTGCTTTATCAGCTTGGTTGGGTAAGCATTTAAAGATTTCTCAACCAATATTCTAATTGGAAAAGTGATATCATATTGAATACTAATCCTTATAACACCAAGGGCAGCGCGCCTTAATCCATACGGATCTTTTGAGCTTGTTGGTTTTTCGTTTGCTAAAAAAAATCCTACTACCGAATCAATTTTATCAGCGATTGAGAGCGTGATCCCAAGAGATGTTTTGGGTAATTCTGAAGTGGGGCCAAGTGGGAGATAATGTTCATAAATTGCTATCGCAACCTTATCATTCTCACCCTGTTTTTTGGCGTAAAAACTTCCGATCTTTCCTTGTAATTCTGGGAGTTCCGCAACTGTTTTTGTAACCAAATCAACCTTTGCTAAATCTACCGTTCTTTCAACTAATGATAAGTCGCAATGCGGAACGAAAACAGCTAGAAATTTTGCCAAGTTTTGTAAGCGGGCGATCTTATCGTATACTGAGCCAAGAGCATTGTGAAAGATAATTTTTTTTAGATCGTCAAGTCTTGATATAAGAGGTCTTTTAAGATCTTCCGTAATAAAGAATTGAGCATCGTTTAAGCGTGCTAAAACTAGTTTTTCATTATCTGAAATAATTTTTTTCCAATCGAATTCATCCGTATGACATGCTACGTCTGCAACTAAGATGAATTTATCTGCATTGGTATTCAGAGATTTTAGGCAGAGATATTTTTGATTTAGTTTGAGCGTTAAAGTCAGAACCTCTTTTGGCAAATCCATGAACTTTTTATCAATCGATGCAAGTAGAGCAGTAGGCCATTCGCAGAGTCCTGCGATCTCATCAAAAATTGTAGATTTTTCTTTATCATCGATCGTTTCCAATCCTGATTCATGTTCAATTTTTCTGATCTGATGTATGATTTTATTCTTTCTTTCCTCGTGACTTAAGATTGCAAAATTATTATCCAGAAGCTCTTGGTAATGCTTTGCATTGTCTATTTTTAAGGCCTCATGATTTTTACTATTATGTCCGAAAGTAAAATTATTTGAGCGCAATCCTGCAAATTTAATATCAATGATTTGATCTCCAAAGATGCAGGAGATATTACGAATTGGCCTAATCCACAATGGTTGCTCGCCATCTTCCTCAACATCCCACCGCATTAATTTTGGCCAAGCTCCTACCATCTTTTGTAAAATTTGTGGTAAAGAATTTTGTAAAATTTTGGTAGTTTGAATTTCTGATTCCGGCTTAATATCGGCATAACACTTATAGCCATTGTTTTCTACTATTTGTAAGGACGAGATATCTTTTGTACCAACCGATCTTAAAAAACCATCTATAGCTTTTAAATCTGCATCAATTTTTGGGCCAATTCTTTTTATCGCTGGGGATATTTGGGACGTGCTGAGATTGTGAATATAAAGCGTTAAGCGACGTGGGGTAACGAAGGAGCGTAATTGTGTTTTTTCGAATTGTAGATTATTTTTAAAAAGAATTTCCGTGGCAATTTTGGTAAAATTTTCGGCCGCTACTTTTTGTAGCATAGCTGGAGTTTCTTCGCTAAAAATTTCTAGTAGAAAGTCGGTCATTTTTTAGTTTTTTTGCGGGAAAATGGTTTTCTATCTACTTTTGAAGCGATAATATCAACAGCGCGATTGAGTCCTATTTCAAGGATATTATCTTCTTTGACAGAGGTAAATTTTTTGTTATGTAAAAGGTATGGACCATAGGGGCCAATATTTGCAAGAATTTTTTCTCCGGTTTCGGGGTGTATCCCGATTTCTCGTGGTAAGGAAAGGAGAGACTGTGCGGTTTGTAAATCGACCGAATTCGGATCGATATTTTTTGGAAGAGAGATTCTTTTTGGTTTTTTAACCTTTGCCTCTTTCTTTGGTTTTGTTGATTTAGTTGTAGTTTTTTTGGTAGTTTTCTTAGTAGTTTTTTTATCTGGCTTTTCTTCTTTTTTTACGGATTCAATCTCGCTTCCTAATAGCTCTAAATATGGTCCGTAAGGTCCTACCTTAACTAAAACTTCAAAGCCGGTTTTAGGATCTTTACCTAAATTTCTGGGTTCGAATTGAGGCTTGGCATCTCCATCATTGTCTGTTGTATCCCCATCTTTTCCAAAAATTTGTTTTGTATATTTGCAATTCGGATAATCTGAACACCCAATAAAAGCGCCGAACTTACCAAGTCTCAATCCCAATTTTCCGCTCTTACACGAAGGGCAGGAATCTTGTATTCTTCCTTCAGTATCGCTGCCAAAAATACGTTTTCCTATTTTTTGATTTAGAACCTCTAGAACTTCTGTGAACGGCTTCTCTTTTACTTCATTGATTGTTTGATCGAAGTCATTCCAGAATTTTTTTAAAAAAGTTTTCCAGTTTGTTTTACCGTTTGAGATAACGTCAAGATCATCTTCCAGACTAGCGGTATAGTCATATTCAACATATTTTGTAAAAAATTCTTTGAGGAATGTGGTAACGATACGACCGCGTTCTTCAGGAAAAAATCTGCGCTTGTCTAAGCGAACATAACCACGATCTTGTAGAACTGAAATGATCGAGGCGTAAGTTGATGGACGTCCGATTCCGAGTTCTTCCATTTTTTTAACCAGGCTGGCTTCTGAATATCTTGGAGGCGGTTCAGTAAAGTGTTGGCAAGGTTTTACATCGATTAAATTAGCATCATCATTTTCTGATAAGGGCGGTAATTTTTGTTTTGATTCATCATCCGCATCATCGTCCTTACCTTCATGATAAATTCTGTAAAAACCATCGAACCTGATGCTGGAGCCAACCGCGCGGGCCTTAGCATAAGTTGGAATTGTAACAATCTCTGCTACAACTTGGTCAAAAATCACATCTGCCATTTGTGAAGCGAGAGTTCTTTTCCATATCAAATCATACAGGGCGAACTGATCTTGATCGATATGGTTTTTAACCTTGTCTGGCGTTAGGGAGAAGTCGGTTGGACGGATTGCTTCATGAGCTTCTTGGGCATTTTTAACCTTACTCTTAAAAACATTTGGAGAGTCGGGTAAATAATCTTTGCCATAAATATCGTTTATGGTATTTCTTAGAGAGGTGATGGCTTCGGGGGTGATGGCGATTGAATCGGTTCTCATATAAGTAATCAGGCCCTGTGGGGTTCCATCAATATCTGCACCTTCGTAAAGTTTTTGTGCCATCATCATGGTTCTGCTTGCAGAAAATCCAAGTTTGCGAGCAGCTTCTTGCTGTAATGAGGAAGTAATGAATGGTGGATTTGGACGACGTTTTGCTTGTTTTTTGATGACGCTTATGATTTGATATTTTTTGTCTTCCAACCCTCTTTCTATCTCGTCAGCTTGCTTTTTGTTTGTAATTGAAAATTTTTCTAATTTCTTACCGCTTACCTCAACAACGCTTGCTTCAAATTTAACATTTTTTTTAGTCTCAAGATCGAGCTTTATATCCCAATATTCTTCACTCTTAAATGCCTCAATTTCATCTTCACGGTCACAAATGAGGCGAAGTGATACAGATTGAACGCGTCCCGCAGATCTGCTTCCAGGAAGCTTGCGCCATAAAATTGGAGAAAGAGTAAATCCTACTAAATAATCTAAAGCGCGACGAGCTTGTTGCGCGTTGACCAAATCCATATCAATCTCGCGTGGATTTTTAATCGCCTCAAGAATGGAATTTTTTGTAATTGCGTTGAACACAACTCGCTCAACTTTTGTCGACGGCTTTATTGCTTTCTTTTGTTTTAAAACTTCTAAGATATGCCAGGCGATTGCTTCTCCTTCGCGGTCAGGATCTGGAGCTAGTATTAATCTTTGGCAAGATTTTGCACTATCTACAATATCTTTTACATGTTTGAAAGATTTGGGAGAGACCTCGTAATGCATAAAAAAATCATTACCCGGTTCGACAGACCCATTCTTACTCGGAAGATCGCGAATATGACCAAATGAAGCTTTAACCTCATAGTCTTTTCCAAGATATTTTCCGATAGTTTTGGCCTTTGCCGGTGATTCAACTATTAGAAGATTTTTCATGATTTTTTAAATTAGGAGTGTGACTTGTGCCGGAATTATACCGTTCTTCTAACAATACGACCCTTGGTTAAATCGTAAGTTGTCATCTCAACCTCAACCTTATCGCCCTTCAAAACTCTGATTTTATTTTTTCTGATTTTACCAGAAGCATGAGCGACGATGATATGTCCATTTTCGAGCTCTACGCGAAAAATGGTGTTTGGCAATACTTCAACAACGATGCCGTTGATAGTGAGTAGATCTTCTTTTGGCATTTGAATGGAATTAGAAATTAACTTACGGTCTGTGTTAGAGCCTGAATACGGGCTCTAAAAAATATTTAGGACAGTTTTTAGGGAGCCTCTAAAAATTGCTTTTTTTGTAAATTTTGTTGTTACCAAATTTCTCAAAAAAAATCTAATTTTTAGAGGTTCCATTTACTGTGGTTTTACTTGGCCGATATTACTAAATATCGACTTAAAAAATCCGGTCTTGTGATTTTCAACAAGAGTATGTTTCGAAAAAAAATTCAGACTTTTTTCCTCATCAGATAGTTTGAATTCTTCAATGTTTTTTACATTGTTCCTTTCATCAAAACTAATTGTCACAACATCACGAGACAAAATTTTTGGTTTAAAAAACAAGAGATTTCTTACATTCTCTGAATAATAAATCCAAACCTCTTCCGAATTGAAATCAAAAAGTAAAGAAGGAGAGCCCATAATTCTCATGACTCGATCACGTGTCGTAATTCCTTCTTCAATTAAATGCCGGTCTGCTAATTCAAACATGTAGCCATGTTTTTCAACTCGTGAGATGCAGGATTGCAAAGTGATTAATAGAAAAATATGGAAAAAGATTTTTTTACGCATTGCTTTTATTGAAGACTAACTTTAGGTTTTTAGCCTGTTTCAGTGTTACGCTATCGGGCCTGCAACCACAGACTTTCACAACAGAAATACTTTTCAAAATTCACAATAATTTTTTAACAACTTCATTTTGAGGTATCAATAAATGGCTGTTCCTAAAAAGAAAAAATCAAGTTCCAAAAGCGGAATGAGAAGAGGTAGCAATGGTTCTTTAGACGCTAATTTTCCGCATGTAGTAATTGATAAAACTACCGGAGAATTCAAACTACAACATCACATTTCGATTGATGGATACTACAACGGAAAGCAAGTTGTTGTGAAGAAGCAGAAGAAATCTTCGCAAGAGTAATTCTGGTTAGTTCGTGACTGAGAAGCTTACCGTATCCTTAGATTGTATGGGTGGGGATCGTGCTCCACAAATTGTTGTTGAAGGAGCAAATATTATTGCCTCGTTGGATCCTGATGTCCATTTTCTTCTTTTTGGAGATTCAAAAAGAATTAAGCCAATCCTCAATAGCTGCATACATCTTAAGGATAGGCATACCATAATTCATACTGAAGAATTTATTTCTTCAGATGAAAAACCATCCATTGCTCTTCGTAGAGGGATCAGGTCTAGCATGCGTCTGGCAATAGATGCTGTAAAAAACAAAGAAGCTGATGTTATTATTTCTGCTGGTAATACAGGCGCTTTAATGGCGATGGCAAAAATTGTTTTAAGACCCCTCCCATCAATCAGCCGACCGGCTATCGTAACTTCAATTCCTAATAGAAAAAAACAAGCCACTGTCTTTTTAGACATGGGAGCGAATATTGAATGCAGCTCTGAAGTGTTGTTTCAGTTTGCCGTGATGGGTCGTGCATTTGCTCGTATTGTTCTAAAAATTCCAAAGCCGACAATAGGTCTTCTAAATGTTGGGTCTGAAGAAACGAAAGGAAATGACCTAGTAAGAGGAGCAGCAGCGCTTCTGAGGGAAAGTAATTTAAGAGATGATTTTTATGGCTATGTTGAAGGTGATGGAGTGGTAAGTGGTGTTGTTGATGTTGTGGTAACAGATGGCTTTTGTGGAAATATAACCTTAAAAGCGATCGAAGGTACTTGTAAAATGGTAGCTGGATTAGTTAAGGATGGTTTTATGGACAGCATATGGTCTAAGATCGGATATCTTTTTGCCGGCTATTCCATCAACAAGTTCGCTAAGACAGTTGATCCCAGGATACATAATGGTGCAATGTTGGTTGGGTTAAATGGAGTCGTTGTAAAAAGTCATGGGAGTACAGATTCCGGTGGATTTGCTAACGCAATCAAAGTGGCAATTTCTTTGGTAAGAAATAAAATCAATGAACAAATAACTAAAGAGATTGAATCATCGACAATCCATGGGTTAAAAGATGACAAAGTAAATGACAAATAGCAGAATAATTGCCACGGGCTCGTATTTGCCAAAAAAGATTCTTACCAATAGCGAATTGGAGCGCCTTGTCTCAACCACAGATGAATGGATCACGGAACGAACCGGGATTAAAACAAGACATATCGCAGACGATGGGGAATTAACCTCAGATCTTGCTGCAAAAGCGGTTCTAGACCTCTCAAGAAACTACAACCTCAAAATTGACGAGGTTGAAATGATCATCCTCGCAACAACAACTCCAGACCTAACATTTCCATCAACTGCCACTATAGTTCAGTCTAAAATTGGTGCAAAAAATGCTTTTGCTTTTGATGTGCAGGCTGTTTGTTCCGGCTTTGTTTATGCGCTTGCAACGGCTGATGCTTTCATAAAATCAAAGCAGGTAAAAAATGCGTTGGTGATATGTGCGGAAACCCTTTCACGCATAGTTGATTGGACAGATCGTAATACTTGTGTATTGTTTGGTGATGGCGCTGGGGCGGTATTACTGCAAGCAACGGAAGAAGAAAATCGTGGTATCATCGCTTCCGATCTGCATTCCGATGGAGATCTTTGCAACATTCTAAAAACCAGTGGCGGAATTTCATTCAATCAAAAAGCTGGTTTCATTGAAATGGCCGGCAAAGAGGTTTTTAGGCATGCGGTTGATAAAATGTCCAAATCCGTTTTATCTTGCCTGGAGAAGGCTGGTTTATCGATAAATGATGTTAATCTACTCATCCCGCATCAAGCCAATACACGTATTTTGGATGCTGTTGCTACGCGCCTTAATTTGCCGCAAGAAAAGGTGATAATAACAGTGCGAGATCATGCCAATACGTCTGCAGCATCAATTCCGCTTGCGATGGATTATGCAAATAAACTTGGAAGAATAAAAGATCATGATGTGGTAGTGTTAGAAGCTCTTGGTGGAGGATTGACATGGGGATCAGTAATTTTACGCTGGTAATGAGTCCAGGGTTACCTTACATCGTGTTTGGATGTCCTGATTCTGTGTTTGATATATTATGAAAAATTTTCTTATCACTGGTGGAGCGGGTTTTATCGGAAGTCATTTTGCAGTCAAAATTTGCAATGACCAACATAGAGCTATTGTCCTAGACAAGCTAACTTATGCCGGAAGTCTTACCAATCTTTCATCTGTTCAAAATCACAAAAACTTTAAATTTATCAGGGGTGATATTGCAGATAAAGAGCTGATGAAAAAAATCCTTCATGGTGAAGAAATTGACTATGTCGTAAATTTTGCTGCTGAGTCCCATGTCGATAATTCGATAAAAAATCCTGATGATTTTATTCTTACCAATGTGGTCGGAACGTGCAACTTACTTGGTTCTAGCTTGAATTATTGGCAGAATCTTGAAGAGAGAAAAAAATCTGATTTTCGTTTTCTTCATATTTCAACTGATGAGGTTTACGGCTCTCTGGCGTTTGATGATCCAAAATTTACTGAGAAAAATTCTTACAAACCAAACTCACCCTACTCAGCTTCTAAAGCAGCATCTGATCATCTAGTGCGCGCTTGGCACGAAACATATTCTCTGCCGACGATAGTTACTAATTGTTCCAATAATTTCGGGCCTCACCAACATTTAGAAAAACTGATCCCGACTATAATTTACTCCGCAATAAATAAAAAACAGATCCCAATTTATGGTGATGGTAAAAATGTGCGTGACTGGATTTTTGTAAAAGATCATGTTGATGGAGTTTTGTTGGCTTTGCTTCAAGGAATGGTCGGACAAACTTACTGCTTCGGTGGAAATACGGAAAAGAAGAATATTGATCTGACAATAGAAATTTGTGAATTGCTTGATGAATTACAGCCAAGATCAGATGGTATTTCTTACAAAAATCAAATCACTTTTGTTGTTGATAGACCTGGTCACGATAGGCGTTACGCGATAGATCATAGTAAGGCTGAAAATGAGTTGGGATTTAGGCCAAACAAGACATTCAGAGAAAATTTAGAGGTGACCGTGAAATGGTTTTTAACGCAAATCTTGTCAAGTTAATGAAAAAAGTTTTTTTGCGACTTCTTACGTTTGTTTGGCTTACTTTTTTTATTACTTCTGAGTCTGAAGCTGCAAAATTAACGTCTTGGGACATTACTTCTGGTTTAAGTAATATTGAATTTGTTGCTATCCAGGATGGTTCAAAAATTAACGGTTCATTTAAGAATTTTTCTGGTGAAATTCTTTTTGATAAAACCCTTCTTCATGAGAGTAAGATCAGAATCGAAATTGATTTAAATTCAATCTCAATGTCATTCAAAGAGGCTGTTGATACCTTGAAGAGTGAGGATTGGTTCGATACCAGAATTTTCCCTAAGGTGATTTTTCAATCCAAAAAAATCAGCAAAATCTCCGATGATAAATTTCATGTTGATGGAGTTTTGAATATGAAGGGTATGGAATCGCGTGTTAGTTTTGATTTTTCATTCAAAGAATTTTCAAAAAATAATGCAAAAGCTGTAGGCGGATTTTCGTTGAAACGTTCGGGATTTGGCGTTGGAAATGCTGATGAGAAAAAAGCAAATGGGGTGCGGGATGATGTGATGGTAAAGTTTGCAATTACAGCAAGTGCAAAATAGAGCTGGTAATTTTTTTGAGATTTCTTCTTTCGATATTTAGTGCTGGCATCAAATAAACCACATCTCCGAATGGTCTTAAAAAAATTCCTGATTCAATAAATTTTTTGCGTAGTTCAGAAATTTCTTTCCACGAATTATTAGACTTTAGCTCTATTACACCAATTGCGCCAAGCACTCTCACTTCTTTTACATTTTTAGAATCGTAACATTTTGTGAGTTCTGATTTTAAAAATTTCTCATCCTCAAAAATTTTTTTCTCGTAATCATTATTTTCGAATAGGTCTAAAGAGGCGTTTGCGGCAGCGCAAGCAAGTGGATTGCCCATGAAGGTCGGACCATGCATTAAAGCCAAATCAAGAGAATCTCCAAGGAATTTTTCAAAAATTTTCTCTGAGACCAGGGTTGCTGCCAATGTTACTACGCCGCCAGTTAGAGCCTTTCCAACAATTAAAATATCCGGTGTAATTTTTGCATGATCACATGCGAATTTTTTACCTGTGCGATAAAATCCTGTAGCACATTCATCCGCGATAAAAATTACATCATGCTTTTTTATGATTTTGTAAATAGATTCCAAAATTTGGACCTCATGAAACAGCATTCCTCCAGCACATTGCACCAATGGTTCAATAAAAATTCCGGCTAATTCTTTCTTATTCTTCTTGATAAAATCTTCAAAAAAATCGAGGTCATTTTGGTTTTTTGGGAGATCGAGACAGAAATTTTTTAGTAGAATTTTCTGGAATTTTTTATGCATGCCGGAATCAAGATCTGCAAGCGACATCGCGCCAGTAGTGTCTCCGTGATAGGAATTTTTAAAAGAAAGGAATTTTGTTTTTTGTTTGTAGCCAGAATTTATATGAAACTGCCAAGCAATTTTCATCGCCACTTCTACTGCTGTTGAGCCAGAGTCGGAAAAAAAAACCCGATCTATTCCGGTAAACTTACAAAGACGATGAGCTAGTTTGTAAGTCGAGTCATTGGCAAATCCTGCCAGCATGATATGTGGAAGAATTTTTGCCTGTTTGGTGATTTCTTTGATTATATGAGGGTGGCGGTAACCATGCGCCGCACTCCACCAGGATGATATACCATCGATTAAAACATTACCGTCTTCGAGAAAGATTTTTGAACCTTTTGCTGTCCTGATGTTAAGTTGTGGTTGGTGATTTTTCATCTGAGTGTAGGGAAGCCACATGTGACGTGCTCCCAATTCGTAAATGCTCATCTTCACCTAAATTCTTTTAGCGATTCGCAATCCAACTATCAAAAAAATGATGGTCAATATGTAGGCAATAAGTTGTGATCCAGTTGGTCTGTCGATATATCCAAAAAATAGATGTAATAATTCCCCGAAAAAACTTTGTTGTGAGATTATTGCGGAGCTATCGAATATTGGATTTCCTAGCGCTGGCACTATTGCTGCATTTACCCAAAAACCAATTCCACTTGCCGCTATGCCGGCAGATAGAAAAACCAAGATCCAGGTTGTGACTGGAAAAAAATATTTTCCGAATGTTTTCAGGATTCCGAAATAAATTGCCAAACCAGCGGCGCATCCAAGACTGATTCCAATTACCAAGCCGCAGATAATTTCTCCGATACTAACACCAGAAATGTAGTAGCTGTAAGTAAAGAGAACGATTTCAGTTCCTTCGCGTAAAGTTGAAAGCAGTACTACTACAAGCAGGGTGTAGAGTGGTTTTTTGCCGTCACGCACAGAGTGGCTAATTTTTTTTAATTCTCCGGAGAGTAATTTGGCATGTTTTTGCATCCATAATATTGTCCAGGTGATCATGAATGATGCTGCTAGCAAGATTAGTCCGTTGAAGAATTCTTGTCCGTTACCATCCAGACTTTCTGAAATATTGTCAGTAAAGAATGTTATGATGATCGATCCTGCGATTCCAAGAATTAGACCACCTAAGATCCATTTAGTTCTGCCAGAAATATCCCTTGTCGCTGTGATTAATATGCCAACAATGAGTGCTATTTCTAATATTTCTCGTAGTGCTACAATTGCAATTTGGAGCATAGTTGGTTGTAATCTTTATAGGACTTACGCATTCCCATACTTTTTTGGCGATTTCTGCGTCAGAAAAAATTTAACTTCGGTCATGTATATCTGTATACACTCCCTCGTTAAATTTTTCTCTTTCTAGAAATCTCCTAAAAAATTGTGGTTTGCGTAAGTCCTACTTTATTCTAAAAAAAGCGTAAAAAAACCCCGTTCGTAAAAGCTAAAACACATTTTACGAACGGGGTTGAACGGGTCAGGCGATAAAATTTGGTGAGTGATTAAAATCCTCCCATACCTCCCATACTACCCATACCACCAGGCATTCCACCAGAGGCACCAGCATTGTCATCCTTCTTTTCGATGATTGCAGCTTCGGTAGTAATCAATAATCCAGCAATTGATGCAGAATCTTGAAGTGCAGTTCTGACAACTTTAGTTGGATCAACGATTCCAGCTTTAAACATGTCGCAATATTTATTGTTTTGAGCATCGTAACCATAAGAAGCCTCACCTTTCGATAATACTTCATTAGCCACAACAGCTCCGTCGAAACCAGCATTTTCAGCGATTTGACGAATCGGAGATTGAACAACTTTTTTGATGATGTTGATCCCGACATTTTGGTCATCATTAGCACCTTTAACTTTGTCTAGAGCGCGTCCAGCAAAGAGAAGAGCAGCTCCGCCTCCGGCAACGATACCTTCTTGCATCGCAGCACGAGTAGCGTGAAGGGCATCTTCAACGCGATCTTTTCTTTCTTTGACTTCAACTTCAGTAGTTCCGCCAACCTTGAGGATAGCGACTCCACCAGAAAGTTTAGCTAGTCTTTCTTGAAGTTTTTCTTTGTCATAATCAGAAGTAGTTTCTTCGATTTGAGACTTGATTGAAGTGCAGCGAGCTTTTACATCAACTGATTTTCCACCACCATCAACGATGGTAGTATTTTCTTTGTCGATGATCACTCTTTTAGCTTGGCCAAGCTGTTTAAGAGTAACTGTTTCAAGCTTCATGCCAAGATCTTCAGAGATCAATTGACCGCCACTTAAAACTGCAATGTCTTCCATGATTGATTTTCTGCGATCGCCGAAACCAGGAGCTTTAACTGCAGCAACTTTCAACCCACCACGAAGCTTGTTAACGACTAAAGCAGCAAGTGCTTCACCTTCAACATCTTCGGCAATAATCAAAAGTGGACGACTAGCTTGAACTACAGCCTCAAGAAGTGGAACCATCGTTTGTAGGCTGGAGATTTTTTTCTCGAAAAGAAGGATGTATGGATTTTCAAACTCAACGGTCATTTTTTCACCATTGGTAATGAAGTAAGGAGAAAGGTATCCGCGGTCGAAATTCATGCCTTCAACAACATTAACTTCAAACTCTAGACCCTTTGCTTCTTCAACAGTAATTGGACTGTCTGGTCCAACTTTTTGAACTGCTTCAGCAATTTTTCTGCCAATTTCAGAATCACCATTGGAAGAAATTGTCGCAACTTGTGCGATCTCTTCCTTGCTGCTGATTTTTTTACTCATCTTGCCAAGTTCTTTAACAAGAGCTTCAACGGCTAAATCAATTCCACGCTTTAAATCCATTGGATTGATTCCTGCCGCAACTGATTTCACACCTTCACGCACAATTGCTTGAGCTAAAACGGTAGAAGTAGTAGTGCCATCTCCAGCAATGTCGTTGGTTTTGGAAGCGACTTCTTTAATCATTTGCGCGCCAAGATTTTGAAACTTACAAGCAAGTTCAATTTCTTTGGCAACGGTTACGCCGTCTTTCGTGATGCGTGGAGCGCCGAAAGATTTTTCGATTACAACGTTACGACCTTTTGGTCCGAGGGTAACCTTTACTGCATTGGCAATAATGTCTACGCCTTCAAGGATCTTCGCACGAGCATCTGATCCGAATAAAATTTCTTTTGGTGCCATAAAATTGTTTAATTTGTTGTTAAATTGAGCTATTTGGTTGATTCAATAATGGCCAAGATGTCAGACTCTTTCATGATGATGAGTTCCTTACCATCAACCTTAACTTCGGTTCCGCCCCATTTTGCAAAAAGAACGCGGTCGCCCTTTTTAACGTCAAGAGCAATTCTTTTACCACTGTCATCGCGAGCACCTTCTCCAACTGCGACTATTCTGCCTTCAGCTGGTTTTTCTTTTGCAGTGTCTGGAATAATAATACCGCCAGCAGTTTTGCTTTCGGCTTCGATGCGCTCAACAAGAACGCGATCATGCAAAGGTTTTATTTTCATGTTTAGTTTAGATTAATTGTTAAATAAGTTGGGAATATTTTTAAAATCTGAGAGCATCGTGAAGTTAGGAAGAGTTAATTTTTTAACAAGGGGTGGGAAAAAAAATATGAATTAGTTTTAATCTCGGTGAATTCAACTTCCTAGCACAACCTTGAATCATTGTTAACCTCAAAAGGTTTTTACCAGGATTTGCGACAGTTCCATTAGATTTTTAGTAGGGTGGACGCGATTTACGATCGTCTACTTCTATGAAAGATTTTTTGCGTAAATCCATCAGATAACCTCTGGCCATATTTTGTAGCTTTCTTGCTCGAATTACATCCTGTGCTTCACGCATGCTTTGGTCAGGGATTTTGATTTCCGTTCTAGAATCATTCAAACGAAAAACGTGGTAGCCGTCTGCAAGAAGTATCGGTTCAGAATATTCTCCCTTGTGTAGCTTGGAAATTTCTGAGTAAATCTTGGGGTCAATATCGAATTTTGAAACCCATCCCACTTCTCCGCCATGTTCAGAATTTATTGCATCAGAAAATTGTTTTACCACGTTGCGAAAGTCTGCCACACCTCTAGACAATTCTGTCTGTAGCTTTTTTGCTAGCTGAAAATCGCTCTCTAAAGAATTCTTTCCTGAAGTGGAGATTAAAATTTCGGAAAGTGAAATTTTTTTTACATCAACATCGAATTTATTCTGTTCAAAAAATTCTTTCAATTCGACTTCTGTAATTTTGATTTTTGGCTTAAGTAGTTCTGAGATAATCTTTGACCATAAAATTTCTGACTCGATTTGTTTGGAATAATTTTCGAATGAAATTTTATTTCTTAGTAAAAATTCTTTGAACTGCGCACTGTTTTTGCCATGCTGAGTAGCTACGTGGTCAAGCAACTCCTCAATTTCTGATTGAGCAGCTTCAATCTTTAAATGCCCCGCTTCTTGATTGATCAACTCCTCATCAATCATTTTTTTTAGTAATTGATTCGTGATTAGATCGCGATCCTGATTCGAGGTGGCTTTAATTTTTGAGATGAGAATTGAGAAGAGATAGCGATCTGCGAGATCAATGCTGGTGATTGCCCTCCTATTGATGCGGGCGATGATATAATTCTCCTGAGAAAGAGAATTTGAGATGTTTGTTAGAAAAAAAATTAGACAAAGAAGCGAAAGAAGTCCGCAATTAATCAGGTTTGGTATATACCCAACCAACTTCAAGAAGTTGATTGGGTATAAGTTTTTATTTTGTACGCGACACGAGTCACGCCCCGCTTTGCGTGGAGCTCCAATATACCAAAGACGCTTTTCTTCATCAACAAAATTCCTCAAAAAATTCTGGTTTTTAAGAGGTTTCTTAAGTATATTCACTTCTTATCGCTACTTGTTGCGGCTCTGTAAACACCGATGCCGCGCACCAAGTCAATTGCGCGAGCAAGTTGGTAATCTTTGTCGTAAAGTTCAAAATTCTCATCACCAACCTTTTCTTTTTTTGCTTTCTCTTTTTTAGCTTCATTTAAGACTTCATTGAGTTGTGCTTCAATATGTCCGTTGAGGCTAGATTCCGAATCTTCACCGCTCTTTTGTTTTTCAATTTTTGCATTCGTTACTTCGATGTTTGGTTCGATGCCTTTAGCCTGAATTGATCTACCGCTTGGAGTGTAATAAAGTGAAGTGGTAAGGCGTAGAGCGCCGCGCTGTTTTTCAAGGGGAATAACTGTTTGAACGGAGCCTTTACCGAATGATTTTGTTCCCATGATGACGGCGCGTTTATTGTCTTGTAAAGCGCCTGCAACAATTTCGGAAGCTGAAGCGGAGCCTTCATTGATCAAGACCACGATTGGTAAATTGGCCACCAGGTCTTCGTCGGAACTATCCTCATAATTTACTGGTTCGCTTGTTCTTCCTTTGATTGAAACGATACCATCTCCTTTGTTTAAAAAAATGTCACTTACGCGCACAGCTTGATCAAGTAAGCCTCCTGGGTTGTTTCGTAAATCCAGAACTAATCCTCTGATATTTTTTTCGCCAACTTCTTCTTTGAGTTTTTTTACCGAGGATATTATGCCGTCGTAAGATTTTTCAGAAAAAGTATTAACCTTGATGTAAAGAACGTCAGTAAATTTTGCTGATCTAACAGCTTTTAATTTAATGATTTGACGTGTGATGGTTTTTTCTATAGGCGCCTTTTCATTCTTGCGTAAAATTGTGACTTGTACTTTTGTTTTTGGTTTGCCTCGTAACTTTTTTACGACCTCTTCAATAGTCATTCCGACTACACTTTTTCCATCAATCTTTGTGATGTAATCACTTGGTTGTATTCCGGCTTCAAAGGCTGGAGTATCTTCGATTGCTGAAATCACTTTCACGACAGAAAATTCCATAGTAATTTCTATCCCAACTCCACCAAATTCACCTTTGGTCTGAACCTGCATTTCTTTAAATGCATCTTCGTTTAGATAGGATGAATGCGGATCGAGCGAGGATAATATGCCGCTTGCAGCAGCTTCCGAGAGCTGTTTGTCAGTTTTTTCGTCGACATAATCTTTCTTAACTCTCGAGACCACGTTATCAATGAAGCCGCTGTAATCCTGGTCTCCAGTAATTTTTTTATTATCGAGATTTATTGATTTGATCTGGATTTGAGACAGAGAAAGCGCGGAGAAAAATCCTACAAAACTTGCAGTGGTGACGAGAAAAAACGTCCTAAAATTTTTCTTCATATGATTTGGGGAGTAGGAGGTGATGGAGGAGGGAATTTTAGAGATGCGGTTTGCATAGCATCAAGTTTTTGGATGCTCTATGCAAACAAATGTTACGGAGATTAGGCTTTAGCCATCAATACCATATTCGTCTTTTAGTTTGTCAGTAATATCTGAAGGTGGCTCGTCTCCATAGGCTGAGTAGAGAATCACGCTGTATTTATCGAGCTCGATGATGTTGTCATTAAGTGCTTTGAGAAATAGTTGAACCTTAGTGCGCTCAACTAATACGTAATACCAAGCGTTACGGCCGGCATCAACACCCTTAACCAGATAAATCAAATCTGCTTGCATTTTTTTCTTCGGATCAACTGATTTTTTTGCAGAAGACGCGTTAGATGTTGGTGCTGTGCTTAATTGAGTAGAGGTCGTAGCGGGCTTTTTGCCGAACCTGTCAGCAAAACTTTTCCCTGTATTTGATTCTTCGGTCATATATTTTTTAAGAAGTTTGTTTTTCTTGTTTAATGTTTTTTAACCACCAATCGTTAATCGGTTTTTTTGGGCCGCAAGGCCCATCGCTTTTAGAAACGCAAGGGCTTTTAACGTCTATTATTTTTCTTGTGCAGGAAGTTGTGAGAACAAGGATTGCCAGAAAAACTAAGACTGTTTTTTTCATTTTCTAAAGATGACAAAGGGGAAATGGAAATCGGCGCAAAAATGTGCCTCTGCGAGTAAAATTACAACATCCATCTTTGCAACAATTTTTTTAAAACATTTTACCTTGGCTTACAACTTTAAAACAACACTCGTCATTGGCCTTGGTTTGATCGGGGGATCATTTGCTAAAGCGCTTCAAAAATATCAAATTAGTGAAGAAATTTTTGCCTGTGATGTGAACATTGAATCAGTTAATTTGGCTAAAGCTATAGGCCTGATCCGTGATGGAAAAAGTGATTTGGACTCTTTTCAAAAAGAGCTCATAACTTTTGATTTGATCGTACTGGCTACGCCTTTGTCCGAGTATAAAAAAACTTTGGATCAGATTTTGAATAAAATTAAAAAAGATGCGATAGTTATTGATCTCGGCTCAATAAAAGAGTTGAACTCAAAATCGAACATTATTCCTGAAAACTTGCTTCATAATTTTGTACCATGTCATCCGATTGCGGGTTCTGAAAAGTCTGGATTTGAGAATTCAGACCCCGATCTTTTTGTTGAAAAGAAATTTATAATTTGTTCAGAAATTGGAACAAAGAATCCAACGAAAGTTAACAAAATTTTCCAGACAAAAATTGAAGACTTAGTAAAAAAAATTAGAGCCATTCCCGATACTTCTTTGACCGCAAAAAAGCATGATGAAATCTACGCTCTAGTTTCTCATCTTCCTCAATTTTTATCTTTTTTAACCAAAGAATTTTCTCCAGAAGAAATCGAAGATGAGTTCCTCAAAACCGCTTTCCGCCTTGATAAAGCTGATCCAAAAATTTGGGAAGGTGAATTTGGTATTTTTCAATTTAACGAAGAAAATCTAGAAAAATTTTACCTAAAATTCTTTGAAAATTTGGAAGATTTTATTGAAGAAATTGCCGAAGGAAAATACGTAAAAACATTGGAAGGCTTGATTGAGACTGCCTCATTAACTGCCGCGCAGCAATCTCAACATGAAAACAATCAATTCAATATTTTGGCTTTAGAGGAAAACTTTCCAGAGATTTTCTTTCGTGTTTTAGTTGTAATTAGTTACTTAAAAATTCCAGAAATTAAGACTTTCCAAAGCTATGCTGGAAGTGGATTTAAAGATTTCTCTTCGATCGTAACAGTTTTAAATTTTGACAAAAAAAAGCTGCTAGAATTACTTAGTAAAAGCCAACAAAAAATTCTAAAAATATTCGACTCAATCTCTTCTTAGGTCCAAAAATTCATGCAAGATCAGCTCAACGAAATCCGCCCTTACCGAGCAATTCACCGTCGTAAATCTCGTCAGATCTTTGTAGGAAATGTGGCGGTTGGAGGAGATGCGCCAATTTCGGTGCAGTCTATGACTAATACACCGACTACTGATGTTCAGGCAACAATTCGTCAAGTGAATGAATGTGCGGAGTTGGGTGCGGAGTTGATGCGCATCTCCGTTCCCGATAAAGAATCAACCGAGGCGCTTCGTAAAATTATTCCGCATTGCCAGGTTCCTATCATTGCCGATGTACACTTTCACTACCGTCGCGGTATTGAAGCGGCAGAAGCTGGTGCGAAATGTTTGCGAATAAATCCAGGAAATATTGGATCAGATGAAAAGGTGAAGGAAGTCATTAAGGCTGCTAAAGATTACGGCTGCTCAATTCGAATAGGTGTTAATGCGGGATCTCTCGAACAAGATTTGCTTGATAAATACAAAACTCCAACCCCAGAGGCCTTGGTTGAATCAGCTCAAAGACATATCAAAATTCTTGAAGATAACGATTTTTTCAATTTTAAAATCAGTGTAAAAGCTTCGGATGTTTTTCTTGCAGTTGCTGGATACAAAGCGCTTGCGGAAGTTTGTGATTACCCTTTGCATATTGGCATTACTGAATCCGGAAGTCTTGCCGCTGGAACGGTAAAATCTTCAATCGGGCTTGGAGCTCTGCTGTGGAGTGGAATTGGGGATACGATGCGAGTCTCACTTTCTGCCGATCCGAAAGAGGAGGTTAAAGTTGCCTACCAAATTCTAAAGTCTCTTGGACTGCGTCATCGCGGTGTAAATCTTATTTCCTGCCCGTCTTGCGCCCGTCAAGCATTTGACGTTGTGAAAACTGTTGAGGCTGTTGAGAAGCGGGTTGAGCACATCAAAACTCCAGTTACAATTTCAATTCTTGGATGCGTTGTAAATGGCTTAGGAGAGGCGGCGCACACGCAAATTGGTATTACGGGAGGAGGGCAGGGTAAGCATAATGTTTACATGTATGGTAAGCCAAATCACAAGGTTGGCAGTGAAGAGTTAGTTGAGCATATTGTTGGGCTGATTGAAGAGGAGGCTGGGGTAAGGCCCATCACAAAGCATCGTTGAAAAAATCAAACATCTACAACATTCCTGCAAATTATAATTTTCTAGAATCACTTCTGCAGTGGTTGAGGGAAAATTTTTTTGATGGCAAAAATTCGGAAGTGACGTTTCGGGAGGTAAGAATCCTTTTACCAAATAACCGATCTTGTCATGAATTAAAGAAAAAATGTTTTGGGTTGGATTGTGCGACCTTGTTAAATGTTAAGTCGATCTCGGAAATTTCTCATGAAGATTTTGTGGATTTTTTGCCGAATAGAGAAGTACAAGAAATCCTTGATGAAATGCGTAAAATCAGGGTTCTGTCTGATTCAGATTTTATTTTTTTTCTTAGTAAGGAAATACAAAAAATTAATCTTTTTAATAATGGCGGTCAAAGTCTTGATGCAGCGCAAGCGATTAAAATTGCTACAAAGTTAAAAAATCATTTTGATGAATTTGAGCACTCGGATACAGATATTGCTAAGCTTGAAGAAGTTGACGACTCAAACCTATCCTCGCACCGTCAGCTGACATTAGCCTTTTTAAAAACATTTTACACCCAGGTTAAAAATTCTTTACTGAAGCAGAATATTTCTTTCGTCTCT
>CAMDJN010000007.1 GCA_945900795.1 Rickettsia typhi | reverse complement strand
CTCTCTACGAAATTCTACAGGTTTTGAGCGTGAATGTTTTTGAACGAACCCAAGTAAATAAGCTCTTCGCGGACTTTAACTACAAAAGTTGTGAGGATGATCATCGCCAAGGCTTGTTGTTCTAGGTCGGACGTTGGGACGCTAGTGGTGGGAATGGGGTGAATAAATTCTGAAACGAAGTGATTACGATAGTAATTATTGAGCTTAGTTATGACGTATGATGAAAGAAAAAAAGGCGACTAGAAATATTGCCGAACTCTTGTTCTGAAGGATCGTTATCTTCTCCTAAAGGATTTTTGTCAGCCACCTCTCCAAGAAGTTCCTGAATATTCTTTGACTCTTCGCCAAATTTTTTTTCTGATATTTTACAAAAGAAGAAGACGTGATATAGCCTGAAAAGGCAATGATGCAGATGAGTAGATAGGTAATCTTTTTATTGGTAAAATTTCATCAAATAAATGCTTTTGAAAACAATTTGATTCCAGTTGCAACCGTCAAGCATGCAATCATTTTTTTTACAACATTTTCACTGACTTTTAGGTGAACGCGGTAGCCGGCGTAGATGGAAATAGAAACAGGAATTATAACCCACCAAATTTGCGTAAAAAAGTCAGATCGAATTTGACCCTGCGCCAGCAATTGCAATATTCTAATCAGATTAAAAGAAACAAACGTTACTGCCATTGTGGTACGCAAAGAAGACTTCGTTTTAAAATCTTTTACTACTGCATTTACCCAAAAAGGACCGCCAGTTCCAAATGCTCCTTGAGCTAATCCACCTAAGAAAATCAGTTTAGTTTTTAGAACTTTTGGAAAGATAAATTTGTCAAAAAATAAAATTTTGATCGATAATAATATCAACAGAAATCCAAGTCCTAAAGCTAAATTTTCTGAAGAAAATTTGCTAAAAATGAGCACTCCTAGCATGGTTCCAATTAGTGAAGCTGGAATCAAAGATTTAAATATTTTCTTATCGAAAGACTTAATGTCGGTGTAGCAAATATAAGCGCTGGCGCATGTTCCAATGTAGAGTCCAATCAGCACCATTTCCTTTAGATCCAGAAAGAAAGCCAGAATTGAATAGGCGATTATTCCACCTCCGAACCCAACAATACTTTCAACGAAAAATCCCAAGGAAAAACATATTGCGATTAAGAGGGTAGAGAACATTTTTTATACAAATCAGTTTCGATAGAGAAATTCCAGCTTTCCTCATCAAAGTAAAAATCAATCCCCCAACAGAAAAGATGAAAAGTTTTTTATTATTTCTTCTCGTCATTACTTTGGCCACACCGGCGTTGGCTAATCAGGAGGCAAAAAGTCAAACCACAAAAAAGCAGATCAAGTCAGTTGTTAGTAATTCTCGCGTGGTAAAGAAGAACAAAAATTCATTTCAAAAAATAGTACAAAAAAACAAAAAACTGCAACAAAAAGACAAGATAAAATTAAGTAAGGTAGTACGGAGGAAGATAGAAAAAGAAGAGGTTGTAATGCAGAAGGAAGTGGTAAATGAGCCGGAGGTAAAGCTGCCAGAAGCTAATTCACAATCTACGTCTCGGGAGGAAATAATTTTACAATCTGAAGCCGTACAAAATGCCGTACAAAATGATGATGCGAAGGAGGGTGCAATCAAAACCATCATTGATGAAGATGGGATGGTTGATCTACAAAAAACGTTACAAATTTTTCTTCCCAAAGTTTCCAACCGTCTGATCGCGGGCCTTAGCTTCGATGATAATTATCAAAGCACCAACAGAAAAAACGAATTTAAATCAACTAGCGGCTCTGCCAAGCTTTTCTCAACTTTTTCTTTTAGTCAGAATCTATTTTTAAAAACTTATTTTAGTCTTTCGGAATCATCTCAGGCATCAGAGAGGGTCAGAAGGAATCAGTTACCGCAAGGCGGAGGAGACCGATCTTTTGAAAATCTTGGGATCAGTATGCAAGAATTTATCCTTGGCTACAACGGAAAAAGAACTGCGATTGTCGGTGGAAAATTTATTTTAAACTTTGGCAATGCTTGGCGTTGGAACCACGGAATCTGGACTTACGACGTTGCTAATAATTATAAATTCTCTGAAAAGCTCGGAATTAATGCGATGATGAAGGCCGGAAATTTGAAAAAAACTGGTCACTACAATTTTGGCTTTGCTGCCTTTACAAATGATCGTAAAAATTTTGATAATTCCGTGATTACAAACCGTGACTCTGCCTCAAGATCGGATGCAAAGCCAGGAGATACAAGATCTCTAGAGTCTTATCTGGCTTCACTTGATATCAATTTTAATTTTGATAAACACGAGCAGCTTTTTTATCATTTTGCATACGCAAATTTAGCGGTTGATGGAAGGCAAACTTCAGTTTCTCAAGATAAGGTTGGCGATCAAAAAAGTTTCGTTGCAAACATGATGTATAGAATTCCGATTCGTGAAAATCTAAAAGTTGAAACCTTGCTTGAATATGCAAAAACAAAAAATCTCGGAGGAAATTCTAATATTTTTGAAGATTACCTCACCATCGGAATTTCTGGAAAAATCTATCGTAATTGGAATTTAACCTTAGCCAGCGCGGAGCATAGGAATATTGAAGTTGGAACCAATGGCACCAATCGAAATGTATCCGAAATTTCTGTTGGTTATGAATTTTACAAGAATGCTTTTTTTGACAAATTGCTCATTCAAGTCGGGTATAAAAATCAGCGCACCAATCGTAAAACTAGCTTAGAAAGCGATAATGTTTTTGGTGCGATTATGCGATATACAAAAAACTTTTAGGCAAAAAACTTTTAGGCGATTATGAAAAAGCTATTAATGGCGGTTCCGAAGGGAAGAATTTTAGATGAGCTTAAGCCTTTATTGTTGAAGATAAATTTACTTCCGGAAGAAGATTTTTTTAATGAATCTTCGCGAAAATTAATCTTCACCACAAATGACCCAAGCCTTGATTTGCTTAGGGTTAGAAGCTTTGATGTTGCAACATTTGTAAAATTTGGTGCAGCAGATTTAGGAATTTGTGGGCTTGATGTATTGGAAGAGTTTTTATCTACAGAAATTTTTCCTCTACTCGATCTTAAAATTGGAAAATGTCGCCTAGCTCTTGCAGCAAAGAAAGGCGCTAAACTAGAATTGCACACACGAAGCCATATCAGAATCGCCACCAAATATCCAAATATCGCCACAAAATATTTCTCTCATCTCGGTATTCAGTCCGAAATTATTAAGCTCAATGGTGCCATCGAAATCGCTCCAAGCCTGAATTTGTGCGACTTCATACTAGATTTAGTTAGTAGCGGAAAAACGTTAGAAGAGAATGGTTTGGTTGAAATAAAGAATGTGCTGAATGTCACTTCCTACCTAATCGCAAACCGTACTTCACTCAAAACCGGCAATGAAAAAGTTAATCAATTAATCAAGATTTTTGATGTTGATTAAACGATTCAAAACTTCACGACTCTATAAAACTCTCGTTTCCCACCTCGTTATTCTCTCCATATTTATTCCACTTTTTCCAAGTATCAGCTTTGCCTACGACGGCGTCAGGGGAGAGATAGATTTTAGAGGAGATAGATGCTATACCGGCGAAATCAATTGGGATCCGTTCATGGATAATAAGGATATCAACTGGGTTTTTAGCAATCCTACTTGTGCTGCTTATATTGGATCTGTTGGAGCGGCGATGGTGGCCGCGGGCTTGGCGGCACGTTTTGCTTGTCAACCACTTCCTTTTGGTCCGGAATTACCACTTTTGCACGGAACGGTTCCATGGGGACTAATTACTCTTAATGTGGCTTGTGCTGGCAAAATGAGTAGAATGGAACCAACTGGATCAGGGTGTTGTGCCGCGGCTGCTACAAAAGCCGCTACTGTTGTTGCAGCCGTTATTGCTTTAGTAGTGATATGGGATGTGGCAAGGATGACTTACCAGGATGCCAGAATATGCGGTCATAATTGGCAAAAATGGGAGCAAAATCCTCCTGATAGTGGCAAATGGCAGAAGGCGGATAGCTACAAAAAATGTCTGAAAGACTTGCTTCTTGATGGCAAGGATAACTGCGGCAACGTGCTAGAAAACAAGAATGCTACCTTCGAGATAACGAATAAGAATTATCGTGAGTTTATCTATGGAGGAATAGAATTCCCCGATAATGGCGATGACGCTTGTAAGAATCCTTCAACTTGGACTGCGGCCTATAGAAAAAAGGTGTTGGGATATACTGACGATAGTCAGCGCTATTATATGACTGGTCCTGCCAATCTTCCATCATTCGCATGCCACAGATTTCTTACTTCTACAAAGGGGGATAATGACATAAAAGCAACTAAAGAAGCTTACGAATGTTGTAAAAACAGAAGCCAAACCACGCTTTGTATCGAAAATAAAAAATCAGTTTTTGGAATTAGAGCGGGAGATTATGAATATAAATTTTGTCAACTCGGCTCCATATGTCGGATTAATAAGGTGGGTAATGGCGACCAAACAGATGTTAAGTTTGATATCTATCCAAGTAAAAGAGAGAGTAGCTACATCTGTGCCAAAACTTATTCCGTATGTCCCTATGACCATCCTCTTGGAGGTGGAACAGAAATAAAAGAATCCCTTACTGGCAAGGATGTAGGACGCATTGCAAACTTTTGCCAATTCATGAATCATTGCTCAAAACTTCCACCTCTTCCCAGAGTTAATACCAGAGACTATGTCAATGACTATATTTCCCAAGCGTGTTATGACATGAAGGGTGATAGTCAGAATGTTTATGGATATTCTTCGGAACTTATTCCGCTAAATACAAAAGGCTTTTCCGCTCCCATGGTGCAGTGCTTCAAAGAGACAATGGAAAATGTTTTTTTGAACAAGGCGGGACACAGTTTGTGCCAAGATGAGGTGGAAATGCCGAATTATAAAGGCGAGTGTGTGAGTGGTTATATACGTAAGCAGGGTGATGGTTTGAGTGGCGAGTCATTTTTTATTAAAGTGCAGAACAAATTACGCTTTGTCATCAAGATGGTCCTCGTGATGTCAGTTACTTTTTTTGGCTTCGGATTGTTAATTGCGGTGCACTCAACGATTGATAAGAAAAAATTATTAGCCTATGTGATGAAGCTAGGATTGGTGGTGTTTTTTGCTCTTGGTTCCGGATGGCACACGGTCTTCATCGATGGAGTTTTGGGCATCTCGCATTCCTTATCTAAAATTGTATTTGATATTGACATAGCGAAGTCAGAAGACCAAAGAGATGGTTGTCAATTCCCGCGTTTCAACTATGCTGACCAGTCAGAAACAACAAAATATGATCATCCGAAATATCCACCAGGGAAAGATTACTTAACCATTTGGGATACATTAGACTGTAAGATTGCCTTTGCTCTGGGATTCGGACCAAGTGTCAATGTACCAAATCTGATGATGGTGATATTAGCCGGTTTTTTTACCGGACCATATGGACTTATCTTCTCTCTAGGAAGTTTTTTCATGGCGATATTTCTTATCATGATCACGGTAAGAGCGATGCATATTTTTCTGCTATCCATGACTTCGGTTATATTGCTAATATACGTATCTCCGATTGTCATTCCTCTATCATTGTTTGAAAGGACTAAAGACATTTTTAAAAATTGGTGGACTCAGATGTTAAGCTTCATTCTTCAGCCTGTGGTGCTTTTTTTGTACATGTCGATCCTGATAGTGTTTTTTGACAAGGAAGTATTAACGTCGCACGTGCGTTTCCAAGGAGACGGAAAAATAAATCCTAAAAAAATTCTCTGCAACAAAGAGGCTAAGGAGAAAAGTGCTTACTGCATACTTAAAGATACCGGTGAATTTGGAAATGTTCCAGGATTAGAAGTGATAGGAGTCTTCCTCCCAACTCTTGGGGATAGCTACGATATCAGTAATGAAAGCGCGAGTGAGGCGACAGTCACTGTACTGTCAGATACTGGCAATACTATTAAGGATATTGGTAATAGGATCAATCTACTCCAGGAGAGAGGTTTAGCGCTACTCAAGGTTGGTCTTATTTTATTTATTTTGTATACGATGCTAGACCAGTTATCAAACATCATAACCAAGCTCGTAGGTGGCGCGTCACTCAAGGGGGATTGGGGTGAAAAATTAGCAACCGAAGGTCCGGCGGCAGTTTATAAAGCGGTACGCGGCATTCAGAAGCGAGGTATGAGCGTAGCTCGTAGTGCGGCAACTAACACTGTTTCAAAAGCAAAAGGTGTAAAAGAAGGTGTAGAGGCTGTTCGTGATGCTATAAAAAATCGTGACAAGTCGGACAAGTCAGATTCAAAGCCGTCAGAGGACTCGGGGGACGAAAAACCAAAAGAAGATAAACCAAATTAGGGCGAAATCTGGGGTCAAAAAAGACTTAGGACGGGTTCCAAATATTTAATCCTGAACTTTCTAATAAATCATGACGCAAGAACAAAAATTTACCTTCGATGTTGAAGTTGGAAAAATTCTCAACTTAATGATTAATTCACTCTACACAAATCGTGATGTGGCCCTACGTGAGTTGATCTCGAATGCTTCAGACGCTTGTGATAAATTACGTTACTTAGCCGCACAGAATCCAGATATTTTGCAAGACGAGCTGAAGGTTTCAATTACCACCGACAAGGCAAAAAAACTCCTAATCATTACTGACAACGGCATCGGAATGAATCGTGAAGAGCTCATCTCTCACCTCGGAACAATTGCTCATTCTGGCACTGAAAATTTCACTAAATTACTCACCGGAGACAAGCAAAAAGACGTTCAGTTAATCGGACAATTCGGCGTAGGCTTCTATTCTAGCTTCATGATTGCGAATAAAGTGGAAGTGATTTCACGCAAGTTTGATTCCAACAAAGCTTGGAAATGGGAATCTGGTGGAACAGCTGACTTCAAGATCGCTGAGGTTGAAGAATCATTTCCTCGCGGCACTAAAATCATCCTCTATTTGAAAGATGATGCCGAAGATTTTCATGATCGCTTTCACATCAAGCACGTCGTTCAAACCTATTCTGACCACATAAATTTTAAGATTGAATTTATCCCAGAGAATTTAGAAGCTGGCGCAAAAGTTGAAACTTTAAACTCTGCTGCAGCCCTCTGGACAAGATCAAAAGAAGAAATTACTCCTGAGCAATACCAGGATTTTTTTAAACATATTTCCCACCTTCCCGGTGAGCCGTTCATGACGATTCACAGTAAAATTGAAGGGGCCGTAAATTTCTCTAATCTACTCTTCATCCCAGCAAGTAAGCCATTTGACCTCTTTCATCCTGATCGAAAAACTTCTGTAAAGCTTTACGTAAAAAGAGTTTTTATTAGCGAAGAGCTAAGCCTCGTTCCAGCCTGCATGCGCTTCCTGCGCGGCCTTATCGACTCTGACGATCTTTCTCTAAATATCAGTCGTGAGAATTTACAGCATAGTGTGGTGCTTGATAAAATCAGAAAATCTGTGGTGAATAAAGTGCTTTCTGAGCTCAAAAAACTATCGGACAAGGAGATTGCTTGTAGGGATTCATCCCCATTGTCCAAGGGGGATGTTACGCGTTCATCGCAAAGCGATGAGTTGCGTAACGAGGGGGATTCATATCTCGAATTCTGGAATAATTTTGGCGCGGTTTTGAAGGAGGGGCTTTGTGAATCTTCAGAATTTCGTGAAAAGATTTTGGAAGTTTCACGTTTTTATTCTTCAAAATCTGACGGTAAATTAATCTCGCTCGCCGAATATTTAGACCGCGCCAAGGCTGGTCAGGACAAGATTTTCTTCTTAACGGCAGAATCGGTTGAAAAGGCTAAATCTTCACCGCAGCTTGAAATATTTTTGAAGAAAGAGATTGAGGTAATTTTCTTGATTGACTCGGTTGATGAATTCTGGGTAACGGTTGCAATTCCTTACAAAAATAAAGGAACAGATTTCGAGTTCCAGTCAATTAATCGCCACGATGTTGATTTAGAAAACATTGAAAAAAAACCAGAAGAAAAAGGTGAAGAAAATCAAGAAAAAGAATCTAAAATTAAAGACGTCACAACCACTCAATTTGACGGATTGATGAAGTTTATGAAAGAGGTGTTGGGAGAAAAAGTTAAGGATGTTCGCATCTCTAAAAAACTAACTGACAGTCCGGTTTGTTTGGCTGTAGATGCGGGTTCAATGGATATTCGCCTTGAAAGATTTTTGCTTGAGCAAAAGCAAATTCAAGCTGGAACGACAAAGATTTTTGAAGTAAATCCGGGCAATCAAATAATAAAATCCTTGAACGAGAATTATTCTGATGAAGTTAAAAAAGATGATATCCGTGATAAAATTTTTACCCTATTTGATCTTGCTTGCATCGTTGAAGATGAGCCGATCAAGGACGCAAAAGATTTCTCAAGAAGGTTGCAACATCTTCTGACATATACCAAACACGATTGAAGATACCGAACTCTGTTTGGTATGGGGACCCCGTAAGCCAAGAATTCTTGGGGCGCGCGGCTCGTGTCGCGTACAAAATAAAAAATATACCTAATCAACTTCTTAAAGTTGGTTAGGTATAAGTCCTAATTTTCTCATCTCATTTGCTATTCTTTCTTTTGCTGAAGATGACGGTAGAACTAGTGGTAGTCTCATTTCAGGGCTGCATAAGCCAAGCAGTGATGCTGCATATTTTATCGGAATCGGATTAGTTTCACAAAACATCGCATTATGCAGATTGGTTAGTTTGTCCTGAAGTTCTAACGCTTTTTTGTAATCACCCTCCTCACAAGCTTTTTGTAAATCTGATACCATTTTTGGTGCGATATTTGAGGTAACCGAAATCACGCCAGTTCCGCCCATTGCATTAAATCCAACGGCGGTGATATCTTCTCCAGAAAGATAAGAAAAGTTTTTCTTCATCAATACGCGAAGAGAAGCGAGTCTAGCAAGGTCACCAGTGGCATCCTTTATTCCGACAATATTTTCCAGTTCAGAAATTCGGACCAAATTCTCATCAGAAATGTTTATAACTGAGCGACCAGGAACGTTGTAGATGTAAAGGGGAATGCCACATTTATTTAATTCTTTGTAATGCTGGTAAACACCTTCTGGAGTAGGTTTATTGTAGTAAGGAGAAACGATCAGGCAAGAGTCAGCGCCAACTTCTTTTGCATAATTTGTCGTCATCACAGCTTCGCTAGTCGAGTTGGATCCCGTTCCTGCCATTACTTTTACCCTTCCATTTGATGCTTTAACACATAGCTTGATAACAAGATTATGCTCTTCGTGAGATAGGGTTGGAGATTCGCCAGTAGTGCCGCACGGCACTATACCGCTGACACCGTTTTTGACTTGAAATTCAACCAATCTTTCCAAAGATTCTTCATCAATTTTATTGTTCTTAAATGGCGTAACTAGCGCTGTGTAGGTCTCTTTTTGCATAGTAGTTTTGAAAATTTTTTAAGTTGGAATTTAAAACTTTTGACTCGAGTCTTTGATAAGATTTTCAATCCTTATAAATTCAACCAGTAAGTGTGTTCATGAATATTTCCGAGAGTAGCAATATGCCAGAAATCTTTACCGCAATTGCCTCTGCTGAATTTGTCTCATCGCAATATCTCCCAATTTTAATTTTTCTTGCGATTGCGATCGGTCTTTCCTGCGTCATAATGCTCATCCCATTTATTCTCAACAAAAGAAATCCTGATCATGAAAAGGATTCTCCATACGAATGTGGATTTGAGGGTGAGGGAAGGGTGCGAAGCGAGTTTGATATCCAGTTCTATTTGGTTGCCATTCTGTTCATTATTTTTGATATAGAGGTGGCCTTTCTTTTGCCGTGGGCAGTGTCTCTCAGAAAGATAGGAACTTTCGGATTCTGGTCAATGATGATATTTTTGTCAATTTTAACCATAGGTTTCATTTACGAGTGGAAGCGTGGTGCCCTACAATGGAAATGCTCATCACAAATTAAGAATTGATCATGTCAAATCAGAATTTAAGTCCACTCAACCAGGACCTCCTTCTTAACCAAGTTTCGGAAGAAATTAGTAATCGTGGTTTTGTTACCGCGAAGCTTGACGATCTAGTTAATTGGGCACGCACAGGATCGCTTTGGCCAATGACATTCGGCCTTGCTTGTTGCGCGGTTGAAATGATGCATTCAGCTGCAAGTCGTTACGATCTCGACAGATTCGGTATGGTCTTTCGCCCATCTCCACGTCAATCAGATGTTATGATTGTTGCCGGTACGCTCACAAATAAAATGGCTCCCGCTTTGCGTAAGGTTTACGACCAAATGGCAGAACCGCGCTATGTTATTTCAATGGGAAGTTGTGCTAATGGCGGAGGATATTATCACTATTCCTACTCAGTAGTTCGTGGCTGCGACAGAATAGTTCCTGTTGATGTTTATGTTCCTGGATGCCCTCCAACCGCAGAAGCGTTGCTTTATGGAGTTTTAGTGTTACAGCGTAAAATTAGAAGAAACCGTAAATTTAGTCGCTAATTATGACAGATGAACTTTTCCAAAATCTCGTTTTACAAACCGAGTATATAAAAAAATCCTTCCCAGAAATCAGTGTTGATGACCCAATCTCGTATGATAATTTAACTATCTATTCACCAACAAAAAACATCATCGAATTGCTAAAATTTTTACGCGACGATGAGAGTCTTTCTTTCAAAATACTCATAGATGTTTTTGGTGCAGACATGCTCGGTATAAGATCTCCACGTTTCGAAGTGATTTACAATTTACTCAGTCTGAAACTCAATAGTCGTCTTACAGTTAAAGTCGCAATTGAGGATGGTGTCGAAGTGCCTACAACAACAGAAGTTTTTAGTGCTGCCAATTGGTTTGAGCGTGAGATTTTTGACATGTATGGAATTGTTTTTACTAATCATCCCGATCCGCGCAGAATCCTTACCGATTATGGGTTTGAAGGTCATCCATTACGTAAAGATTTCCCACTTACTGGCTATAAAGAAGTTCGTTATGATGAAGAGCAAAAAAAGGTAATCTATGAACCGGTGAAGCTGATGCAGGAATTCCGTGATTTTGACTTTGAAATGCCATGGGAAAGTGGTATAAAAAAAGATGTAGAAGAGAGGTTTCAGAATGCTGCTCAGGTTTCAGTCAACGCTATTCGAGACAAGTAATGTTTAAATTTTCTATGAAAGAAATTTTACGTAAAATTGAGAACTCGCTTATCCTAGCAACAAAGGGACAAGAATCCGTTCATAAAGTGATTTGGTTTTGGGGGGTTGGTGGATATATTTTTGCCTATCTCGTGGCAAATAACTTGGTGCTGGCATTTGATTACCGATTTACCGATCTATTGATCTCTATACTGATGATCATCTATTTCGTCTGGCATATCTACGCAATTAAAAAATGTGCACCAAAAAAACTAAAATTAACTCCAGAAGAGAAGGAAAAAATCCGAATTGAAAAACGTAAAGAGCTCGGGAAAAAATTTATGCGAAAGTTATTCTTACAAGAGTCGATAACAAAACGCGACCCAGTTTTTACAACGATAGTCATCGATCTCTTCTGCATCGCCAGCTTTTTCCACTATCTGTAACTTAAAAAATCTACGAGTTATTTTGAGATAAAAGGTGGGGGTTGCGACAATCCTATTTCCCGCCTCTCCGCTTACGGGTAGCGGTTTAGTTAATCACAAAGTATCAACTCGCACGACGTCTTCACCAAAGAGCGAATTTGTGAAATGTAAGACGCTCGTTCATTAACTGAAACAACTCCTCTAGCATCAAGAAGATTCAACAGGTGACTGGCTTTTAAAGCCTGCTCATAAGCTGGAATTGGCAACTTTTTCTCCGCCAGAAGTTGTGACTGTTCTTTAGCTTCAGAAAAATTTCTGAACAAAATTTCTGTATTTGAATGCTCAAGAATGAAGGCCGAGTTTTCGATTTCGCTTCGTTTAAAAACATCTCCATAAGTGATTTTCTTATCTCCTTCAAGCCCATTCCAGTTGATGTCAAAAACTGAATCTAACTCTTGAACATGCATCGCGATTCTTTCTAATCCGTAAGTAATTTCTCCAGGAATCAAATCACAAGAAATTCCTCCAACTTGCTGCATGTAGGTAAACTGACTGATTTCCATCCCATTAAACCAAACTTCCCAGCCCATGCCGGAAGCGCCTACAGAAGGATTTTCCCAATCATCTTCAACAAAACGAATGTCATTTTTTTTTGTATCGAGACCAATCAAATCAAGGCTCTGAAGGTAAAGTTGTTGAATGTTTTTTGGGGCGGGCTTTAGTAAAACTTGGAATTGGTAATAGTGACTGAGTCTATTTGGATTCTTGGCATATCTAGCGTCTGTAGGTCTTCTGCATGGCTGAACATAAGCGACGCTCCATGGTTTTTTTCCGAGTGCTCGCAAAACAGTTGCTGGATGAAGAGTGCCAGCACCAACTTCAATGTCTATTGGCTGTAATATTGCGCAGCCTTGTTCTGACCAGAATCTTTGGAGATCGAAGATGATTTGTTGGAAGGAGGTCATGAGTTATAAGTGAGGGAGTCGTTTGAAAGATTTGGGATGGTTTATAAAAATGAATGTCAACACACCTTAAACACTAAAAGACGAACCACATCCACAATTAGCTTTAGCATTCGGATTAATAACCTTGAAGTAAGAAGCGCCAAGCTCTTTCACAAAATCAATCTGCGCTCCTTTTAAAAACTCAACAGAAGAATTGTCCGTAACCGCCAATATCTTTGAATCAATTTCAGAAAATTTAATATCATCTTCAGACAGCTTATCATCTAGCTCGAAGATGTATTGAAAGCCACTACAGCCGCCACCAGAAATAGAAATACGCAAAAACTTTTCTTGGTTATCAGGTTTTTTTCTAACCTCGTTAACGCGCTCCAGTGCTGATTCAGTAAGAGTTGGTAAACCAATCATTTTGAGGATCTTTTTAAATTCCTTTTGTGAAATTCAGCAAAAATCGCTGAAAGCTCAATGCCTTGAGAGGCAAGTAAAACAAGGCTATGGTAAAACAAATCACACACCTCCCCGGTCAAATCATCTTTAGTTTTTTTGGTTAGTTTTACGTTGTGAGCTAAAGCTGCCATTACCACTTCTAATGCCTCTTCCCCCACTTTACGAGAAATTTTCTCCACACCTTTTTCTATCAAGAAACTTGTGTAAGAGCCTTCTTCGTTTTGTGACATTTTTTCTTTAATGAGAGAAAAAAGCTCTTCGATGTTTAGTTGGTTTTTTGTCATGTTTAGCGAGGTATTTTTTATTCAAATTGGTCTCTAAGTGTTCACTACTTTTTAACTCTTGTTACCTTTTTGGTTATCTCAAAAAACGGTAATTTAAGCTTGAAGCTGGTTTCGTGCTGACTTACTATCAAATCATTGTCCAGCAAGTCAGAGATTATGTTGGTGCTTTGGTTAAATATTTCATCTTCTTCTCATCATCTTTGGCCTTAGCCATTTGATAAACTGTTTGCACTAGATCTTTGACCTGTGCAAAAGTGTCAATGATTGCAATTGTTGTTTTGATGGCTTGCTGGCTTTTGAGAATCGTGGCAAGCATGTATAAACCGCGTTCGGTAAAGGCCGTAGGTAGGTTAGTTACATTTCTTTTTGATGCGGTCACAATTTGTGATCGCATAGATTTTGCTTCTTCAGGATTAAGATCAATTACATATCCTTCAGGGAATTTTTCTAAATTTCTTTTAACCGCCTGATTAACGCTTCTGGTCTCAACACCATAAAGCTCTGCCATCACTATCCAATATTACATTCTGGTTGCGTAATCTGATAATTTTGGACTTAACTTGGTCTTGCGTTACGAGCTCCATTGTAGGTTTACTAGGTTTTGATAAAATTAAATGGCGCTAAAGCTGCTATTACCACTTCTAAGGCCTCCTCTCCCACTTTACGAGAAATTTTCTCCTGATGCAGGTCGTGGTCTCCGACCGCGACCTTACGTTCATACCAACACCATCCTCACCAACTGCTAATCTTAATCTCAGATCTTTGATTTGCCGAAGACCACCTCCAATGTTCCTGACTCAACACATATCCCTTTATCACCGGATTGTTGTGAATGTAGTTCAATTTTTGCAAAGAAAATTTTTCATTCTCTAAAATTTTTGGCTGATTATCTTCTTTCCAAAAGGTGTAGCTGCCATCTTCGTTTCTGAATAAATCTAAAACCGCTGGTTCGTTTTGCCTAATATTCTTGATCAATTCGTTTGATGTGTATTTCTTAAAATCCCTGATGAAGCCAGACACATCTGGTGATTGGACTATGAGGTGTAGGTGATTCAGCATAAAAACATAGGCAAAAACTTCTAAGCCTTTATGTTGTTGGCAGTGTTTGATTGAATCAGCTAATATCTGCCACCGACTGTAACGGTCGAAGATATAATACCAGTTTTTGATTGTTGGTGTGATGAAATAGCAGGCGTTGTTAGCGCCGTTGGGGATTCTGGCTATTGGCATTTGTTTGGTGGTTGTGGTGTTTGGGAACTGAACGTGGGGACGGGGTCAGGAGACCCCGTCCCGCTAAGGTTAAGCATTTTGTTTGTAAGTTAATTGTAGTTCTGAGACCCGATGCAGGTCGTGGTCTCCGACCGCGACCTTACGTTCATGTCATTATCTTAAAATTAAAAATATTTCTGGTTTAATAGTTTGGAACTGAACGTGGGGACGGCGCCAACACTAACGTGTAGCCACTTTATCAAAGGTTGCATGGACATGCACCACTATTACCAAACGTATATGCATTTATTATACCCCAGTCCATCGGAAGATTTTGATCTGCCGGCATTATGCAGCCGCCATAACCAGGGCAACCTGCAAAAGAAGCGTAAACATTACCATAATTACAACCTACACTCTTACAACTCACTCCTGTACCAAACAATAGTGCAGGAGCAATACCTAGATTGTAAAATGAGGGGTTAGTACTTTGGCCAGTTTGGCCAGCATCCTGACATCTTTGATTGCAGCTCATACCACTAACTAGAACCCAACAAGCACCGTTCCAAGGGATGCACTTAACACAGGCGCTGGCGTTTCCATCCCAAAAGCGACTAGTATGACAAGTCCCAGATCCGCAGGTTGTAGTAATTGGATTTGGTGAGCCAGCAGAACACGCAGTAAACGAAGCACTATTGTTATTATTGTAACCAACTGCATTGCATGGAGCGGTGGTTGCTCCAATACTAACGGTAGATCCTGGCGCGATTCCAGTTCCACTAACATTACAGTTCTGAACACATGTTGTACCATTAAATGTTCCACTACTACAAGTATCACAAGCTCCACCTGTAACAGTGGCAGTTCCACCATCTGTATTACACGCGTAAGTTACTGAGTCCGAGGTGTTAAAATAGGTGGCATTGCAATTTTTGGTCCCAGCTCCTGAAGCAGCTGTTCCGTTATTTATTCCAATTGTTCCGCTGAAAGTGCAATTGTTAGCAACGCTGGCTGTGCCATTCCAACGATAACCGCTAGCGATTGTGCAGCTTCCAGAAACTGTTCCGCCAGCAGTGTTGCAGGCGTAACCAAAACTTCCAGTATATCCAGCGCCAAGGGTAGAGCAGGTGAATGTTCCGCCGCCAAGAACTGTAGTTGCGGATGGAACATTGCTTCCAGAAATAGTGCATTGTTTCAAACATTGCCCACCACTGAATCCATAATTTGTTGCACAATTTCCGCTTCCGCAATTTTGTGAAACAACTCCACCTGGTGTTCCGCAAGTAATTGTTGCGGTATTTCCGGTGTAACCCAATACGTCACAACTTGCGCTATTGCCACTTGGCACTGATTGAGTCCCGCTAATTCCGGTCCCAGTAACAGAGCAATTTGGAGTGCATTGATTACTACTGTTGAAGCCATAACCAAGTGATGGTGTTGAGGCGCAATTTCCGCTTCCACAATTCACATTCGTAAAAATCTCCCCGTAAGTACTGCAAGTTCCATCTCCACCGCCAACAGTTAAAGGAATGGTTCCGGCATATCCACTTGCGCCGCATGTAGCGCTTGTTGCATTGAAAGCAACTGGTGATCCAGAGATTCCAGTTCCAGAAACTGCGCAATTGATTGCAAGGCAAGCAGCTCCACTCCACCCAAATCCACTTCCACAATTTCCACTTCCACAATTTGCTGTAACAGGTTGACCTGCTATTGTACAGGTAACGGCTGATGTGGTGCCAGAATATCCTGGAGCGTCACATGTAGCGCTGCCCCCGCTTGCAACGGTAACGGTTCCTGTAATACCAGTTCCATAAACTAAACATGGAATTGCGGCATTGCCACTTCCACTTCCTTTCCATTTTTTGAAGAGGTAAGCGTGAATATCTTTAATCTCATCATCTTTTAAGGCTTTGGGATAGATAATAAGCTCACCCATCGTACCTTTAAAACTTTTACCGATGGTCAGGGTTGAAATGCCAGAAGGTTTACTTGTATCTGTTGAGGTGGCGAACGGACTTCCGTCAACGTAAATCTTCTTTCCAACAGCAGAATTTTGAACGAATGTTAAGACTCTAACAGTGCTAGTAGATGTTTCTGGTAGAGATGTGTTGTAAGATGGAGCTGCTCCACCTTGAGAGTGAACGATGTTTCCTGCCGCATTCCATCCAAGAGTCATCTGATTGCTCGTATTGTCGCCAAGAAAAAAATTATCGTTTGTATCTTCTCTTTTACCCGCAAAGAAAATGGTGTAATCATTACCGCTGAGAAAGCTTCCATCGAAAGTAAATTCATCATCTGTTCCATCAAACACTAGAGCCGGAAGTGATTTTATAGCTTTTGAAACAAGAGTTGGACGGAAAGTATCGTTGCTTTGAGTAACTTGTTTTGGAGTAGAGGTCTGTATGTTTCTGTCTGTCCATCCTGACGCTGTAGGACTTTCTCCATTGGTTCCAATCCTAATAGCATCTTCCATCACGCCTTCTACCCATAGAGCCGTGCCATCAATTGTAGTCATCGGAGCGCTTCTGGTTAAAGCGCGAGCGGAGGTTAATCTTGCTTTGTTGATTAATGCATTACCGGCGAATATGGCAGCAATTAGCAGACCCAGGACTATGAGAGCTATACCGACTTCAGTGAGGGAGAAGGCGGATTTGTTATCATGGCGCAAAATCTTTGGCTGACCCAGTCTCATTTTATGATTTGACATTGATTTGACTTAAATTTTTCCAGACAAACTCACTTGTGAATGGAAGCAATGGTGCCGAGGCTTCGCACATGGATAGTAAAATTGTGTAAAGTACATCATAGGCATTTTGCTTATCTTCCGAAGTTATTCCATCGTTAATCTTATCCCAAAATCTAGATCTACTGCGCCTGATATACCAGTTATTTAACACCTCAAAAAATTGGTTAAATTCTTCGCAAGCGGTAACGGTATCGTAATTTTTCATCGACTCATCAATCTTTGATATTGTTGATTTGAGCTTAGATAGAATGTAACGATCAAGCGTGTTATTTAACCTTTTTTTAATCTCAATTCTTTGCGCTGTTATTCCATCCGCATTTGCATAAAGACAGAAAAAATTAAATGCGTTAATTAGCGGTTTGATGGAGATGCGCAGAGTATCACGAATTGCCTTCCCTTCTTTGTCGATGCGCAGTTCTTGGCCACGCATGACTGGTTGGGAAATCATGTAGAAGCGCATGGCATCTGATCCGAAGGTGGAAAAAATTTCCAATGGATCCGCGTAATTTCGCAAACGTTTCGAAAGTTTTTGCGAATTTTCGTCAAGAATTGTGCCGTGACAAATCACGTTTTTAAACGGTGCTTTGTCGAACAAAGCAGTCGACAAAACCATCAGCGTGTAAAACCAGCCGCGAGTTTGGGCGACGTATTCGGTGATGAAATCAGCGGGGAAATTTTGCTCGAATCTTTCCTTATTTTCGAAAGGATAATGCATTTGGGCGTAAGGCATTGAACCGCTTTCAAACCAGCAATCAAGCACGTCGGTGACCCTCACCATTTTTGACTTCCCTGTAGGATCATCTGGATTTGGTCGTGTCAATTGATCAATAAAAGGGCGATGAAGATCGGTAGGACGAACGCCAAAATCGCGCGCTAAATCATCAAGCGAACCGTAAACATCAATGCGCGGATAAGTGGGATCATTCGATCTCCAAACCGGCACCGGACAGCCCCAAAAGCGATTCCGTGTAATTGACCAATCGCGTGCACCTTCGAGCCATTTGCCAAATTGACCGTCTTTGATGTGATCTGGAATCCAGTTGATTCCTTGATTCAACTCGACCATCCGGTCTTTTATGTCAGTTACTTTGACATACCACGAACTCACGGCTTTGTAAATTAGTGGCGTGTCTGTGCGCCAGCAATGAGGGTAGTTGTGAAGATATTGTTCGGTCTTAATCCACACACCTGTTTCCTTGAGGTATTTGATGATGTCGTCGTTGGTCTCGAAGACGTGCCGACCTTTGTATTCTGGATCAATTTTTATAAAAACATTTTTACCGCTTCTTTGTTTAATTTCTACGTCATCAAATTTTCCTCCTTCATCAACTGGGCAAATAATTGGGATCGAATTGGCTTCGCATAACGTTTGATCATCTTCGCCAAAACCTGGAGCCATGTGAACAATACCAGTCCCTTCTTCGGTTGAAACAAAATCTCCGTGTAATACTGAGAAGCAGTTTGGATATACTGGGATTGTTTGAATCAAAACCCCTGCGGGTTCATTATTTGCTGGGTTTGGAAGTCTAAAATCTCCATTTCTAAATTTTTGAAACCATAAAAAAAGTGGTTTGTAACTTAGGCCAACAAGATCCGAACCTTTTATTTTACTAAAAATTTCAAGTTCACTAACTTCTTTCGCGTCAAAATCTTTAGCGAATTTTCCTAGTAATCCTTCGGCAAGAATTAAAATTTCTTCACCAACTTTTACTGCCGCGTAATTGATATTTCTCCCAACCGCCAATCCCAAGTTTGACGGTAATGTCCAAGGAGTAGTTGTCCAAGCAACCAACGAAACTTTCTTACCTTCAAAGCCAAGCCTCTTTGTACTCTCCTCTTCAAGCTCAAACTTAACAGTCACTGCCTTACTAGCCTTCTGCCGGTAAGAATTATCCATCCTCGTTTCAAAGTTCGACAAAGGAGTTTGACAAGCCCAAGAGTAAGGCACGACGCGGAGTTTTTCGTAGATCAAACCTTTGCGGTAAAGCTCAGAGAATGCCCAAATCACTGACTCCATGTAATTCACATCCATCGTCTTGTAGCTGTTTTTGAAGTCGACAAAACGGCCTTGTCGAGTGACGTAATTTTCCCATTCTTTTTCATATTTCATCACCGACTTTCGGCAGGCATCATTGAACTTTCCAATGCCATATTCTTGGATGGCGATTTGGCCGGAGATTGGCTTTCCTTCAAGGCTGGTAAGCTCTTTTTCGGTTTCCATTTCAACGGGAAGGCCATGGGTATCCCACCCAAATTTTCTCTCAACTTTTTTACCCTTCATGGTTTGGTAGCGGGCAAAAATATCTTTTATGAAACCCGTTAGGAGGTGACCGTAATGAGGAAGGCCGTTAGCAAAAGGAGGGCCGTCGTAAAAAACGAATTCGGATTTTTCTTCTTTGGAATGTCTGCAGTGAGAATGTTCTTTAAGCGCGCAATGGTCTAGAACTGGTGAGACGTTATCTTCTTCTGAATCGTCAGAAAAATTTCTGATCTCGACTGACTTTTCGAAAATTTTTTCATCTTGCCAGAATTTTAAAATATCCTCTTCCATCTTAGCAAAGTTGAGGCTTTGATTTGGTTCCGGATAATTATTTTTTGTCATTTTTTGGAATTTTAGCGAGGAAAAATATTTGGTTTAAAAAATAATTAAGCTCTTGAATCTGTAACCAAAACTTAAAAAGCCGTTTCTGTCTTACAAACTTTAAAATAATATGAAAACTAATCCTAATCAGGTTGTAATTAACCATCTTAACATCATTTTACGCAATGAGTTAATGGCGATAAATCAATATTTTTTGCATGCAAAAATTCTTGAAGATCAAGGCTTCAGCAAACTTGCCGGAATCACAAAAACAGAGTCAATTGATGAGATGAAACATGCCGACATTATCATCCAGCGCATCTTGTTTTTGAAAGGAACTCCAACGATGAGTGATTATAAAAAAATGAGTATCGGTGATTCGGTTGAGATGATGTTAAAAAGTGATTTTCAATTAGAAGTAGAGGCGATAGCTGATCTACGAGATGCAATTACGTCTTGTATTGAAGCCAGAGACACGGGCACAAAGGACATTCTTGAAAAAATTCTCATCAGTGAAGAAGTCCATTATGATTTTCTTGAAAGACAGATGGAATTGATCAAAAAACTTGGACTTCCGAATTACTTAATGACACAGATTTAAAATATGAAAAAATTAAAGATTGGCCCAGTAAGGATTGGCTTAGCTGGACTTGGAAATGTTGGTCGCGGTGTTTATGAAATTTTGCGAAAGGATGCAGAAATTTTGCAAAAAAGAAGTGGCGTCCAGTTTGAAATTGTTGCCGTTTCTGCGCGTAGCAAAAAAGATTTCGTTGATCCGAAAATAAAATTTTACAGCAATCCAATAGATCTGGCCAACGATTCAGAGATTGATGTTGTTGTTGAAGTGATGGGTGGTATTGACGTAGCAAAAAATTTGATTGAAGCCAGTTTGAAGAATAGAAAAAATGTTGTTACAGCCAATAAGGCATTACTTGCGCAGTATGGTTTTGAGATTTCGCAAATTGCAGAGCAAAACAATCTTTCTGTTGGTTTTGAAGCTGCTGTTGCTGGCGCGATTCCGATCATAAAAATTTTTAAAGAAGGGCTTGTAGCCAATGAAATCGAAGAGTTTTACGCAATTCTAAATGGCACTTGTAACTTTATTCTAACAAAAATGCAGCGCGAAAATTTATATTTCTCTATTGCGCTCAAGCAGGCGCAAGAGTTAGGATATGCCGAAGTCGACCCAACCTTCGACATTGATGGTACTGATACCGCGCATAAATTGACAATTCTTTCTTCTATCGCAAGTGGTTCAAAACCTGCATTCAGCCAAATTTCAATTGAAGGAATTGATAAGATCGGAATAGATGATATTAAGCTGGCGCTTGGCTTGGGCTACAAGATAAAACTTTTAGCTGTTTACAAAAAAACTCCTAAAGGTGTGCAGCAAGCGGTTTATCCGGCTATTATCCCGCTGACAGAAAAAATTGCCAATGTTGACGATTCCTTCAACGCCATTCTCACAAAAGCCTCAAACGCAAATTGGAATTTCTCTGTTGGGCGCGGTGCCGGCAGCCTTCCAACAGCTTCTGCTATAGTTGCAGACTTGGTTGATATTTCTTTTAATCAAACATCAAACATGTTTGGAGTAAAAAATAATGATTTGGTTGAAGCTAGTATTAGCAGTATTTCAGATAGAGTTGGTGGATATTTCCTTAGTCTTGTAGTCGATAAAAATTTGGCTCAAAATGGAGATTTAGCCAAGACAATTTTTGGTGAAAAAATTGTAGTAGTTCAGGCGAATTTTATTGATGCTGGAGAAGAAATTTTATGTGGATTTTTAACAGGAGAGCAGAGGGAAGGTGATATAATAGCAGCCTTAAAAATGGTAGATCAGAGACTAGTTAAAGCGATAAAGTTTTTACGCGTGGAATCAGCTTTTTGACAGGGCAGATCGCTTTTTGTAATTGATTGCCAAAAGCCTGTCCTAAATCTCTTCCCCACAAACTCGATGCCGAAGGCGAGGTCCTCCCTCAAACGTGAAATTCAAGGGCGTATTGTGATCTTGGTGTATTGGTTTTGAAGAACCTTGAACAGAGTCTTTCTAGGATGAAAGTTTGTGTTCTTTAAACTGTACATGCTTACGAACCACTGGATCGTATTTAGTGAATACCATTTTCTCCTGCTTTTGCTTTGGATTGCGACGCGCTAGGTAATAAAAACCCGTCCCTGCGGCGCTCACCAATTTGAAGAGAATAGAATTTCTTTTTGATTTTGAAGTCTTTGGTTTTCCAGCCATAATGTGAATGTAAATAAGTTATTAACCGTGACTTAGGTTTTCTAAATAACGCGCTAAAAGATCAATCTCTAAATTTACTACATCACCAATTTTTAAGTTTTTAAAATTGGTGATGTTGATTGTGTGGTGAATTAGATTAACATCGAACAGTACCCCTCCAGCCGCTTCATCCCTAACATTGTTAACCGTCAGAGATGCGCCATTCAGGGTAATCGACCCCTTCTTTGTTATAAATTTCTTTAGACTTGAATCAGCTAAAAATGTCACCACGTTTGAGCTTTTTGATTTTTTTATTTGCACCGTTTTAGCGCATCCATCAACATGTCCTAGAACCATATGCCCTCCCAGCTCGTCCCCAACTCGTAGTGAAAATTCAACATTTACCAAGTCAGCAACTTTCCAAAATTTGGCATTAGTTTTGTCCAATGTTTCTTCTGAAATCTGAAAGGAGAGAAGAAGATTTTTTCCAGTTTCTTTTTTTGAAGTGAGAGTTAGGCAGATGCCGTTTATAGCAATCGAACAGCCAATTTCTAATTTCCTTTTTATTTGATTTTGCGGAAGAGAGATTTGCAGCGAAAGGTCGCTATTTTTGTTGGGAGAGATTTTTTTTATCGTAGCAAGATGAGTTATTATTCCGCTAAACATCACTCTACCGTAACTGATTTTGCAAGGTTTCGCGGTTGGTCAACGTCATTCCCCTTAAACAGTGCGACATAGTACGAAAGTAATTGCATCGGAATTATCGGAAGCAACGCCTCTTGAATCGCTCCAGAAATTTGCGGGATTTCAATTCTTTTTTTGCTCAATTTTCCGAAATTAGAAATCCCCTTTTTATCGCTTACGAAAATTATTTTTCCACCTCTTGCCTCAACTTCCTGAGCATTCGAAATAGTCTTTTCAAAAAGATCATTATTTGGCGCAATCACAATCACGGGCATGTTTTTGTCAATCAGGGCAATGGTACCATGCTTTAACTCGCCAGCTGCAATTCCTTGTGCATTGATGTAAGAAAGTTCACGAAATTTTAGTGCTGCTTCGAAAGCAGTTATTTGCGAAATGCCGCGTCCAACGTAGAGCACGTGTTTTGTCTTCACTAAGGATCTAGCAATTTTTTTGATATTCTTGAGGTCGACCTCATCAAAAAGATGGGCCATTTTTTCACCAGATTCTGCAAGCTCTTGCAATAATTTTATTTTCTTTGCGTCAGGAATTTTTTCTTTAACCGAGGCGATATGAATTGCTAAAAGAGTTAATACCGAAATTTGTGCAGTGTAGGCCTTAGTTGATGCAACACCAATTTCTGGACCGGCAACGGTACGAATGACGGAATCAGAAAGTTGCGCCATTGTGCTATGTGGCGCATTCACAATCGAAAGAATTTTTTGATTATGTTTTTTAGAAAATTTTAGTGCAGCAAGAGTATCGGCCGTTTCTCCAGATTGAGACACGAAAATCATCAAATTATCATTACGAAACGGATGGGCGCGATATCTGAATTCTGACGCGATATCTACTTCAACTTCAATTCCGGCGATTTCTTCCAGAAGATATTTTGCGCAAAGTCCAGCATAGTATGAAGTGCCGCAAGCCACAATTGTGATTTTATTAATTTTCTTGAGATCAAAGGAAAAATTTGGGAGATGAATTGAATAATTGCTGAGATCAACATAAGCCTGGATCGTGTCCTCTAAAACACGCGGCTGTTCAAAAATTTCTTTCAGCATGAAATGGTCATAACCATCTTTGGTAATCTTGCCGTTTTCTGCCTCCATGGTTTTGATTGGCTTCTTTAAACTTTTACCGTGCGCATCAAAAACTTCGATATCTTTACTGGAAACCAGAGCGAATTCATCATCCTCAAGAATTGTAATCTGATTAGTATGACTAGATAAAGCGTAATAATCAGAGGCGATGTAATTTTCGTCTTTGCCAATTCCAATTAATAGCGGAGAGCCTCTCTTAGCGAGGGCGATTAGATTTCTGTGATCCTTAAAAATAATACCTAAAGCGAAGGTTCCATGAATTTCTTTTACGGCTTCAAGTAGTGATTTTTTAATATCGTCATTTTGCTCAAGATGATATTCAATCAGATGAGGTATGATTTCACTGTCAGTTTGACTAAGAAATTTTGCTCCTCTTTTTTCTAATTTTAATTTGAGTTCTTGATAGTTTTCGATGATGCCATTATGGACCACGCAAACTTTTGATGAGTTGTGAGGATGTGCATTTTGTTTACTTGGACGACCGTGCGTTGCCCAACGTGTATGACCAATTCCTAAAGAAGAATCGAAAGTTTTTTTCTTCAGTGATGATGTAAGATTGGAAATTTTTCCTTCTTCCTTAACGACTTTAAACTGCCCATTCTCAAGCAGCGCAATTCCAGCCGAATCATAGCCGCGATATTCAAGTTTTTTTAAGCCATCAAGAATGATCGGGACAGTGTTTTTGCTACCGGTGACTCCAACAATTCCACACATTTTTTGAGTATTTTTTTAATATATACCCAACCAACTTCAAGAAGTTGACTGGGTATATTTTTTATTTTTACGCGACACGAGTCGCGCCCCGCCTTGCGGAGTCCCCATATACCAAACAGAGTTCGGTATCTTCAATCGTGTTTGGTATAAAAACCGTACACAAACCCTAGAATTAAGACTTCAGCAAAGTAAATTGTAATGTTTTGTAATAAGAAAACTGTTCAAAATCTTTTAAGATTTTGCGTGGCTTTAGCTGCCGATAATTTCTCCGAATAGATTGGCCGGAAGAGAGCCGCCTGTAATTTTGTTGGTTGGAGAATTATCATCATTTCCAATCCACACTCCAACAACTAAATCATCGTTAAAGCCAATAAACCAAGCATCGCGGAAGTTTTGACTTGTGCCGGTTTTGCCATAAATATTTTTGGCAATATTGGCGACTTTCCCAGTTCCACTTGCTACGACTTCACGCAAAACCTTTTTTATTTCCTCTAGCGCCGTTTCAGAAATAACTGGGCTGAACCCAGAAGATTCAATCTTGTAGAGTATTTCATCTTTCTCATTTTTAATCTCGGAAATCGCGTAAGGATTAACAGGTTTTCCACCGTTAGCAATTGTTGCATAAGCGCTGACAAGTTCAAGCAAGGTGACCTCAGTTGTTCCGAGTGAAATCGTGGGATCGTTCTTTTCAATTTTAGAAGTAATACCAAGCTTACGTGCCGTTGATATAATTGCCTTATCACCAACTTTTCTTGCAAGCTGTATCGAAACAGAGTTGAGGGAATTGGCGAAAGCCTGCCTCAACGTTACATTGCCCAGATAACGTCCGTTATAATTTTCTGGTAACCATGTCCCGACATTAATTTTTTTATCTTCAAACACATCGCTTGCTGTAAGGCCGCTTTCGAAAGCTGCTAAATAAACAAAGGTTTTGAATGCTGAGCCAGCCTGTCTTTTGGAATAAGCAGAACGATTTAATTGGCTTTGTTGATAATCTAAACCCCCAGACATAGCAAGGATCGCGCCACCTTTATCCATGACAATTACTGAGATTTGTGACTTGCCGAGTTCTTTAGAATTTTTTTCAACAAACTGATTGAGCGTGTTCTCCAGCTTTGCCTGAGTTGCCTCGTTTAATGTCGTAGTAATTCTTACCAAACTTTCTTTGGCATCTTTTTTGTTTAAAAATTCTGCAAATTGATCATAGATGAAATCAGCAAAGTAGAGCCTTTGCGCATGATCAACCTTGTAATTAATATCCTTATCTAACTCTGATAAATTATTTTCACTTAGAAAACCCGCGCTAATCATCTTTTTTAGAACCGCGTTTGCTCTATCTTCAGCAAGGTTTTGATTATTTTTTGGAGAAAGTTTTGATGGAGCTTTGAGAAGTCCAGCAAGCATCGCAGATTCATTTAAATTCAGGCTTGAGACGTCATTGCCGAAATAAAATTTTGCAGCATTACCGATACCATAACTTCCAGATCCGAAATAAGCGCGATTGAGGTAGAAAGCGAGAATTTGCTCTTTTGTAAAATCCTTCTCGAGTTGAAGAGCTAAAAGAATTTCCTGAATTTTTCTTTTGAATGTTCTCTCGGGTTTTAAGAATAAAAGTTTAGCCAATTGTTGGGTAATTGTGCTACCACCTTGCACTATTCTACCTGCTTTATGATTTGCATAATAAGCTCTCACTATGCCAAAAAAATCAACACCGCAATGTTTAAAAAAACGCCGATCTTCTGTTGCGATAACGGCATTAATTAGGTTTTGTGGTAATTCGAAATATTTTATTTCGCTGCTGTAAATATCTCCACGATTGGTGATTCTGGAATCGTTAGAATAATTGATCTGAACAACCTGCTTACCATTCCTCGTTTCTAAATCACTCAAACTTGGCAAGTCACGAAGATAGTAAAGAAAGACGCAGGCAAGAAAAATTGATAGCCAAATTGCAAAAAAAAGTCCCCATTTCAGAAGAAATATCCATGGAGAAAAGTTTTTAGATTTTTTTGGTTTGGAATTGTTATTTTGCTTTGGAAGTCGTTGATGCTGAGAAGGGTTAGGCGATGAAGGTTTTTTTGTTTTTTTGTTCACGAGTTAAAATTCACGCAATGTAGCATTGAATGACTGACGAACTTGACCAACCACTTTTTGGCAAATCACCTCAATTTCTTCGGAGGTCAGAGTTTTTTCGAAGGATTGAATTTTGATTCGTAGCGCTACCGATTTCTTATCTTCGGTAATATTTTTTCCGGTAAAAATATCAAAAACTCTTACCTCTTTAATCATCTGCTTGTCTGAATTTGTGATCGTTTTTACGATCTCTCCAATTGCTAAGTCTTTATCAATTACAAAGGCAAAATCACGTTCAACCGCCTGAAAATCACTAACAATAAAAGGTTTGCGAGTTGCTGATTTGGCCTCTGGCTTGTTAGCGTAAGGAATATTTTCAGAAAAGATTTCAAAGGCGTTAATGCGAATGCTTAGGTCGAATTTCTTGGTAATTGATGGATGAATTTCACCGAAATATCCGATGATATTTTTACCTAATTTTAAGACGGCTGATCGGTGGGGATGATAATATTTTGGTGCTTCATTTGATGAAATTTGTATTGATTCCGGATTCATTCCATAAGTTTTGATAACATCAAAAACATCTTTTTTTACATCAAAAACATCAAAATCTCTTTCGTCGTGATAATGGTTTTGAGGCTTGTTCTTACCTACCCTAATGCCACTAATCATCATTCTTTGGTCAGGTGTAAAAACATTGCCGATTTCAAAAAATGAAAGATCAGTAAAACTGCGTAGAGAATTTCTTTTGTATGATTCAATAAGGCCAATCATCAAGGTAGGACGCATGTGATCCATTTCTGAATTAATTGGATTCTTTAGAGTCAGATTTTCATTTTTTTCAGAAAAAATTTCTACCAAATTCGAACTACAGAATGACCAGTTTATCACTTCCGTTATTCCAGATAAAACTAGACAATCTCTAACTCTACGTAGCTGGTTGTGAAATTTTATTTTTTTTGATTTTGGTAATTCCTCTTTCGCAATTTTATTGTAACCAACTATTCTAATCACCTCTTCAACCAAATCTTCTTCTAAGAAAATATCATGACGATGGGTTGGAACCTCAACCAATAAGTTTCCATTATCGCTTTTTTTTACCTCGAATTCAAGATCGGATAAAATACTTAAAACCCTTTCTGGCTCTACTTCAACTGCGGTAAGGGATTTTATTTTCTCTAAATTAAATTCGATTTTTTTTGCTGCAGATTTCTCGCCGATGATTTTTATCTCACTTACCTCTCCTCCGCAAATTTCCAGGATTAACTTGGTAGCAAGTTCGATACCGCTCTCACAGGTTTTTTCATCAACCCCTCTTTCAAAGCGATATCTTGAATCACTTGCGATGCCAATTTCACGACCTGTCGAAGTGATTATTGAGGCATCAAAAACCGCTGCTTCAAGAATGATTTCTGAAGTTGTTAGTGAGCATAAAGAATCTTTTGACCCAATAATTCCAGCAATTCCTAGTGGAATTTTTTCATCTGCAATTAGCAGAGTTTTTTTGTTTAAACTGATTTCATCACCACGAAGTGAGAGGAATTTTTCTTCCTGTCTAGAAAAGCGAATTGTGATTGAGCTGTTGATTTTGCTAGCATCGTAAGCATGCATCGGACGATTCAAAATCATCATGACGTAATTTGTTACGTCAACAATAGCTGAGATTGAGCCAATGCCGAAGGCGGATAATTTCTTGCGTAACCATTCAGGCGAATCGCAATTTTTGATATTTTTGATGTAGCGAAAAGCCGCTAATGGACAGGATTCGCTAGCCTCATTTGTAATTTTAAGCGGAAAGGGAGATTGTGATTTTGCTTTAGCGATCTCTAGTTTTTTTAATTTACCAATGCCGGATGCCGCCAAGTCACGCGCTATTCCATAGATTCCCAAACAATCGCCACGATTTGGTGTAACATTGATTTCTATTGTAACTTCATCCAATCCGAGTGGTTCAGAAATATTAGTACCCACTGGCCATTTATCATCAATTTCAATAATTCCAGAATTATCACCATCGATTTGCAACTCACCTGCTGAACAGAGCATTCCGTGACTTTCTATCCCTGCAATTTTTGCAAGTTTGATCACCATTCCGTTGCCAGGAATCACTGAGCCAATCGAGGCGTAAGCAACTTTTATTCCAGCTCTAGCATTGGCTGCGCCACAAATTATTTGCAAAATTTTTCCGTCATCAACTTCTACCTGGCAAACTCTTAGTTTGTCGGAATTCTCATGTTGTCTTGTCTCGATGATTTTGGCGACAGAGAAGGTGAGATAGGCCCGAGACTTGTCCTCGCAAGACTCTACTTCAAGTCCAATATTGGTCAGAGATTCGCAGATTTGCTTGGTTTGGAGGTTGGTTTCAAGATATTCTTTGAGGCAGGAGAGGGAAAATTTCATGAATACTAAAGAACCTAGTGAGTTATTTTTTCGAGGTCCTGTGTTGCCTGATTCATTAAGTAGATGTGCTTCTCATCACTCATATTTTGTGACAGCGTCTTGTTAAGATTTTCGACAGCGTAATTTACGATTTGAGTCTTAACCTGGCGTATTGTTGCAAGCTCTTCATTCCTGATTCTTTCTAAGGCAGAATCAGTTTTTTTCTTCACCTCTAATTCAAGTGCTAGTATTGAAGATTCGATCAATTTTTGTGATTCAATTTCTGCGTCTCGAATCAATTTTTCTGCGTGCTGATATGATTCTTGACAGTAGATTTCTGCCTTTTCCAAAAGAAGGGCCGCTTTTTCTTTCATCTCTTTTGCAGCCAAAATTTCCTCCGCAATTTGCCTTGATTTAGCATCAAGAGATAGCTTGATAGGCGGTATTACATATTTTATGATGAGCGTGATGAAGCCAATGAATGAAACTGCGAGCCAAAATTTTTCGTCAAACATTTGTGATTTTGTAGATTAATTTGAAATTTCCTTAGTACAGGCTCTATACCCAACCAACTTCAAGAAGTTGATCGGGTATAAGTTCTTATTTTGTACGCGACACGAGTCGCGCCCCCCAAAGATTAAACAACTTGCGGGGATCCCCAATATACCGAATCTGATAAAAAAGATCGGTATGTTGAATCGGGTCCGGTATAGAAGCCTCTTTCAATCAAAAATTTTAGCACTGATCTGCTTTACTAAATCAGAAATTGCGGAACCATTTCTAGCGTTAGATCCATCAACAAAATCTCTAATCTCCCGATTTGATTTCTGAATCATGTCATCAATTTTATTTTTTAATTCCGTAAGAACTCTCTCCCTTTCTTTAGCGGAATGTTTTATAGCGAGATCAAGTTTCGTTTGATATTCCGTGCTTGCCCGCCTTCTTAAATCTGCAGTTTTGATTTGAATTTCGCGCAGTCTTTCTTCGATTGCATCAGCCTCACTAAGATCAGCATCGATGATGGTTTTTCTATCTCCGATGATAGCATGAATTCTTGGTAGAATTATCTTACAAACAAAGTAGTAAAGCACCGCGAAGCAGATACTAAACCAGAAAATCTGTGAACTGAATTTTGTAAAATCGAATTGTGGCATTGGGATAAGTTGTAAGTTGTAAGTCGTAAGTGGTTAGCTTACGACTTACAAACAAAAGATTTATGAAAATAGGATCAGAAAGGCTAGAAGTACTGCGAAGATACCCATAGCTTCGGCAAGACCAACGGCGATATAGATATATTTTTCAATTTTTGCAGCAGCAGAAGGATTCCTGGCGATGCTGTTGAAAAATGCCCCGAAAATTTGACCGATTGCGATTGCCGCTCCAGCCATTGCAATAGAGCACAAACCAACGCCGATATATTTTAAAACTGTAAGATCAGTAGTTGCTACTGCTGCGACTGCTTGTTCCATGTGATTGTTTTTTAAAGTTAAATGAAACCGCTAAGACTACTCTGTTGCGGGTGAATAAGGCATCTGCTCATTTTACCCCATCCTATTTTTCGAAGTCAAAGTTGGCATCAAAAAGTAGAATGGGCATATTTCCGATTAATCCCGGACATCCAATATTTAACCAAATAAGCTAAGATCAAATTTTAATGCGCCTTCATAGTTTCGCCCAAATAAGCGCAAACTAAAATTGAGAAAATATATGCCTGTAGGCACGCTACAAAGAGTTCAAAGCCGGTCATGATGATGCTAAATAAAAATGGAAAAACACCAAAAGTAAGACCAAGAGAAATTATAAAACCGGCTATAACCTTAAGCAGCACATGACCTGCGACCATATTTGCAAAAAGACGCACACAGAGAGTGATCGGTCGAATCAAAAATGACAAAAGTTCTATGACAAAAATTAATGGCGCCATCCACATAGGTACGCCACTTGGTAGGAACATGTGAAAAAATCCGAAAATCCCATTTCTAATTATGGCAAAAATTGTAATTGTAAGAAAAGCCACGGTTGCCAAAGAGAGAGTGACGATGATTTGGCTAGTGGCGGTAAAGCTGTATGGTGTCATGCCAAGTAGGTTGCAAAATAACACGAAGATAAAAAAACTAAAAACCAGAGGGAAAAATTTGTCGCCCTCATTTCCTATTGTGCTTTTAACCATAGAAAAGATGAAGTTATAAAATGATTCTGCGATCACTTGAATTCGCGATGGGATCAAACTTTTTTTTCTGGTTGCAAAGAGTAAGAAGGAGATAGCGCAAATAGTTGCTATAACCATATAAAGTGCTGAATTTGTAAAGCTAAGATCTAGATTTCCAAAATGTAGATCGGCAATATTTTTAACTTCAAATTGCGCTAAAGGATTGTGACGTTCGTGATTTGATCCGGACATTTTAGGAAGTTCTATTGCGTTGATTCTGCTTTGTTGAAGTGTATTGAGAAGCGAAAGTTTTTTTAGGCAGTTAGAACAAAAGTCAAGTTATGAAACAAAAAACAATTTTTTTATTCTCCGCAATATTTTTTATATTTCTCTCTCAAGAAATTATCGCAGAAGAGCTGCAAGAAAAATTTCACGATTGGAGCGTCTTTAAAACGGACAGAGGTGACCAAACCATCTGCTATCTAATCTCGACTCCAATCAAACAGGATTACAATTTTAACAAAAGAGGAGAGCCGTTTTTCCTTTTGGTCTATTCGCCAAATGAAGCGGATGAAATCAGCGTTTCGTCTGGCTTTTACTATGACAAAAAATCGGATGTAGAAATTTCTTTTCCCCTCAAAAAATTCTACCTCTTCCCTTACGATTCTCTAGCTTGGGCTAACGACAAGAATGAGGATATTGAGATTACGAAAGAAATGCAAAAGCAGGAGAGTTTCGTTGTTACGGGAATAGCTAAAGATGGTAGGATTTCGCGAGATACTTACTCACTAATCGGCTTCATTACAGCTCATAAAAAAATCAGAGAATTTTGCAAAAGCCTGTCCTAGAGCGTGTCTTTAAATTCAAATTGGCAGCGCGAGGCAATGAATTTGAAGACGCGCTCTAGGTTTAAATAGAGACCCCAAGTGTGGAGGATTTAGCCTTCAACATCGCCCTTACCATCACCATCTGCCGACAGCATAATATCCTTAACAACCTCAGAATCCAAATCGCGAAAAGATTGAATTGAGTTTGCAACATCAACATCGCTGATTCTCATTACAGAAAGTGCTTCATGACTTAACCTAAGGGCGGTTTCAATATTTTTTGAAATTACAGAATTAGCCCCAGCCTTTTTGAATCGATCTGCATTTACGGTATTTTCTGATTTGGTAATAATAGAAATATTCGGAAAATTTTCTCGGATGAAGCGCGTAATTTTGATACAAGCAGTTTCTTCTTCTACGGCTATAACAACTGCCTCAGCTTTTTCAATCCCGACATAGCGCAAAATATCAACATTTGTAGCATCGCCATAATGGATATTATAGCCGTTACCTTTTTCGATCCGCACCACTCTGTGATTACTTTCGAGGATGATATATTCAAGCCGACGTCTGCGCAAAATATACGAAATAATGCGCCCTATTTTAGAAAATCCGATTACGATGACATGTTTAGAAATGTCGTCTATTTCCTTTTTCAACCTGTAATCATGCAAAACCTCTTTGAGGTAAAGGCGGTTTTTGATGAGGCGACCAATCGATGCCATCATTGGTGTCAAGGCCATAGTAAAAGTTACTACCGTCATCAAAAATTGTGATAAATCGACATCGATTATTTTTTGCTGAACTGCCATTAAAAACACCACAAACGCAAATTCACCACCTTGCGCCAGAAGTAATCCTGTATGAATTGATGGTCCAAGCGGAAGGCGAAAAATGCGGCATAAAACTATGATTACCGAGGTTTTAACTGCGATCAGAAGAAGTGAGGCGAGGATGATGTAAGGTAAGCTTCTGAGTAATAAATCAAAATCAAATGACATGCCAATTGTCATAAAAAATAAACCGAGCAGCAGTGATTTGAGTGAAGAAATTTCCTCCTCAACGTGATATTTATACTCGGTTTCTGCTACCATCAAACCGGCGATGAATGCGCCAAGGGCAAAGGACAGCCCCATTTTGTGACTCAATAAAGCGGATCCAAAAACAACGATTAAAGTGAAGCTCAAAAACAAGACATCGCTTTTTGCTTCCGCAATCAAACGGTAGATCGGTCGAAGAAGAGTGCGGCCAATAATAAAAATTATTGCCATGGCAATAGCTGCATCAGCTAAAGCCCCACCAAGTGCGTGAAAAATATTGAGATCGGATTGTGAAATGAGAGGAAGTAAAACCAAAATCGGTATTACTGCTAAATCTTGCATCAAAAGCACTGAAAAAGATAATCGCCCAACGCGAGTTGACTGTTCTCCATTTTCAGAAATAACTTGCAGCACAATTGCCGTTGAAGATAGTGACAAAGCGCTGCCGACGATTATTGAAGTTTCAGTTGGAAGGTGAAAAAATTTATGGCAGATGAGAGAAATTATAAAGGAGGAGATGATGATTTGCAGACCTCCGAAGCCAAGCACATATTTGCGCATGGACATCAGGCGACCAAATGTCAGTTCTAATCCGATGACAAAAAGCAGAAAAACAATTCCGAGTTCTGCAATTGATTTTGTTGTTTCGCCACTTGTTAAAACGCCAAAACCAAATGGGCCGATTGCGGCTCCCGCGACAAGATATCCAAGCGCCGGGCTCAATCCCAACTGTTTAAAAACAATCAGAATTGCAACCGAAGCGCAGAGTAAGATTAAGATATCGCGTAAGTAACCGATGTCATGCATGAGCGGTCATCATTTATAGCCCGTAATCCTTAACCAACAACTCCGCAATCTGCACCGCATTTAGTGCTGCACCTTTGCGTAAATTGTCTGACACGACCCAAATGGACAATCCGTGCTTGACGGAAGAATCTTTTCGTATGCGTGAGACAAACACAGGATCCTTCGTTGAGACATCGATTGGAGTTGCGAAAATCATTTCATTTGGCCTATCGAGAACTAACACCCCATCAGCATTATCAAGCGCCCTTCTTGCTTGATCTGGTGAAATAGGATTTTCAAACTCAATATTTATCGCTTCAGAGTGACAATTAAAAACAGGAACGCGTACACAAGTTGCTTCAACTTCAATCTCTGAACCCATGATTTTCTTGGTTTCAACCTTCATCTTCCATTCCTCTTTCGTCGAGCCATCTTCCATGAAAGAATCAATTTGTGGAATAACGTTAAAGGCGATTCTTTTGCTGAATTTTTTTGGGTCGGTAATCTGGTTGGAGTAGATCTTTTTTGTAGAATCGTAAAGCTCATCCATGGCCTCTTTACCAGCGCCAGATGTGGCTTGGTAAGTCGCAACGACTATCCGCTTAATCTTTGCCAAATCATGCAAAGGTTTTAAAGCGACCACCATTTGAATGGTTGAGCAATTAGGATTGGCAATGATTCTGCTTTTCTTATAGCCCGCTATCGCTTCTGGATTAACTTCAGGAACGATCAACGGAACATCAACATCCATACGGAAATGCGAAGTATTGTCAATCACTACACAGCCAGCAGCGGCAGCTCTTGGAGCGTGAATCGCCGAAACTTTTCCACCAGGAGAAAATAATCCTATTGCCGTGCCGGTGAAATCATAATTGTCCAAAACCTGAACATTCAAAATTTTGTCTCCGTAAGAAACTTTTTTCCCCAAAGAATTTACAGAAGCTAAAGCCACAACTTCGCTGGCAGGAAATTTCCTTTCTGCCAAAATATTTAAAATTTCACGACCAACATTGCCAGTCGCCCCAGCAACTGCTATTTTTCTTTTTGACATTTTTTGATTGATTTTTGAGATTTTAACCCAGTTTAAATATGTAAAGAGATGGTTCCAGCCAATGCCGGGTAAGGATCGCCATGATTTTTATTCTTGAGAAACTTTAAAGTAAAGATGGTAAAAAAATTTTTTTTAATTGCAGGAGAAGCTTCAGGAGATTTGCTCGGAAGTAAGTTGATGATAGAAATTAAGTCGCAACAAAACCAAGCGGTAGAATTCATCGGAATAGGCGGGGATCTGATGAAAAAAGAAGGTCTAATCACAATTTTTCCGATGGAAGAATTGTCTGTGATGGGGTTCTTAGAAGTTCTTCCTCACGTACCAAAATTACTGCGTCGCATCCGTCAAGCTGCAGAAATTATCTTTCAAGAAAAACCTGACTTTCTCATCACAATCGATTCACCAGATTTTTGTTTTCGCGTGATGAAAAAGTTAAAAAATTTTCATGCGGCAAAAAAAATTCACCTCATTGCACCCTCAGTCTGGGCATATCGTTCCGGTAGAGCGAAAAAAATTTCTAAACTTTACGATTTACTTTTAGCGATTCTTCCATTTGAGCCGCCATACTTTGAGAAAGTCGGTTTAAAGACAGTTTTTATTGGACATCCGATTGTTGAAAATATTCCAGATCTCTCGCAAAAAAAAATACTCAATGATGAGTTTAGAAAAAAATATTTGATTGAAAATGATGATTTAGTAATCTCTCTAACGCCAGGGAGTAGAAGCTCTGAAGTCAAAAGAATTTTTCCTGAATTTATTAAAGCGATCAACCTTCTTGTTGCAGAAAAACAGAATTTAAAAGTAATAATTCCTCTTGTTACAAAAACAAAAGAGATTGTGACTGAAATGGCAAAAAATCTGAACGTAAAATATTTTTTGCTTGAAGGCGAAGAAAAAAAATCAGCATTTTTTGCTGCTGATTTTGCTTTGGCAAAATCTGGTACAAATGCAGTAGAATTCTCGCTTTACAATATTCCCCTAGTTATCGCCTACAAGATAAATTCAATCACTCATTTTTTGCTAAGAAGAATGGTTAAAATCAAATTTGCTAATCTGATAAATTTGATTTTAAACGAAGAAATTATTCCGGAAATGTTGCAAAAAAAATGCGAAGGAAAGCAGCTTTATAAAGCTCTTATCAAATTAATTGATAACAAAAATCTTGCACAAAAACAAATCGAAAAAAGTTCTGCAGCACTCCGTATGATTGGTTTTGGATCTACAAAATTACCGACGGAAAAAGCGGTTGAGGAGATTCTTGCGACAAGTCTCATGAAGTAATTCTTCAGTCACTCCTGGGGACTGCTCAACAGAAGTTTATCCGCTGCATTCCTGCAAATCTTCACCCAAATCTGCCGGTGATGTAATCCTGAGTTTGTTGATTCAACGGGTTGGTGAAAATTCTGTCGGTTGTACCATATTCTACAACTTTGCCCATATTAAAAAATGCCGTCATGCTTGAGATGCGGGCTGCTTGCTGCATGGAGTGTGTAACGATGATGATTGTAAAATTTTCGCTGAGCTCATCAATTAATTCTTCAATTTTTGCTGTAGCAATAGGATCCAGAGCGGAACATGGTTCATCCATCAAGATGACGCTAGGCTTAATCGCAATTGTGCGTGCAATGCATAATCTCTGCTGCTGTCCTCCTGAAAGCATATTCGCTTGATCATTTAAACGATCCTTAACCTCCTTCCATAATCCTGCTTTAGTTAGACTGTCTTCAATGATTTCATCCAGTTGTTTTTTATTTTGAAAAAGGCCATGAATTCTAGGGCCGTAAGCTACATTTTCGTAGATTGATTTTGGAAATGGATTTGGTTTTTGAAAAACCATTCCAACCGAAGCGCGAAGTAAAACCAAATCAAGATTTGCTTGGTAAATATTTTTCCCATCGAGGGTAATATTGCCTTCAATCTTGCATTCTGGGATAGTGTCATTCATACGGTTAATACAGCGTAAGAAGGAAGACTTTCCACACCCAGAAGGGCCAATCAGAGCTGTTACGCTATGTTCTGCAAAATTCAGATTAACATCAAACAATGCCTGCTTTTGTCCATAGAATAAGTTGATAGCAGAGGTTGAAATTTTATGAGCTTTTGACATGATTTTTAAAAAAAAATGAAACTAAAAAGATTTATACCGCATTCTCTTTACGGAAGATTTTTACTGATAACCGTAATCCCGATTTTGGTCGTACAATTGGTTTCCATTTATGTTTTTTATTACACGCATTTGGACGCGATTAGCAAACATATGGCGCGTAGCGTTGTTGCTGAAATTTCTTTTATCAAAAAATCGGTTAATAAACCTGAATACGCAAGATTGTTAAATGATTTCTCAAAAGACATAGCTCTAGATTTTTCTTTCGAGGAAAGAAGAAAGCTCAAGAAGAAAAAAATTGCTGATAGCGATTGGAGGCAAAGTAGAATTTACAAGTACATCAATCCAATAATCGATCCTTACAACCGTTTTAAATCTGAGCTAGAAAGCCAAAATCTCAAGCCTTACGAGATATATCAAAATCGTGAGAATGAAGATTTTATTATTGTCAAAATCCAAACTAAGCAAGGCCTGATTTCTTTTGATATTCCAATTAAAAGGATCACCAGCTCTAGTGCTTACGTTTTTACGTTCTGGATGATTTTAACCGCGTTTGTAACCTCGATTATTTCAATAATTTTTTTAAAGAATCAGATTCGGTCAATTCGTGATTTAAGCAAGGCGGCAGAAAAATTTGGACGTGGTCAAGATGCTCCAAATCTAAAGCCAACTGGTTCAAAAGAAATTCGCTCCTTGTTGATTTCGTTTTCTAAAATGAGGGAAAGAGTAGTCAGGCAAATGACCCAGAGAACGGACATGCTGTCCGCAGTGTCTCATGATTTGCGTACACCTCTGACGCGAATGAAATTACAGATTGAGATGATGGGAAATTGTAACGAGAAAGATGACTTAAAGCAGGATATTTCCGATATGGAAAAGTTGGTGAATGAATATTTGGATTTTGCCAGATTCGACGAAAAAGAGAAGCCGCACATCATTAAAGTCAAAAAATTTTGCGAAGAGAAGATTGTCTCTTACTACTCCAAGATGAACAAAAAGATCGGAGGCAAAATAGATCTAAACGATGATTTAGAAATATCTGTTAGAAGAACAGCGCTTAGGCGCGCCTTGATGAATCTTGTTGACAACGCCTTTAACTACGGAAAGGAAGTTGAATTTTCTGCAAATCTTTCGAGTAAAAACCTAATTCTAACTATTGATGATGATGGTCCCGGTATTCCGGTTAGTGAACGAGAAAACGTACTCAAGCCGTTTTACCGTATTGATAATTCGCGTAATTTAGACAAGAAAATTGTTTCAGGTGGTTCTGGACTCGGACTAGCGATTGCAGCCGATGCAATCACATCGCATGGTGGAAGAATAAGACTTGCGGAAAGTCATTTGGGAGGTTTGAGAGTAATGATTTTTCTACCATTTTAGTGACCGTTGTAGCCCCCCCGGTTTCTACCTCCACCAGGATAGCCTGTGTGGTGGCGGAGCACGCGTAAAAATAAAAACTTAAAGGTGACCTAAGATTGCATCTCTGCGTAAAAAATCGTAAGATTCATTGCCAAAAACATTTTCTTCGCGTAAGAATTTCTTTAGAAAAAACCCGCTCAAATTAAGCCCCTCTAGTAAGTAATCGTTCGAGATGTCTTGGTCATTCTGGCGATCATCGTTTGAAATCAAAAATTCTGGAAGTCGGAGTAGCTTGCTTTGGTAAGGCTTACCAGCTTCAGAAGAAACTGCTCTTGCAGATTTCGGAGAAACAAAGGTTAGGTTAGTTGTAGAGTTTGTGGCGGCGCAAGAAGATAGATCCAGACCGTATCCGAGATGTCGTAGAATCTCTAATTCTAACCTCACGTAATCCGCGATAATTACCTTATTCGAAATATTTTCTTTGGAAATTTTTTGTAAAAAATTTTCTAACTGAAAAAATAAAGCCTCGTGATTCTCTCGCTCAAGAAAAAATGTATCAAGCATTGAAAACAAAGAGCTAACGCAGTTTATCTTTAATTTATCAAAAATAATTTTTGAGCAATAAGAAGCGGCTAAATCTACTAAAAAAAACTGTCCTAAATTTTCTTCAATTCGTGAACGAAATTCAAAAGAAATAAGATTTCCAATTTGAAATATTGTGTTGTTTTTTTTTGATTTTGCAGACCTGACGAAGCCGCGATAAGCACCATGTTGTTTTGAGAAAACCTTCACAATCAAAGAATTTTCCCCGTAGTTTTTTTGATTGATAATGATGCCTTCGTCGTTGAATTTCATTTTTTAGAACTGCTCAGTTTAACCCGGATTCGTCATTAGAAATCCGTAGATTTATTTTCCCAAGCTTGGCTAGGAAGCCAGTCAGCTACTGTGGGGAAGTTTTCAATAAAACTAAAATCACATGCAACGATTCGATAAATCAACACTTCCATCACGTTACGTTACCAACTCTCACGGATGCGAAGCTCGCAAAACGATGCTCTACAACATCAAGACCGATCTCTACCCAAATGGTTTGGATGAGGAAGATTTGCAGAAACCTTTTGTAGGAGTTGTAACGGCCTGGAACGAGGCTGCGCCTTGCAACATCGCCCTTCAACGCCAAGCTCAGCCAGCAAAAAAAGGCGTAATTGATGGAGGAGGAACGCCTCGTGAATTCACGACAATCACGGTTACAGATGGTATTGCCAATGGCCATCAAGGCATGAAATCTTCGCTGGTTTCACGCGAAGTAATTGCCGATTCAATCGAACTGACAGTGCGCGGACATTGTTACGACGCCTTAGTTGGAATTGCTGGATGCGACAAATCTTTGCCAGGAATGATGATGGCAATGTGTCGTCTCAATGTGCCTTCGGTCTTTATGTATGGTGGCTCGATCTTGCCTGGAAAATTTCATGGAAAAGATGTAACAATCGTGGATGTCTTTGAAGCTGTGGGTCAAAGAGATGCGGGAAAAATGTCTGATGTAGATTTAAACCTGCTTTCAAAAGCGGCCTGTCCTTCTGCTGGAGCGTGTGGAGGGCAGTTTACTGCAAACACGATGGCATGTGTTAGTGAAGCGATCGGTCTTGCACTTCCCGGCTCATCTGGCGCTCCGGCACCTTACGAATCAAGGGATGAATATGCTTTTGCTTCTGGTCAGGCAGTGATGAATCTAATCAAAAATAACATCAAACCACGAGACATCGTTACTAAAAAAGCCCTAGAAAATGCCGCAACAATCGTTGCTGCAACCGGCGGCTCAACCAACGCTGTACTTCATCTTCCGGCAATCGCCCATGAATGTGGAATTGAGTTTGATGTTTTTGAAATCGGAAAAATCTTCAAAAAAACTCCCTACATTACCGACATGAAACCAGGTGGAAAATATGTCGCCAAAGACCTCTTCGACGTTGGTGGTGTACAAATGGTTTTAAAGATTCTTCTTGATGCCGGATTCATCCATGGCGACTGCCTTACAGTTACTGGAAAGACAATGGCGGAAAATCTTCGTGATGTAAAGTTTAACGAAAAGCAGGACGTAGTCTATCTTCCGAGCAAACCACTTTCAGCAAGTGGAGGCGTGGTTGTATTGAAAGGCAACTTGGCTGAAGATGGAGCGGTGGTAAAAGTTGCTGGCATGAAAAATGATGAACTAATATTTGTCGGAACAGCGCTTTGTTTTGAATCAGAGGAAGAATGTTTTAAAGCTGTTGAGCAAAAAAAATACAAAGAAGGCGATGTTTTAGTAATTCGTTACGAAGGTCCAAAGGGCGGCCCCGGCATGCGCGAAATGCTTGCAACCACAGCGGCAATTTATGGGCAAGGAATGGGAAATAAAGTTGCGCTAATTACAGACGGAAGATTCTCCGGAGGAACTCGAGGATTTTGTGTTGGTCATGTAAGTCCTGAAGCAGCTACTGGAGGCATGATAGCCCTTCTTCGTAACGGTGATAAAATTACGATCGATGCAGTAAAAGGTTCGATTGAGGTAGAGTTGAATGAGGATGAGATCAAGAAGCGCAAAGCTTTGTGGGTTGCTCGTGAAAATGATTACGGATCAGGTGCTCTGTGGAAATATTCCAAAACTGTTGGCTCGCCTAGATTTGGTGCGGTTACGCATCCTGGGGCAAAAAAAGAAAAAATTTCTTACGACAAGATTTAGGGTGGGTTTCTAAAAGCTATTCCACAATCCAACAATAATACCTTTGTTGTCGAAGAGCGGGTTATTGCCATTAAGTCTTTTGAAATAGCCGAACTGTTTCTTCGTCTGCATTTTGTTATTTTTTGATCCGTCCACCAATCCTCAACCTCAGCGCATTCAACTTAATAAACCCCGCCGCATCTTTTTGGTCGTAGACGGAATCTTCCTCGAAAGTGACGTGAGCTTCAGAGTAAAGGCTTTTGTTTGAAGTGCGGGAAACCACGGTGGCACTGCCTTTGTAGAGTTTTAGAGTTACGCTTCCATCAACGTTTTCCTGGCTCAAGCGGGAAGGGAGATGTTCTCCCTTCCCCACGTTTTAATAAATTTTGGTCGACGCAAAAACATGTGGAATGGGTAAATACCCATTCCAGCCCCGAGGATAAATCACCGAGAGCAGGGAGCATTTTGAGAGCGGGAAGGAACATTTCGCCTATTGCGCAAGGAGTCGTGTTTATCGGTTGTCTTAAGGGGCTGTTGCAAATCCCCAAACAATTTCTTCATAAATTTCTTTAGTTTTTTTGATTATTTTCCTTGTTATTAAAAGTAGCTAAAGCTACTGTTTACTAGCCCTAATGGCACTTCTGACTTTCATAAATCAGCAAGTTTTTAGC
>CAMDJN010000006.1 GCA_945900795.1 Rickettsia typhi | reverse complement strand
TCATGCAAACAATTGCTTTCAATCTCAAAAGGCTCGTGGTTCTGACTAAAGAAAATGCCGAACTAATCTCTCAAAACATAAACCCACCACCTCTGATAACATGAACAAGGGAGGGCTACGCCCGCCCCTTACCAAAACACCAAAATACCAAAACTAACCAAAAAATGAGCCCTCAAAAGCTCAAAAAACCAAGAAATTCCAACAAAAACTTTTGCTTTTCTGACTCGCAAAAACTTTTGATCTTAAATTTATGAAAAAGTTAGATTTGCAACGGCCCCAGCTAGAACTCTTGTGAGAAAAAAATGAAAGAAATCTGGAAATTTCTGACTTTGATAAAAAGTCATTTGAACGGCGATTTCTCTTACCAAAATTATCTTAAGCATCACGCTAAACATTCCAGGAACGAGTCTGTTTTGGACAAAAAATCTTTTTTACGTAACAAAGAAAGGCTGAAGTGGAATCAAATAAATCGGTGTTGCTAAAACCTGTTTATGCTATTTTTTACCACATAAACTTATCAAGAGACGGCCTTTGTAAACGTGGTTAAAAAGTGATTGGGGCGTTTACGAGACCCCCGTCGTCGTTACTTTGATTTAATAATTCAAATTTTACTACTTATGTCAAAGTCTGATAAACCTACTCTTGAACCCGCTTCTGATTCCACACCTACTACTGAACCTGATAAAATTCCTTCTGGACCCGCTTCTGGACCCGCTTCAAATAAACCCCTAAACCAGCAGGGGGAGTCGGAGAAGCCTTTTTCGTTTCTGGATTGGCTACTTAATATTCTAGGTTTGAATGACAAAGGTACTACTGTGGAAGCTGCTGCAAGTGACGCAGTGCCAGCAGACAGCAAACCGGGGCAGTCGGTCACTACACCATTGAATGAAGCTGAACAGTCACTGGATAATAGCCAGTCGGCGAGTCAGTCTACGGGTGATTTTCGTGCTAGTGGTGGCGGTGCCATTGCAGCCCCGGAGCCTTCTATGTGGGAGAGGCTAAAGAGTCGTGTGAGTCAGCTATTTTGGAATGACAAAGATACTACTAATAAAGATGTTAATACCGCTGTGGAAGGTGCTGCGGAAAGAAAACCATTTCAGGCTAGTGGTGAAGGTCAATACACTCCACCGGAGCCTTCGGAAAAGGACAAAAAATGGAATGATAATCGTGCTAGAGCGTACGAGGATACGGGGGTAAGGGGGTATGAGGGCTATGCTGCGAAGGCTGATCAGAAGCTGGATGATCAAAAGAAGGGGGGGCGCCCTCAGGGTGGCGAACCTGTGGAGGGTAATAAAGCTGGGGATCTACAAGGTACTCAGGAAGGTCAGTCTGCGAGTAAAGAATTAGAAGGAATAATAAAAGCTTTAGGAGATGCGGGGGTAACTGCTGCTACCCCTACTGACGCAGCGCGCGTTCCTCCGCCAAATGTTGCAAGCAAGGGGGGCGGGGTCTTGGGTAATGGTAAATAATAGACCATTACGAAACATCCCCCCCAGTGCGGGAAGGGAGATGTTCTCCCTTCCCAACGTTCACTAAATTTTAAAATCATTTATTTGCATTTCTTGCGGAAACATGTGGAAGGGGTAAATACCACTTCCAGCCCCGGGGAAAGATTGAAGGCTTCATTAAGGCGGCGTTGACGGAGGGGAAGTAGTTTTATCTTCGGAAGGAAATGAGGTTCACGAGACCACGTCCCGCACAGGTTGGTAATTGTCTTGCGACCTCAACCCGCGTCAATGCTCAATTGAGGTCGGGGGAGGATTCAAATTCGTCAAACCGACACCTCACGAAGCCTTGTCTTTAATGAATCAAGAAAAAAACCAAAAAGTGAACGCCGGCGTTCACTTTTCAAAAAAATACAAAAAAGAAAATCTCACAAATCACCTTAAACAATTACACTGGACTCCTCACAAAAATTCAGAAACCCTGCGCGGGAAGGGAGATATTCTCCCTTCCCAACGTTCACTAAATTTTAAAATCATTTAATTGCATTTCCTGCGAAACATGTGGAATGGGTAAATACCACTTCCAGCCCCGAGTTTTCCATTCGAAAGGAAATGATGTTCGCGAGACCACGTCCCACGTAGCTTGGCAATTGTCTTGCGACCTTAACCCGTGCCAATGCTCAATCAAGTCTGGAATTTCACTTGCGACTAAAAAAATGGATGAGGTAAAAAAATCAGCAAAGAGCTGGGTTGGCGCTCTTGGTGAGAAGCGTGTTGAGGTAAAAAATTTTAAAAACTTAGAGCCTACATTCAAATTCAGCATTACTGAAACGCCTATTTGCCTTGATTTAAATACACTCCAGAAAATACTTAGAGCGTGTCTTTAAATTCAAAGACACGCTCTAGCGTAATTAGTTAACTATGCCTACTAAACATCTACAAAAAAATCAGAAAATGTTCTTTCTTGTTCTGACTATTAGCGCTTTACTCGGAGCAGTAGTGTGGCATTATTTTTTTACAAAAGTATCAAATTTTGATGTCCAAATTTCCGAATCAAAAAACATCATTTTCAATGACAAGAACCCTCTTCCATCAACCGTGTCTGATATCGTAACCGATTTTGACAATAGTTATAACAAGCCTATTTTACTCTACATCTACACAACTTGGTGCCCAGTTTGTAGCAAGCAGCTTCCTGTAATCAATGAAATCGCAAGAGAATTTCAGGCAACAGATCTTACAATTATCACTTTGGCAATTGACCGGGATCAAGATCCCACACATCTTCAAGAATATCTAAACCAATTCGGAAATATTTATTTCAGGTCTCGCTATTTGGTAGTAAGGGAGGGATTTTTAGAATTTTTAAAAAAACAAAATATCAACTATAATGGTCGCGTACCCTTCACAGCGCTGATTGCGAGTAATGGAGAAATAATTACAAAATTCTCCGGCTCAAAGAAAAAGGAATATCTACGCGATAAGATCATAAAAGAACTCTTCAACCAGTGATTCAACGTATCAAACTCTTTAACAGCCTTACTCATAAAGAGGAAACTCTTACAACAATTGATCCAAACCATCTCAAAATGTATGTTTGCGGTCCAACAGTTTATGATCGCCCACACCTTGGAAATGCTCGCAGTATTGTAATTTACGATCTCCTCTTCCGCTTCCTAAAAACAGTTTTTCCGACCGTTACTTACGTACGGAATATTACCGATGTTGACGATAAAATTAACGCTGCTGCAAAAGAGCAAAAAATTTCAATTCACGATTTAACGGCAAAGATTTGTAACCTGTTTTACGAAGACATAAATAACCTAAATGTCCTACACCCAACCTTTGAACCACGCGCTACGGAACATATTTCAGAAATGATTGAAATGATTCAGCAGCTGATCACAAATGGCTGCGCTTACGAAAATCAACGCCATGTTTTATTTGACGTCTCATCATACAAAGATTACGGCAGACTCACTAATCGACATCTCGATGAGATGATTGCAGGAGCGCGAATTGAAGTAGCTGATTACAAAACCGATCCTCTCGATTTTGTTTTATGGAAACCAGCGAGCGAGAATGATGACGCTTCTAGTATCTTTGAAAGCCCATGGGGCAAGGGTCGTCCGGGTTGGCATATTGAATGCTCGGCGATGAGTAAAAAATATCTTGGGACAGATTTTGACATTCACGGCGGCGGAGCAGATTTACAATTTCCACACCACGAAAATGAAATTGCACAAAGCAGATGCGCCGATCCAGGATCTCACTTTGCCAGGTTCTGGATTCACAATGGTTTTCTTACTGTAAATGGTGAAAAGATGAGTAAATCTTTAAAGAATTTTGTAACAGTACGCGAACTTTTGGACAAGGGCATTAGTGGCGCCGTGATAAGGTTCCTATTACTTTCGAGTCACTACCGTAAACCTTTAGATTTTAACGAAGAAGCGCTGAAACAGGCTACCAAAACTATTGAAAAATTTTACTCCGTTTTGAGTGCGGATGATGTAAATAATTTTGACAAAATTGATGTAGCGAAGGAGGTGTTAGAATATCTCGCCGAAGATTTAAATATCTCAAAAGTAATCGCCTTACTTCATGAAATGGTAAAGAAAATCAAATCCACCAATTCCGCTCAAACAAAAAAACAACTTGCCGCCAGTCTTGATTTGCTTGGTTTAATTGATGTTAACTTTCTCAATAAAAATCTTTTGGCAAAAAAACCTCTGAATTCGAATCAGACGATTGATGAGGATTTCATCAATTCGCAAATTGAACTCCGCTTGAAGTGTAAGCAGGAAAAAGATTTTTTCAAAGCAGATCAAATCAGAAATGATCTACTTCAGTTAGGAATTTTGATCGAAGATCTACCGGGGAATAAAAGCATATGGAGTGCGAATGGGATTTAACCAGATCTGCAGCTCTAGGTACGCTTACCTGCTCGAAAATTTGTTGCCTAAAAATTTCTAAAAAAAAATCTAATTTTTAGAGACTCCCTTAAGGGGCGGCTGTCGCAAATCAAAAGTTTCGCTATTTCTTTCCTGCCTTCTTTTTTTCTGCCTTCTTCTTTCCCGCCTTCTCAACAACGTTTTTAGCAAAATCGACTTCAGATTTATACTTAGTTCCAAGCTTTATCGCCTCTTTAAAATATTCTGCAATCGCATATCTAGCAGCCTCTTCCTGTGGGCTGGTTGGAGCATCTGCCACGTCCAATTCAACAAGCAAATTGCCATCACATTCAGAACTAAAATAACCTTTCTCTCCGTAACAAGCATCGTGACGTTGACATGCGAGATCGGTTGCATCAACTGGAGTTGGGTTTAGTCCTTCCGCGGGATGCATTGGTCCGCACCAATTTCCGTAAATCGGAAATGTCATTTGGCTGACTTTTTCCTGATTATTATTTTCTTTATTTTCTGTAGAAGCGCATGACGAAACAGAGCCAATCAGCAGAATTGTAACAATTCTTGCGATAAAAATATTTTTCATGATTTAGAAATTAATTTTGATTTTTACTAAGGGCAATTTTAGACATTTGCAACCATGCCTAATCAGATTCAAGAACTTGGCAAGAACCTGGCAGAAATAAGTTTTTTAAGCACAGCGAGGCGCACCTCCTCACCTTGCGCGGATCTCAGATACGGCCGACTCTGATCAAAGAGTTCGGTTGCAACAACTTCCGCTTTAACACATGATTGAATCAAGAATTTTTTTATGCATTTCCTAAAAAGAATCGCGATCAGGTCTTCTTGCAAAAAAATTGGTTTTGACGAATTCGGAAATGAATTTTTTCAAAGCAATAAGAACAGCAAAAGATTCGTAATTTACAAAGGCATGGCCGAGCCTTCAAAGGTACCGGCAGAATGGCATGGATGGCTTCACTATACAAACAGCAATCCACCTGTAAAAATCAATACTCAAAAATTTTCTTGGCAAAAAATTCATCTTCCAAATCTTACCGGAACCAAAAACGCTTACTCACCTAAGAACTCTTTGGCTAAAAAAACTAATTCATCTTACGAGGCTTGGGACCCTAAGGTGTGTTAACATTTACTTTTACCTACGGCCACTTTTACCCACGACTTTTTCAACCAACGTCATTTCAATGAAATCGAATAATTATTTTGAAGTTATTGTCGGAACTTTTGTTTTGTTCTGTGCTATTTTTTTCTTTTTCTCATCCTTTCGCAGCGCTAAGGTTAGAACTAGCGGGGGTTATACGCTCACCGCCAAATTCGATAATATTGACGGCATCGCTGCGGGAAGTGATGTAAAAATTTCAGGCGTAAAAGTTGGCACTGTTGATGATTTATTTTTGGATCCACAAAATTTCCGCGCCACAACAAAACTCAGCATCAACAACGATATCAAACTTCCTTCCGACAGTTCCATCAAAGTTTCTTCCGAGGGGCTTTTGGGTTCAAAATACTTGTCCGTAGCACCTGGAGGAGATGATGAATTTCTTAAGCATGGAGACGAAATACAATTCACCCAATCATCAGTAAATTTTGAAGAGCTTCTTGGAAAGTTTATTTTTTCTGATAAAGACAAAAAAGATAATAAATAAGTTTCGTGTAAAATTTATGAAATTGTTTCTCTGCAGAATATTATTGATCACACTACTGCCAAGCCTTTCTTTTGCGCAACAGCGACCAGTAGAAGAAAAAACTGCTGAAGACGTAGCAAAAAAAGAAAATTCTTATTTCTACAAAACAGCCGTGGTTCAAGGCTTGAACAAAACTACAGCGAAAACTTCCATCCTGGAAATCAAAATTGGGCAAAGAATTCAGTTCGGAAAAATTGCCATCATCGCGCACAAATGCTGGCAGGCACCTCTTGATCAAAAGCCGGAAAGCAAAATTTTACTTGAGGTGCTTGATGTTAAAAGTCCCGAGGAAGAAAAAAGAATTTTTTACGGCTGGATGTTTGCCTCAAGCCCTTCCATCTCTGGTTTGGAACATCCTATTTACGACATCATTGCTTTAAATTGTAAAAAATAATCATGGTTAAAATCTCACCATCTATCCTCTCGGCAGATTTTTCCATACTCGGTGAAGAAATTCAAAAGGTTGAAAAAGCCGGCGCAGATTACATTCACATCGACGTCATGGATGGATCATTCGTGCCAAATATCACCATTGGCAATGAAGTGGTAAGGGGCTTGCGCAAAGTTACAAAACTTCCATTTGATGTTCATTTGATGATCCACAATCCCGACAATCACATCAAAGCCTTTGCTGACGCTGGTGCAGACATCATTACAATTCACGCAGAAGCCTCAACTCATCTTGATCGTAGTATCGATCTTATTAAATCTTTTGGAAAAAAAGCTGGCGTCTCGCTTGTTCCATCAACCCATGAAGATGTGCTAGATTACGTTTTGGAGAAGCTAGATTTGATTTTGGTGATGACGGTTAATCCTGGATTCGGCGGGCAAAAATTCCTTCATTCCCAACTCAAAAAAATCGAAAATATTCGCAAAAAAATTAACGCTTGTGGAAAGAAAATTGAACTTGAAGTTGATGGAGGAATAAACGCTGAGACTGCTAAATTGGCGGTTGAGGCAGGGGCTGATGTTTTGGTTTCTGGGTCGTATATTTTTGGATCGGGAGATTATTTTGGTGCGATCAAATCATTAACTAACTTAACTAACTTAATTTATGTCTGAAGGCTCTCCAAAAGTAACTACTCCTCCGCCAATTCCAACAAACTCTGTAGGACCAGATGTTGCTTCACCAAAATTCAATGTAAGCGCAGGACACTTGAGTGGCGGTGAAGAAAGCGGCATTTTTAGTCCTCGCGCTGGCAACAAGAGTCCATTTGGAGTGGTTGCCGGCGGACTAGCAACTAACGAAACACCTGGTGATTTACTTAGTCCGAGGAGTAAGCCAACTGACCAAGTTGGCGCTTACAAAAAGGCGGCGTTAGATGAGATGTTAGACAAAATAGTTGGAGAACTGCAAACGACAAAACCGCGGGATGAATTGGACCACTCCGATACCGGCACTCTTGCTGATGCGGCATCACCCAAAAACACAAAAGGTGGTAGATGACTGACATCGTTTACGGCCTTGGCATCTCCGGACTTTCTGCAATAAAGTTTTTTGCAAAGAATACTGATGGCAAAGGTCGTGAAGTGATTGCAACTGATGACAACGAGAAGTCGATTGAAGGCGCAAAACAAAAACTTATCCAAGAAAATTTTCCCTACTTAAAAAACATTCAATTCCAGAAACCCGAAGAAATTAACTTTAATTCTTCGAGCGTTATTTCCTTCTCCCCCGGCATTCCTCTCAACTTTCCAAAGTCTCACAAAATTTTAGAAATCGTTAAAAAAACCGGCGCAGATTTAGCTTGCGACCTTGAGATTTTTTATCGATTAAATGCTGGCAATACTTTCATCGGCATCACGGGTACTAACGGAAAATCAACAACCACTGCACTCACAGGATTCATCTTCAAAGAGCTTGGTTTTGAATCTGAAATTGGAGGAAATATTGGAATTCCTTGTTTTGAGTTACCTCAGAATAAAAATAATTTTTCCTACATTTTTGAAACTTCTTCCTATCAATTAGACCTTCTCTCGCAAACACATTTTAATATTGCCGCGCTTCTAAACATTACTCCAGATCACATTGATCGACATGGCTCGATGGATGGTTACATCGAAGCTAAAAAAAGAATATTTCGTAATCAAACCGAAGGTGATTTCGCTCTTATTGATGTGGATAATGAGAACTCGAAGAAGGTTTTTGAGGAGCTAAAAAATCAAACCTCTGGGGATAAAAATTTCCGTGCAACCACCATCCCAATCTCAACACAGAAAATTCAAGAAGGTGGCGTGGCCTTGATTGATGGGGTTTTGTACAATAAAATCGATGCAAACTCTAAGCTTGAACTCAACTCAGATTTTCTTCGCGGCAAGCATAATGATCAAAATATGGCCTTTGCTTTTGCGATTACCTACTGTCATTTAAAACAAAAAAGTCTCCTCACAAATTCCTCTGAGAGTGACATCATCAACGCAATAAAGAAATTCACCGGCCTGCGCCACCGCATGCAATTGCTGGGTGAAATAGATGGAATAAAATTTATCAATGACAGCAAAGCAACCAATGCCGAATCAACTGAAAACGCTTTAAAAGCTTACGAAAATGTTTTTTGGATTCTTGGAGGAAAAGCTAAGGATGGCGGAATATCTAGCCTACAACCTCTCTTCAAAAAAATTACAAAGGCTTACTTGATTGGAGAAGCTAGCGAAGATTTCGCGAAAACTTTAAAAGAAAATTCTGTCGATTTTGAGAAATGTGGAGATTTGAAAAACGCTTTTGAAGCAGCACTTCGTGATGCAAAGAATTCTACCCTAGCAGAAAAAAATATCATGCTTTCGCCAGCTTGCGCTTCATTTGATCAGTGGAAAAGTTTTGAGCAACGTGGAGATTTTTTCTGTCAGTTATTCGACGAATTGAGTCGTTAATTTTTCGCTAAGGGATGATGATTGAACACCAGATTTTTTAACTTCGAATCAAGAATATGGGTGTAAATTTCAGTTGTTGAAATGTCGCTATGCCCAAGTAATTCCTGCAACACACGAAGATCTGCACCGCTATTAAGCAAGTGAGTTGCAAAAGAATGGCGAATGACGTGGGGATGAACTCTGTCAGGATCAAGTCCAACATTTAGCGCCAATTCTTTTAGCATCTTGTGAAGCCTTTGCCTTGTTAGATGTTTGCTTAAATCACGAACTGCCTTTGTATCATTTCCAGAGGCTTCATTTTTGACTCTTTTGCTAGCCCTAACGCCCCCAACAAAAAGCCATTTCGATTTTTCCAATCCCGCTTCTCTTCTTAAAATCAAATATTCCATCAGCATTTTGATGGCGGATTTGTTGAGTGGAGCAATCCTTTCCTTACCACCCTTCCCTTTTACAATTAAATAATTTCGTAAAGTTTTTTGACCAGACTCGTCGGTAATTTCTTGAATCGCAGTAACTGGTAATGAAACTAATTCCGTTACTCTCAAGCCAGCGGCATAGAGGATTTCAAGCATACAAGAAAGCTTTACGCCAAAATCAGATTTGTCAGAATTTACGTGATCGAGCAATTTAAAAATTTCCTCTTCACTTAAAAATTTTGGAATTTTTGCCCCACGCTTTGGAGCTTGGAGATAGATAGTCGGATTATCTGTTATGATATTTTCATTCTCCAAAAACTTGTAAAAAGTTTTGAAACAGGAAATTTTTCTTGCGACGGATGATGGCTTTAAATGCTGTTGATGTAGGACGTAAAGGTAGTCCTTAATGTCATCTGGTAAGACCTCTTCCAGCTTAGGGTTTTGTAAACTTTTTGTTACTAAGAATCCCAAAAATAATTCTAAATCCTTACCGTAGGACAGAATGCTGTTCACAGCCAAACCATCTTCCGCGCGTAATTTTTCTAAAAAATTTGTGACGAGATTGTTGCGAGCAGTAGAATCCTTGGGGACCGTGTTCACAACTTCAACTTGAAGAAAGGTTTCTGCTCAAAATCACTTTCATCAGGCGCACAAACATTAATTTTATTGTCGATGTTAACTTTAAGCGTCACCTCTCGCTGAGGTATTTTAATATCATCACGCAAGAGAAACGCGCACAATCCGAAAGTCGTAAATAACATTATCCAAAAAGATAAATGCTTCAGAATCGCTGATGCCGTGCTGTCGCTTGGGTTGTAGAACATTTTATTCTAGGTTGCTGGAAAGTTTTTGCGCCTGATCTTCTGCAATCAAAGCATCAACAAATTCATCCAATTCACCAAGCATGATGTCATCAATTCGGTAGCTGGTATAGTTGATGCGATGGTCAGTGACGCGGCTTTGTGGAAAGTTGTAAGTTCTGATCCTTTCTGACCTGTCACCACTGCCGATTTGCTCTCTTCTGGATGCGGAACGTTCTTTTTCATTCCTTGCGCGTTCAGCTTCGTAGAGACGTGCCCGTAAAACTTTCATCGCTTTTTCACGATTTTTGATTTGCGATTTTTCATCTTGCATTGAAACCGTAACTCCGGTTGGAAGGTGGACAATTCTAACTGCGCTGTCAGTTGTGTTTACTGACTGACCCCCGGGACCAGAAGAACGAAACACATCAATTCGCAGATCTTTTTCTTCGATTTTTATGTCGATTTCTTCAGCCTCAGGAAGAACAGCAACAGTTGCGGCAGAAGTATGGACCCTTCCTGAAGCTTCGGTTTCAGGCACGCGCTGCACACGATGAACTCCTGACTCAAATTTTAAACGAGCGAATACTCCCTTGCCTGAAATCGATGCAGAAGCATCTTTGTAGCCACCAAGACCAGTATCTGAAATGGATAATATTTCAAATTTCCAACGTCTTTTTTCTGCATATTTTTGGTACATGGCAAAAAGTTTGTAACCAAAAAGTGCGGCCTCTTCGCCACCAGTTCCGGCACGAATTTCAAGAATGGCATTCTTCTCATCCGCAGCATCACGAGGTAAAAGAGAAATTTTTAGCCCTTGCTCAATCTCAGGAATTTTCTTCTCAAGCTCGAATTTCTCTTGCTCCAGCATGTCCCTCATCTCCTTATCCTCAACTCCACCTTTTAACATTTCGTTAATATCAGAAATATCTTTAGTATTTTTGTTGTAGCTATGAATCAGTGCCACAATTGGCTGCATGTCGGAATGCTCTTTGGAAATCTTCGCAAAACTTTGCCCCAAAGCAGAAGGATCGAGTAGCTTTTTTTCTAACTCATTAAAGTTTACAACGATACCATTGAGCTTTTGCGTGAAGGACATTTTGAATTTAAAAAGTATAGTTTTTAGAATCTGTTCTAAAAACTTTTGTTGCTTGGCAAAAAGTAGCCGGGATCAGGCTGGGGGTTAGGCCGGGATCAGGCCCGGGTCAAGAGAGTGTAAGTTAAAAATGATAAATCAAAAGACAATGGATTCAAAAAATTTTTACATCACTTCGCCAATCTACTACGTCAACGATGTTCCACATATCGGACACGCTTACACTTCGATTGCTTGTGATGTTTTGGCGCGATTTAGAAGACTAGAAGGATGCGATGTTTTTTTTCTGACAGGTACAGATGAGCACGGACAGAAGGTTGAGAAATCAGCTTCGGCAAGAGGGAAAAATCCTCAAGAATTTTGCGATGAGGTTTCAGGAAAATTTCGTGAACTGGCTTCCACACTGAATTTATCGAATGATGATTTTATTCGAACCACTGAAGAGAGGCATAAAAAATCCGCACAAGAATTTTGGAAAATTCTGGAAGAAAATGGATCGATTTACAAAGGCACTTACGAAGGATGGTACGCCGTGCGTGACGAGGCTTTTTATGCCGAAGATGAATTGGTAAACGGCAAGGCTCCGACTGGAGCTGAAGTGACTTGGCATAAAGAGGAAAGTTATTTTTTTAAACTTTCTTCTTTCCAAGAAAAATTACTGATGCTTTATGAAGCCGCTCCAGACTTCATTCGTCCACAATCTCGTTACAATGAAGTTGTTTCATTTGTGAAGGGTGGGTTGAAAGATTTATCAATTTCTCGCACATCTTTTTCGTGGGGAATTCCCGTTCCTAATTCTGAATCACATGTAATGTATGTCTGGCTGGATGCTTTAGTTAATTATCTCTCCGCCCTTGGATTTCCTAATCAAAATAACAATCTCTTTCAAAAATTTTGGTGCAATACCGCGCAATCTCCCGTGCATATTGTCGGCAAAGACATAGTACGTTTTCATGCAGTTTACTGGCCAGCATTTTTGATGGCGGCTAATATCAATCTTCCACACAGTATTTACGCTCACGGCTGGTGGACAAATGAGGGACAGAAAATTTCCAAATCAGTTGGAAATGTGATTGATCCACACAAGGAGTTGGAATGGTTGGAATCGCTTGGCTGCAGCAAAGAAACCGCAATTGATTATTTTCGTTATTTCTTGATGCGCGAAGTTCCGTTTGGAAATGACGGAGATTATTCACGCGAGAATTTTTTAACTCGTATCAATGCTGAATTAGCAAATAATATTGGGAACCTCGTGCAACGCTGTCTAACAATGATTTGGAAGAATTGTGACGGGAAAATTCCAGCAACCACGAATCAAAAAATTCTTTCAAACATTTTTGATAATTATGCCTCATGGATTACTGACCTAATGAATGACTTTGCTTTCGACAAAGCAATTGCAATGGCTATTAGCCTAGCTTCGGTAGCCAATAAAAATTTTAACGACAGCGCTCCGTGGAATTTAAAAAAAGAAGGAAAGGTTGACGAGATGAATGATGCGCTTTACCAGGCAGCGGACTCAATTAGAGTTGTTGCGATTTTACTTTTACCTTTCGTTCCAACCAGCGCTGAAAAAATTCTTGATTTACTTGGCGTTGGGAACGACGAAAGGAACATGTCCTCCTTTTCCAAATCAATCCCTGCGGGTCAACAAATTCTAGAACCATCACCAATTTTTCCTCGGTTAGGTTAGACCCAGTTAACATTCAAACCAATCACCCGAATCTCCACTAAGAGCTGAATTGGCATAGGTAAAACTACTAGGAGAGGAACGCCTAGAACAATCTTCTAAGAAACTCTGTAGTAAGGGGCATGAGGGTGAGTAAAGTAGCCATGATGACAGTTAGTCTGATTGTGAGTTTTAGTTCCAAAGCCTTTAAACCATGCTCCAAATCTTGCTTTGTCACTAAATGCTCAAACAAAACAACCTGAGTTTCTTCAATAGCATCAGCAATAATAACAGCTCTTTTTTCCTCCTCCTCCTTTACCTTCGGGTCGCTAACAGTCGCGATAAAGGATTTAACAAAATCATATTTGTTAAAATGCTTAAACTGAGGAACTGAGTGTGTGTAATGGCGCTGTGCTTGAGCAGACATAAAGTAAATTTTAGAAAGCGTGTTCCAGAAATATTCTAAGAAACGTTTTTTGTATGAGTAACAATGAAACTACTATTCAACACAGCCATTTAAGAATTAAAGTTTAAATTCAAGCAATTGACCTCTAAAGGGGCTGCCGCAAATCCTCCATCAAAAACCAGGGCTGGAAGTGGTATTTACCACTTCCACATGTTTTGCATGAAATGCAAATAAATGTTTTAAAATTTAGTGAACGTTGGGAAGGGATAAGATGCCCCTTCCAGCGCGGGGGAAATGATACTAAGAACCTTTGCCAGTAAAATCGCACAATTATTATTCCGTGACTTTTAATGTTGCTTCCTAGAAGACACAAAACTTCTGGAATCACCTCTCTTTTAAGTTCAACTTTGTTAGGAAATATTTTATGAATTTACGAAGCATTAAATCGACTTTTCCATTTTACATCAGGTCTGTCTCTCTAAAGCTCTTCATAACATTTGTTTTGATGATGTGTTTGGTTGGAGAGGTTGAGGCGTGGAATAGGGAAATTAATGAGCAGAACTTGCTGAAAGAATACAGTAGATATGTCGTAAAAGGTAAGGCTGGATACAAAGTTCACGCAGAAAATGGAAAGGTAACAGTGCTAAAGAACAGTCCAGGTAATGGTGATGGTATTGGTAGGGAGGGGTTAGTGCGATTTTGTTTTTACCTTCATTCATTTTAAAGAAAGTTGGTTTAGCAGGAATCGGTGATACTCCCTCTCCCTTGAGGAGAGGGTTGAAGTGAGGGTGATGAGTCATGGAGTGAGACTTTAGGACAAGTTCTAAGTTGAATCACTGGCATTTTTTACAATAAAAACTCGAGCGGCCGTTTTGAATAATTTTCTGAATCAAACCATCGCAGCTCGTGCATACTAATCCATCTCGTCCGTAAACTTTGAATTTGTTTTGAAACTTTCCTGATTTTCCGTTAGAATCAACGTAGTCACTGATCGAGGATCCTCCTGATTCTATGGCCTGAGCTAGAATTTTTTTTATTGAAGCAACTAACCGCTTCAACTCATTATCCCTCAAATCACAAGCACTCTGCAAGGGAGAAATTTTTGCATCAAACAAAGACTCACTGATGTAAATATTTCCAACCCCAACAACAATTTTATTATCCATCATGCTGGTTTTAATATTCATCCGCTTGTCCTGTAATTTTTCTCGAAGGTAAGAAAAATTAAACCCTGGTGACAATGGCTCGCAACCAAGATTGCACAACATTTTATGATATTGCAGCTTGTTACTTTCGACGAGGTCTACGAACCCAAAACGCCTCGTATCATTGAATGTAAGACAAGAGCCACCACTCAATTCACAAGAAAAATGATCATGCTTTAACTGATAAAACTTCTTCTCCAAGATCACTCGTCCACTCATTCCGAGATGCATTACTAAACTTTTTTTATTGCTTAAATCGAAAATCAAATAACGTGCTTTGCGTGAGATTTTTAGGAATTCAGCTCCAACCATCTCTTGTAAATCAAGGCTAGATGGGATTCTTAATGTTTTTTGTGAACGAAAAACTTTTGTGATTCTCTCATTTTTTAGACTCTGCAAACCAGTGCAGATCGTTTCAATTTCCGGCAATTCAGGCATTTTTATTCTACAATTTGATGTTTCATACACCGAGATTTTGGACTACAAAAAACTTCATCTCCTTACTTCTCTGGCCGCTATCTCTGCTTTATCTCTGCGCATTTTATTCCAAAAAAAAATTTACAAAAACCAGACAAGTTTCAAAACCGGTAATTTGTATCGGAAACCTGATTGCTGGCGGCTCCGGCAAAACTCCAACCGCAATCGCAATTGGAAAAATTCTTCATGAAATTGGAATTAATTTTGCCTATCTTAGTCGTGGATACGGTGGCTCAAAGCTAGAAACAACTTTAATTACAAAACATGATAATGCCGGCGATGTCGGTGACGAACCACTTCTTCTTGCGGAAATAGCTCCAACATTCATTGCTAAAAATCGTTTTGATGGCGCAAAGAAAATTTCTACGATGAAGGAATTTGACGCTATTTTACTTGATGATGGGTTACAAAATAACTCACTAAAATACGATTTTAATATCTTGGTAATTGATGGAAAAATCGGATTTGGCAATGGTTTTGCTATTCCAGCAGGACCAATGAGAGAAAGGCTGGGTAGTGGATTATCAAAAATAGATTTGGTTGTTGTGATTGGTGAGGTAAAAGAATCTTTAGTAAGAATTTTGCAACATAAAATTCCTTCCGAAAAAATCGTCCGAGCAAAAATTTTTGCAAAAAATATTACTGATTTTTCTACAAAAAAATTCATCGCCTTTTGTGGATTAGCCTATCCACAAAAATTCTTTTCTCTACTTACAGAAAGCGGAATTGAAGCTGTCAAGAATCGCAGCTTCGTCGACCATCATCACTACACAAATCAAGAATTAGAAAACTTACTTGCAGAAGCAAAATTGGTAGATGTCGACCTAATCACGACGAAGAAAGATTGGGTAAGGCTGGATGAAAAATTTCGTCAGAAGATTTTTTATTTGGATGTAGAGCTGGAATTTGAAGATGTAGATTTGGTTAAACGGAAGCTGATTAACGCTTTTGCGGGAATGACAAAACGCAATATTTTACCGCGTAGTACGTAATTTTTTTTCGATCTCATCCAAAAATTCTTCTGTGTAAAGGTAATGCTTACCATGCTCAACGTTACTACCATGAACACAGACAGCTAAATCTTTTGTCATTTTTCCTGATTCAACAACTTCAACACAGACCCTTTCCAGGGCATAACAAAAATCAATCAACTCTTGGTTTTCGTCAATTTTTCCTCTGAATGCAAGACCTCTAGTCCAAGCAAAAATTGATGCAATCGGATTGGTTGAGGTTGGTTTGCCGGCTTGATGATCACGAAAATGTCTCGTGACGGTTCCGTGCGCTGCTTCGGCCTCAACAGTTTTTCCATCCGGAGTAACTAATACGGAAGTCATGAGGCCAAGAGATCCAAAGCCTTGCGCAACTGAATCCGACTGAACATCTCCGTCATAATTTTTGCATGCCCAAACAAAACTTCCGCTCCATTTCAAGGCCGATGCAACCATATCATCAATCAGGCGGTGCTCATAAATAATGGATTTCGCAATGAATTTTTCTTTGAATTCTTTTTCGTAAATTTCAGAAAAAATTTCTTTAAAACGATTGTCGTATTTTTTTAGAATTGTGTTTTTTGTTGAAAGATAAAGTGGCCAACCCTTCTGCAAAGCCATATTGAAGCAGGAATAGGCAAATCCTGTAATTGATTCATCTGTGTTGTACATTCCAAGCGCAACCCCGGCACCCTTGAATTTAAAGACCTCATGCTCAATTACTTTTCCGTCCTCTCCTTCAAATTTGATTGTTAACTTTCCTTTTCCAGGAACTACAAAATCAGTTGCCTTGTACTGATCTCCAAAAGCATGACGACCAACGATGATTGGTGAAGTCCAGTTTGAAACCAATCGTGGCACATTTTTACAAACTATCGGCTCACGAAAAACCGTACCATCAAGAATGTTTCGAATAGTGCCATTTGGCGATTTCCAAACTTCTTTGAGGTTAAATTCTTTTTTGCGTGCTTCGTCAGGAGTAATCGTTGCGCATTTAATTCCAACGCTGTGCTCCTTGATGGCGTTAGCTGCATCGATGGTTACCTGATCACTTGTTGCATCACGATTTTGAACAGAAAGGTCAAAATATTTGATCGGAAGATCAAGGTAAGGTGTGATTAATTTTTCTTTGATAAATCGCCAAATGATGCGAGTCATTTCATCACCATCCAGTTCAACAATCGGATTTTTTACAGAGATTTTTTTTATCATAATTTTGTTAAATTTTTGGAGTCCGTCCTAGAGTCTGCCCGAGAGTCTGTCCGAGGCATTGTGGCCGATGCAATCATATTCAAATCCATTTTCCTGCACATCCGCTGGGTTTAGAATATTTCGCAAATCAACTATTTTTCTTGTCTTAGTAATTTTTTTTATCTTCTCGAAATCAAGCTGACTGTAAATTTTCCACTCAGTAGCAATTACTATCAAATCAACGTCCTTAATGGCTTCATAGATATCGGATGTAAATTTAATATTCTTAAACTCAGCTAATTCTTGACGTGAATTTTCAATAGCCTCCGGATCTGTTGCAAAAATTTCTACTCCTCTACTCGCTAATTCTTTCACAATAAAAATTGCAGGAGAGTAGCGAATGTCATCAGTATTGGCTTTGAAAGCCAGTCCAAGAAAAGCAATTTTTTTACCGATAATATCGATATTTCCAAACACTGCCAGAATTTTTTCTACCATTTTTTGCATGCGCACTTGGTTTGAGCTAATGACGGAGTTGATCAGGGACAATGTAACTCCATTTGACTCTGCAATATTTACGATCGCCTTAATATCCTTTGGAAAACATGAGCCGCCAAATCCCGGTCCTGGATTTAAAAACTTCTCACCAATCCTAGAATCTAGACCCACTGCACGAGACAGGTCTTTTACGTTTCCACCTGACTTTTCGCAAAGATCAGCCATCTCATTGATGAAAGAAATTTTTGTCGCAAGGAATGCATTTGAGGCATATTTGATGAGCTCAGACGTAGCAACATCTGTAACTACAATTTTCTCTGCTGAAAAATTTTGGTAAATTTCGAAAAGTATTTTTTTGGATCGTTCATTCTCACAACCAATAACGATACGATCAGGATTCATGAAATCTGAAATAGCCGCCCCTTCGCGCAAAAATTCTGGATTTGATGCAATGTCAAAATCAAGTGAAGGATTTATTTCTTTAACAAGTTTTTTGATTTTGCTTCCAGTGCCCGTTGGAACCGTTGATTTAGTAATGATGAGCTTGTAAGAAGAAGATTGTTCTGCAATTTCTTTCGTTGCAGCCAGAACGTAAGAAAGATCAGCACTGCCATCTTCGCCTTGCGGCGTTCCAACTGCAATGATTACAACATTCGAGCCCTCTAGCGCTGTTTTAAGACTCGTGGTAAAAATAATTTTCTTTCTTCCCGAAACATCGGCCAGCATCTCTTTCAATCCCGGTTCAAAAATTGGAATTTCACCATTTTGCAATGTAAGGATTTTTTTTTCGTCCCGATCCGAGCAAATTACATCATGCCCCAAACTAGCAAAACAAACGCCAGAGACCAGTCCAACATACCCACTTCCAATTACAGTAATTTTCATTTTTTATAGCTTTTGACAAAAATTCAAATTTTGCCGACCATCGGCAAAATTCATCGAAATTGCCTCTTAAGGCAATGAATAAAAGGCTTTATACGAGAATCAAATCAACCCAAACTATCCCAATTCTCAAAAATCCTTCTCAATTTTAAATGAAAATTGTTCACGTTTATATTGGTAAATATTGATGTTGGAATCGTTGCTGATCTTGGTGTATCCAAAAACAATCGTGGTGTCTATGGACTTGAATCTCTTGTAAATATTCACCATCATTGCCACGTTTTTATCTCGCCTCTTTTTTTGCGGAATGGTTAATGGATCACTGTCCTTGTATTTATCACTCTCTCTTCCAGCTCCTAAATAAATTGCTAGCGGCTCAATTTTCTTAATCGGAAGAGAAAGAAATAAACCAGCATTTGCTGTCGATAAGTCATATTGGTAATATTTTTCCTTCGCGCCACTTGTGCCTTTGGAATAACTTAACTGCAAGAAATTACCGTTACCAAAAAAATATTTTAGACCTGAAGCGATGCTATCGTAGTCACCGTTTCGGTTTTTTATTTGCGTTTGGTAATATGAATTTTTTTTGTGATTATATCCGACATTCAGATGAAGGATTTTGCTGAATTCGTAAGTTAGGTTTGGAGAATATCCAAATGATCGAAGAAAATTATTACTGTTCAAAGTAAGCTGAGTGTATGTAATAGGCATCTCTAGAGTTAGTTTGTAAAGCTTAAAACCAAAGCCCGTTGAAGCTGATCCAAGCCCCATATCATAATTTTCATGCTTGTCATTTTTAGTTTTTAGACCTGAAAGCGAGTTGATTAGGTAAGGACCACTCTTTCCAAAAAAATGCTTTTTGTGATCAAAATTAATGCCAGCAAGAAAAGTATTATCCTTCTGCGCCCTAGCGTTATCATCTAATTTGAACGGTACTCCAAATATTTCGACTTGGCGATTGTAGGTGGAATTATTCACGTTGGTATCGTAGACATACCCGCCTGATAACTTCAGTCTCCAGTCTTTTGTTTTGGAACTTTTAATTTTTTTCAGCAATTCCGTAACCTTGTCTTTGACATTTTGTGGCAAGTCATCTTGCAATGCGGACTCTAAAATTGCGATGGCCTCATCACCTTTATTTCCAATATGTAGGTAGGCTTTAGCAATTTCCAATTTTGCTCTAGGAGCATTAGGATTTTGCTCTAAAACTTTTTTGTAATAGACCAAAGCCTTCTCGTAATTTTTCATGCCAAAATTACATTCACCAAAAAGGAAATTGAATTGTGGCGAATTGTAGAATGATAAATTTTGTGAGAGAGTATCGCATGCGGCCTTGTGGTCATCGCCCTCCATCAGGTGTATGGCTTTTTTGTAGGATGAGACGAGTGAACCATATTCTTTTGTAACGATATGTCTTTTTGGTGGGGGAAAATTTTCTGATGTGAGATGTTCGAAAGATCCGATTGGAGGAGTTGGTAGCTCTGAATCACTGACTGACTCACTGGCTGAATCACTGACTGATTTAAGATCTTCGGCAAGCGAGCCGAAGCTAGACAAGGTGGTGAGTAGTAAAATTAGAAAATATAAAAATGGCAATCTCACTGTTTGTCTGCAGCAAAAATACCGTTTGATTGGTAGCTATTGCTTGGAGTTGCTACATTCCAATTTCCACCAATTTCTTTTGCCGCATCAGCTCCGGTTCCAAAAAATGCGCCACTAAATTGCCCTGAAAGACCAGGATTACTAGCGCCATTCAAAATCACATTGCCGATATTGCCACTAATCGCATTGCTTGCCCCCCAACTTCCACTAAGAGTAGCGGCACTCCATTCTTTTCCAGTGCCGGTAATTGGGGTTTCGAAAATTTTAGTATGAGTCACGTTAGAGAAAGATCCGTTTAAAGTTTTATCGGCAAAACTTGCTGTAAGAGCTACGTCTCCAGTTATTGTAGAATAGTTTTTTCCACCATTATCATTTACGTAAAAACTTGAACCAACCATGTTGCCACTGTAGCTTGCACTTCCGGCAAGAGGCAATGCAACGTAAGGGGTGACTCTTCCAAAAACTACATACCAATTGTCGATTTGATTTTCTTGTGTAATTGTGGTAGGAATATTCCATCCGCCAAATCTGAGATAATCATATGTTATTGGAAATGAAGTGGTTATGCCAACACTAGAGTCATTTGGGCCCTTACTATAGGCGAACGTTGCTTGATCCGTGACATAATCATATAAATCTGCACTTGCGTAGCTATTGTAAGTTACGGATAGATCTTCGCTCTGATCACTAAGCGCCTTATTAACCAGAATGTTTGAACTTCCGATCATTAAAACTTTGTTCAGTTGTTGATCAGTTGCACCCCATCTTGAGGTGTATTTTGCATTGTCGTAATAGGTTAGAGATCCAAAAAATCCTTTCATCTCTCCCGCACTGCCGACTCGCTTGGCTATTGCATTTTCGCGGAGATTTTGAGTTTCAATCTTTACAGCTTCAAGATCAGATTTTAGCAATGCAAGCTTCTGATCGCTGTCGGTTAGGCTGCTTAATTTGGTATTCAAATAGGCTACCAAAGAATCATGATTATTAACATCGGCAATTAGGTTTGTTACAGTGGTATCAGATTCGTTTTTAAGCATTCTAGCTGAAGTCATCGCGTCTTGTATCGTAGTATTAATTTTTTCCGCAAAAGTGTTGACAGTACTTGAAATTTGAGAATTGTTTAGGTTGGTCTTGTTGACTGCCAGATCACTTGTGATACGGAGCGAAGCAGAAACATCCTTGTCGTAAATGTGCTTCCCCGATGATCTTGTTTCATTAAGCGAAATTTGTTTAATGGAATCTTTTTCTGTTATGGCTGCCGTAGAATTACCAGATATTAGATTGTAGCGCGTGTTAATGTTGGCAAGAATTTGATTAATTACCGCCGTTCTATCTGTTACTGGAGGTGGAGGTGGAGGTGGAGGTGGAGGTGGAGGTGGAGAGGTTACTATCGACGGCAACACTGCATTAACTGGGATTGTTGAAACTGAAACGTTTTCAAATGAAGCACTTATACTCGACGACGAAGTTGATGATTCTTGGGCATCTTGACCTGAGCTTTTGTCGTTGCTAAGAGAGTCAGAAGATGAGCTATCAGAATCTGACTTTTTATCGCCATTCTCCTTTTTGTCTTTGTCAGACTTCTTATCCAAATTATTAGACTGATTAACGTAGTTTTTTCCTACCGCCTTTTTTGCCCCCCCTCTTCGTCATAGTCTGTAGCTTTGTCTACAGCTGTTTTGTTGAAGATGGTATTTGTACTTGGTGACGATACTGGAATTGTCGAGGAAGCTGATTGGGACGATCCTTCATCCGCAGCTACTCCCGGTACTAATACATATTTTTTTGCCATCACTTTCTTTGCCTCATCCTCTTGTTCCTGACTAGATTCGTCTGATTTAATTTTTGATGAAATACTCGCCAGACCGCTATCATCAGCACTTGGCAATGACTTGCTAGCACCAGATGCTGGCTCAACGATGATGGGTGCCGTAGGTTGTTTTATTGGAATAGATTCGGTCTTAGTGTTTTCTGCTTGAATATCATCTTTTGTTTTTAGAACTCCTGTTACTAATACAAATTTCGGACCAGAGGAATCGATAACGGTTATAGCTGGACTAGACATTGAAAGTTGTCCCTGATTTGACGAAAACGAATTGCTGGATTGATTTGATGATGAAGAATTTGAGGAGGCGCCGTTACTTGAACTACCACCGGCCTCGTTATCACCTTCTTTTTTAGCGACTGATTGACTCTGACCGCTAGATTTTTCGACGGCAAAAGATGGCTTGGCAAGTGTCCACGATATGATCGATAATATTAAGATTAAAAATTTGGTTCTGTAAAAATTCACAATTTTTATATCGACATGTCTTACGGAGCGTAGTAACGATCGTTGGTTGCGCAGATTTTATACCCACTGTTTCGATCATAAAATTTATTTATCAAACCTTGTCTGGACTGGATTGCGAATTGTTTTACGACTGCGTCAATTTGCCACCATCATTTCGGTTCGTTGGCTTGCTTATTGAGGCCAGATTGGTAGCTGAAGCTGTTCTGATTTCTATTGAGGCCGGATTGGCAGCTAAAGCTGTTCTGATTTTTTTTCGGAAAAGTTTTTTACTACCACCGCTGAATAGTACCTCACCCTCTTCACCATACCATATTTCTTCATTTTCTTCTTCTGATTCTTCCTCTGAACTTGCACAATAACTTGTATCAAGCATAACCTCTCCCTCTGGTGTTTGGGAGGATTCAGCGCCTTTATCTAGTTCATCACTGCCATTTCTTTTTTTTCGTAAATCTTCGATTAAAGCTTGTAACTCTTCATTTTCTTCGAGTTTATGAATTAGATCTTCATCCTCCTGAATTGAGCTCGTTTCAATTGGATGAGATTCAAAATTATCATGATCTTTATCATCAGTAGTTTTTGCGACGTTACTCGCTAATGTATGGTCTCGATTATCGATCATTTGTTATTCGCGGATACCTCATTTAATTTGAATAAAACTTGTTTTACCGAAGAGAATTTTTGTTCTTGAGATTCGGTTTTACAAATAAACAAAAGCTTTTGTCCTGATTGAATTTTGATCTGATTTTTACTGGCAAAAATCATTTGCATCAGACCCTCTGGATTCGAAAATTTATTATCTCTGAAGCTCACCAAAATTCCTTCTGCAACGGCCTCCAGCCTTTCAATTGAAAGATTCTTACATTCCCATTTTAACCTGGCGATTTTGATTAGATTTAAAATTTCTTCCGGAATTTTTCCGAATCGATTAGTCATTTCAAAAACAAAATTTTCCTCTTCTTCTTCACTTTTTATTGCGGCAATTTTTTTGTAAAAATTCATGCGTAAAGCTAGGTCTGCCATGTATTCTTCAGGGATCAGGAGAGAAATTCCAAGCTTAATGGTAACAGAAAAATCAGTCTTAACAAGGCTTTCACCATTGGGAATTCCAAGGTCATCATCCCTCATATTTAAGTGGGATGTCGCGCGTTCGTTGCGCAGCGATAGGGATGCGTTTTTCAGCTGCTCAATAGTTTCAAGAAGCATCTGTTGATACAGCTCCACACCAGTCTCTTTCACGTGTCCCGACTGCTCATCTCCAAGCAAATTTCCACTACCCCGAATGTCCATGTCGTGATTAGCAACGGAAAATCCTATTCCGAGTGAGTCAAGATTTTGCATAACTTCCAGCTTTTTTTCTGATTCCTTCGAAAGTCTTTTGCGATTATCATGCATGAAGTAAGAATAAGCTCTGATCTTACCTCGACCCACTCTTCCGCGTAATTGGTAAAGTTGCGCTAAACCAAACATTTCCGGCTTGTAAATGATGATTGTGTTAGCTTCAGAAATGTCGATTCCAGATTCAATGATGCTGGTTGAAAGTAACATATCGATTTTGCCATCCGCAAAATCATTCATGATCGAATCAAGCTCTGTCGGACTCATCTGGCCGTGAGCATGTTTGATTTTGATTTCAGGAAGAAGAATTTTTAACCGTGGTTCCATCTCCTCAATGTCACGAATTCGCGGTACTACGAAAAACACACGTCCTGAGCGGTTATATTCACGCATTACGGCTTCACGCACGATTACCGAATCATATGGCATCATGAAGTTACGTACTGCAATGCGATCAAGTGGCGGAGTAGCGATCAGGCTCAAATCTTTTACTCCCGTCATCGACATCTGCAATGTACGCGGAATGGGCGTGGCAGAGAGTGTTAGTATGTGAACTTCGTGACGCAATTCCTTGAGCCGCTCTTTTTGCGCTACGCCAAAATGTTGCTCTTCATCGACAATCGTTAAAACCAGATTTTTGAATTTTATGTTTTTCTGTAAGAGTGCATGCGTACCAATTACAATATCAATCTTTCCCAATTCTAAATCTTCGCGGATTTTTTTTGCTTCAGCAACACTTACAAGACGTGAAAGCTGTTTGATCCTAATGCCAGTGCCCTCAAATCGTGTAGTAAAATTTTTGTAATGTTGGCGAGAAAGAAGGGTGGTTGGGGTGACGATGGCGACTTGAGAAAGAGTCGTAAGTTGTGAGTCGCAAGTTGCGAGTTCCAATATGTTATCCTCATTTTTTACTGCGAAATTTTTAGCAGAAAATACTGCTATTGCCGCCGCACGCATTGCTACCTCGGTCTTGCCAAATCCCACATCGCCACAAACTAAACGATCCATTGGCAAACCTTTACGTAAATCTTCTTCGACTTCCTCGATTGTTTTTAGCTGATCGTCCGTTTCGATGAAATTGAATCTGGCTTTAAATTCATCATAAAGATGTTGCTCTGGAACTAGAATCGGAGCCTTTTTAAGATGCCTTGCTGCAGCAATTTTTAGCAATTCTTCGGCTGCAAGTTTGATTTTATTTTTGACTTTTTCTTTACGATTTTTCCACCCCGCAACTCCGAGCCGATCAAGTTGAATCAAGGCATTATCAGCTCCATAGCGGCTGATAAAATTAATATCATCAACGGGAACGAATAGGGTGTCGTTACCACCGTAAATGATTCTTAGCATATCGGTTTTGATGCCGCCAGCGCTGATCAAATGAATCCCATCAAATTTGCCAATTCCGTGGTCGCGGTGAACTACCAATTCTCCAAGCCCAATACTTAAACCCTCTTCAAGGATTCTTTCCGCAGCTTTTTTATTTCCGATTTTTTTGCGTGCGATTTTTTCACCAAAAATTGCCTGCTCACCTATTACCATCAAATCGGAAGTGTAAAATCCTAAACTGGTAGGAAGCAGACAAATAGCGGCCTTATGGCTATTTATGCTTGAGATTTCGGTGAAGTTTTTGATTTCTTCACAAGAAGTTCCGTATTCGAGAAAAGTTTTTTTGATGCGATCTTTGAAACCTTCCGTAAGACATGCGATCAAGGTTTGAGAATTTTTCTTGTCAGAATTGGCTAAGATGAATTCATTCATCAACTCAAGTGGATCCTTTGAATTAGGACGTCCAGCGAGGTAAAATTCTGGAATCGGCTTAATTTCTAAATCCAATATCCGCTGATTTTTTTCCTCTTCTGCATCAAATTTTTTGAATTCAATCGTGACGATTTGTTCTAGACTTTCTTTTAACTCATCCGGCGTTAAGTAGAGCGAAGAAGGGTGAATTGCGTTGTAAGTCACACCGTCACCCCCCTGGGCATTACCATAGGCATTACCTTTGGCATTAAACCCCGTTTCATCAAGACGCGCTTGGTAATATTCGTGAATAATTTTATTACGCTCTTCCGCTAGTTGAAAAATTTTTTCGTCAAAAAATGCGACTGGGTTTTGCAAATAATCAAAAAAATTCCTCAGATTTTCTTCATAAAAAAATGGCAACCAATGCTCCATTCCTGGGTAAGTTCTTCCTTCGGAAATTGAGGTGTAGAGCTGGTCGTTAATTGATGATCCAAAATTTTCGCGATAGTTTTTGCGAAAATTTTCGATGGTTTTTTTGCTGAAAATTACCTCACTTGTCGGAAGAATTTCCAGTGACTTTACCTCTTCCTGCGTGATTTGAGTGATAGGATCGAAGATTCGAATAGATTCAATTTCATCCCCAAAAAAATCTACACGATAGCCTATTAAATCAGATGTGGCCTGATAAAGTTTACTATCAACAACGATATCGACAATACCTCCACGCACTGCAAATTCACCTACATTATTGGCGCAAGACTCTCTTACGTAGCCCTTATTAACCAAAATATCGGCGATTTGCTTCAAAGAAATTTGATTTCCGGTTTTTATACAAACCCCTAAGCCCTTGATTATCAGCGGTGGAAGTGTTTTTTGAAGTATGGAATTTACTGAAGTGATGATGAAAAATTTCTGCCCTTCTTTACGATTAACTAACTGGTAAAAAGTTTTGATTCGATTTGAAAGAATGAGTTGTTTTGGTGAAGTTCGATCGTATGGTAAGCAGTCCCAAGCGTAGAGATCTACTATTTCAAGATGAGGTGCAAAGAAGTTGACTTGCGTTTTGATGAGCTCCATTTCCGCATCATTTTCTGCTATGAAAACAAAGTCGGAATCTGGAAAGTTGCTAGTAATTCTTGCAGATAAAAAACCACGAGCATCTTGTGGCGTCCTATTTAAGACACATGATTGACGAAGGTGGTGTAGTTTTAATTTGTAGTCCAAGAGTGAAATTTTTTTATAATGAAAAGCTCAATAAAAAATCAGACAAGTTTTGGCTTCGAAACTGAGTTTGACGACTTTTACAAGATTAACGGATTGAAGAAGTTGGATCAAAAATTTGATGAATTTTTATCTGCCAACAACTCTCCTGTTATTCAAGAATTTGCACTTCTGAAACAAAAGGCCAGCCATTTTTCTAAACACAATCAATCGAGGATTTTGATTGATGTGGCAAAAATTTTGGAAGATTTTTTATCAGAGCTTTTTGACATCAAAGAAGAAAATTTTGAACTAAGAAAAAAGTACGAAGATCTACAAAAAATCTATTTTGTTCGTAGAGAATTTGTCCAAAGAGTTGTCGCAAAAAAGTTTTGTGAGGCACCTTCGGAATTGGACCTATCTAGGGTTTGTGAAGAGATTGGAATTATTGAAAAGGAAGTTGACGAGATAGAAAAACAGCTCGCTGAAAAAATTTTCAATTTACTAAAAAAAGAAAAGAATCTTTCTGAGTCAGAACAAAAGCAGCTGGAACTTTTAACGCTCTACACCGCTTCTGCCCTTTATGATTCAAACACAAAATCCTTCCACAAAACCGGCGCACTTTTCATCCTACCGCAAAAAATTGATCATCAAAATCTTACATCCAACCAATCGAATTCGGCTTACACTCGTAATGGTTTTGATCTCACTGACAAAGGCTTTTCTCTAAATCGTATTCTGGCGGAAACGCATTACTGCATCTTCTGTCACAAGCAGGAGAAGGATTCTTGTCGCAAAGGTTTGCATGAAAAAGGTGTTACAGAGTTTAAGAAAGATCCTCTTGGAATCGAGCTTCACGGCTGTCCTTTGGAGGAAAAAATTTCTGAAATGAACTTACTGAAATCCGAGGGATTCTCAATTGCGGCATTGGCAATGGCTGTGATTGACAATCCAATGATTGCCGGAACGGGACATCGAATTTGTAATGATTGCATGAAGTCATGCATCTTTCAAAAACAAGATCCCGTTGATATTCCGCAAGTTGAAACACGAGTGCTGAAAGATGTACTGTCTTTGCCTTACGGCTTCGAAATTTACTCTTTGTTGACGCGTTGGAATCCGTTAAATCTTGAATCTTCTCTTCCAAAAAATCCGACTGGCAAAAAAATTCTTGTCGCTGGCTTAGGCCCTGCTGGATATACTTTGGCGCATTACCTTCTTAATGAAGGTCATGACGTGGTAGCAATTGATGGACTAAAAATTGAACCACTAAATCAGGAAATTTCTGGAATTGATGAATTTGGTAATCGTCAAGAATTTCGTCCAATAAAATTCTTAGATGAAATTTATGAACCACTTTCAAAGCGATTAATACAGGGTTTTGGAGGGGTCGCAGAATATGGAATTACAGTTCGATTCGATAAAAATTTTCTAAAAGTAATTCGCCTGTTATTAGAGCGTCGCAGCAATTTTCGTATGTTCGGCGGAATTCGTTTCGGCTCGTCAATCACCGATAAAATTGCTTTTGAATATTATGGTTTTGATCACATTGCGCTTTGTATTGGCGCTGGTCGACCGCATATTATTAATTTCAAAAATAACTTCGCTAAAGGTATTCGTTTAGCTTCCGATTTTTTAATGTCACTGCAACTGACGGGGTCATTTAAGGAAGAACTTTTTACTAATTTGCAGATTCGTATGCCAATTGTGGTAATTGGTGGTGGTTTAACTGCCGTTGATACCGCTTGTGAAGCGAGCGCTTATTACATCGTACAGATCAAAAAATTTGCAAAAAAAGTTGCAATCATTGGAAAGGGGAAAGTTTTTTTAGAGTTGAATGAGGAAGAAAAAATTATTGCTGAAGAGTTTTTGCAACATGCATACGAGCTTGAAACTATTGGCTCTCAAGCATTATTAAAAAAATATGGTGGGGTGAAGATTCTTTACCGTAAAAAAATTCAAGATTCCCCTTCTTACAGACTGAATCATCAAGAGCTCACCAAGGCTTTTGGAGAGGGGGTTGAATTTATTGAAAATATTATCCCGATTGCTGCAGAAATTGACGAATTCAATCATGTTAAGGCTTTACAATGCGAGAATCAGAGGGTCTTTAGATGTGGGTCGTTATTGGTTGCAGCCGGGACATCTCCTAACATCTCCCCAGTTTTGGAGGATGGCTTAGATTTCAAACTTGATGGTAAATATTTTTCTTCCATTACGCCTGGAAGTGTAATTACAAAAATCGATCCGATTTCAAAAAAAGCGGTGAGTTTTTTTGGCGATCTTCATCCAAGTTTTGAAGGAAATGTGGTGAAGGCAATATCCAGCGCCAAGCGAGGCTACAAGGATATTACGGAGGTTCTGAAAAATTCATCTAATAAGAATTTGGGTGAATTTTTCACTAAAATAACTTCTGATTTTTTGGTTCAGATCGAAAAAATCGAAAGACTTTCTGACCACGTTGTTCAGATATTTGTTAGGGCTCCACTTCTGGCAAAACAAACAAAAATTGGACATATTTTTCGCCTTCAGAATTACCATATTTTTGCCAAGAAAATGGGGGATCAATTGGCAGTGATGGAGGGCGTGGCAGTTACGGCAATTTCAGTCGACAGACCGAAAGGAATCATCAGTTGTATTGTGGTTGAAACTGGAGGATCAACCAGTTTGATTAAAAATTTCAAAGTTGGTGAGCCTTGCGTCTTTATGGGTCCGAGTGGTAATCCTACCGAAATTCCTCAGAATGAAATTGTGGTTTTAATTGGAGGTGGGAGAGGAAATCAGCCCATTACTGCAATTGCTAGAGAGTGTAAAACCAGTGGTTGTAAGGTTATTTTGTTTGCAGGTTACAAAAACAATTCTTTTGTAGTCAGTCAAAAAGAGATGGAAGATTCTTGCGATATTTTGGTTTATGCGTTTGAAGAGGTGGTTCAGAATTTTAAATTGAATCGATCGCAAGACCAGTATTTCCAAGGTAAAGTGACCGATGTCTTAAAAGATTACTTCACAAAAAATCCGCAAAAAATTGATCGAATTTTTACGATTGGAAATGATCGGATGATGGATGAAATTGCAAAATTGCGTCACAAAAATTTGGTTGAATCAATCAGCATGGCACCAATTGCGATCACTAGTTTGAACGCTCCAATGCAGTGCATGATGAAGGGAGTTTGCTCGCAATGCTTACAAAAGAGAACGAATGAAAAAGGCGAGGAAGAATTTTTTTATGCCTGCGCCAATCAGGATCAAAATATGGATCGTCTAGATTTCCAACATCTGCATAATCGCTGCGAACAAAATTCTTTGGCTGAGAAGGTAAGTAGAATGCAATCGTATTGATTAGTGCGCTGGGGAAGCTGTTTTATACACAAGAAAGAAGGGGGGAAAGAATTTGATTCGTAAAGATGGGAGCATCATCGAACAAAATTGATACACTTAACGGAACCGTTGTAAATCATAGTACATGTTGTTCATAAGTTTTCTTTAGCTTTCTCATTATGCCAATTTTCACGAAGTGGTAAAAGAAAAAAAATAACTCCTGGGATAGAAACAAAAATATGTAAAACTCTCAGAGTCAGATAAATCGAGGCATATTCAAGGATAATTTTGCCATTCAGATGATAAAGAACCTTTGCAAAAACAGTTTCACCAACACCGATCCCCCCAGGAGAAATCGGAACAATGCTGATTACTTGAGCAACAACACTAGCTAAGTTATAGTCAGAAAGTTTGATCAGGGAATATGGTAAAATATCCTTGGCGATTAGCAGCAGGCATATTGCCATCAAGATCTGTACCAAGCAAGCAATCCCTAAGTTTAGAATCAGAATGAGTTTTGATTTTCTGTAGGAAAAAGTATTCTGGAAAATCAAAGAAAAAGACTTCCAAAGTCTACCTTTTCTTCTACTAAAGAATCTAGTTAATTTTCTGTATATCAGCTTATTCCTGAGAAAAAAAGACACTGCAAGCAGCCCTATCAGAATCAAAAAAATTACAGAAAAATAGTAAGTTAACAGAAAGATCTTGGAACCTGCAAAAAGTGAATTTGATGGATTTATTGCCAGAAGAATTGTTGGAACAAAAATCAAAATGATCAGAGCGCAAACCATCAATCCTACTAAGCGGTCAACTATCACGGAAAGACCGGCTACAGATTTTTTTGTTTGATTACCTTTGATGATGTTTTGGATTTTTATCACATCCCCTGCAACCCCCCCAGGCAGCAAGAAATTAAAGGAAAATCCGACATAGTAGATATACAGACATCTTAGGAATGTGATTTTGATTTTCTGGGATCGAAGCAGTAGAAACCAGCGTAGGGAACTCAGTATAATCGAGATAAAAATCAGCAGAGATAATGGTGCAATCGTGGAAAAATTAAAAACGGATTTGATCGAAGAAATTTTCAATAATCCGCTTTTATTTAGAAAAAAAATTGCAAATAGCGCGATAGCTATTTTAACAAAAAATGAGATATTTTTTTTAAACCAATACGTCATTCGCAAGCCTTACTCACGACGCTTTCTGCTGGCTTTAGATAGAATTCTAAACAAGCTTTCCTCATTTAATTTTTGAACTTCGCTAGAATTATTTTTAACTAATGAGCCATCCAAAATTTCGGCGCTAATCACTGCACCATGACCAATCCAACATCTAGAGCCAATTTTGACGTTGTTAGCAATTGTACTATTAACGCCTATGAAACAATTGCTGCCAATATTGCACCATCCAGACACGACAACCTGTGATGATATGAAACAATTATTGCCAATTTTTGAATGGTGGCCAATGTGGTTTCCACTCCACAAAACCACATTATTTTCGATCTCAACAAAAGGCTGAACCGTGTTATCTTCGAAGATAAAAACATGTTCGCCTAACTTCACATTTCGCCAAACAAATGATTTTGAACTGATATAGCTGGCAGGTTTGTAGCCCTTATTTTTGAACTCTGCACAGATTTTATCTCTGACATCATTCAGTCTGCCATAAGTGATAGCGGCATAAAAATAATAATCCTGACTGGATGGGTAATAATTTTCTATTTCTTCAAACGGAACAACCGGAAGACCAAACAAAATATCACCTTTTATGTAATCTTTATGAGCCGAGAATGCAGCAACCTCATACTCCGAATCGTAGGTAAAATATTCGTAGGCTATTTGAGCAAAATCTTCCAAACCAAAAATTATTAACTTCTTTCTGGTTTTCATTTGGCTTAGTTTTTGAATATGTTTTGTACTTCTTGCTGCTGAGGAAACTCTGGGAATAGCACGTCTCTTTTAACGGCACGATGCTCTGTGTAGGGATAATTACGCTTCACGAAAGTTGGCTCACTAGCATCCTCGTAACGCATACTAACAGATAAACGCAATCCCTCGCCAACTGTTTGAGTTCTGTGTATGGTAAAGTTCGACATAAAAACAACATCACCAACGTCAACTTCCAGCGGAATAAAATCTTCGATTTTGTAATGATGGTTATCGGTTTCGAAATAATGCGTGGTTTGAGTGCCACTGCATAAACCGAGAAGATGCGTGCCAGGTATAACCTCTAGCGGAAAATTATTTTTTGTAACTTTGCCGAAAGGAATCCAAATCGTGATATCGTTTAAACTACTTTGCAGCGTCGGCCAGTCTTGATGAACCCCTACCCCATAATAACCATCAGGAATTTTCAATTCATTCGCCATACAGTGAATTACCGGCTTAGTTTGCCATATTGGAGTAACGATACCGAGCTCTGCTGCAACACGACTGACGTGATCCGAGGCGATAATTTTATACAGACTGAATAACTTAGCTGAGAGAGTTAAAGTGGATAAGTATCTCTTCAAATCTTTCTGAAAAAGACTTTGCATCAAAACTAAAGTGCTTTTGCCATCACTTACTTCACCTAAAAAATCTAACTGCTGAGAGAAAATTTTCCTAAAATCAGCATTATAGTTATTGATCAACTCTTGAGGAATAGCTGATTTAGCTATGTAAACTCCGTTCTCATTGTAGGCTTTTCTTGCGCTCGTCATATTTATGAATTATTTACACAATAGAAAAATACTGGCACTTAGATCGGGATATTTGAAGCCCAGATTATAGCATCCATCCAGATATGCCTTATCGATTATTTTGTCTGCAATGATGCGATCAAACTGAAAATTAGCAAAAGGCTTGAAGAATATCCCGCCGCGATAAGTGACGGAAAGACCAGATTCTTTTACCTCATTTTCTAGAGTATCAAAGCTGTAAGTAGCTCTGTGACCGTGCTTATGCTCGCCATCTGTAACTGCGGCATTGTGAGAAATTAATCCCATATTCACCGCAATTTGACGAGAAGCGGCATTGGCATTTGGAACAACCAAAAACAAACAACCCTTATCGCTTAGAGCAGATTTAATTTTTTTGAGAATTTCAATCGGATGATCCAAGTGCTCAAGAGTATGGAGTAGAAAGATCGCGTCATATTTTTTTTCCGGATTCCAATCTTCAAACATCTTGTTGATGAATTCGACCTTGTCAGAATTCCTAACATTCTGGGCTGCATCCTTAACAAGTTCAGAAGATCCTTCAATTACCGTAATTTTTTTAAAATAAGGCAGAATTTTTTTTGTGAACTCACCCTTATAACAACCCATTTCCAAAGCATTTTCTAAACCTTTAAAGAAAGGCTCAAAAGATTTGATCATGTAGTCACGTAGAATGTAATCAAAATCATAGGCATAGAGCCTATTTTCAGTATCATGAAACTCGCTATTTAACTGTCTTGTCATGTTTCTGCTATTCTTGATTTGGATGATAAAATCTGGATTCTTTTGGCTGATACCAGTCATCAAGAGTTCTTGGAACCCGTGAATAATATCCCAAAACTTGCTTCGTAAGCTCATCATCCATATTGGCAACATTGTCGGTCCCAACAACATTTACATAGTCAAATTGTTGTTTCATGAATGGCTTAGTAAACATTGGAGTGACGGAAGTTCTTTCCTGATTTGTACTATTCGCGCCAGCGGCATGCCACAGATTTGAATGCCAGAAAATCACACTCCCCTTTTTACCAGTTGCCCTTTCGGCATTTTTATAAAACTCCTCTTTTGAAGGTTTTTCACTTTGAGTTTGGGAGTTAGAAAGCAGATAAGTTGCGCCATTTTCTTCGGTAAAATCATCGAACATTACCAATGTATTGATCATCAAATTTAAATCCAGGGAAAATGTTCTAACGTCACGATGAATCTCACTAGCATAAGATTTAACACCGCGATCCAGAAAATTTCCACCAAGAGCGTTAAGAATATATTTTCCAGAAAAAAATTCTTCAAAAATATCATTAAACTCGTACGCCAATCCTTTCAGGATTTCCAAAAAAATTGGATCTTGTCCAACAAGATGGTGGGTAGTTCCTTCGTTATTGTCAGGAATTTTATTTTTGATTTGTATGTTGCGGCAATTGTCCGAACAAACTCTTAGGGCTTCTTTGGCTTTAACTAAAAGTGTCTCATCAACGATAAAACTTGGTGCTATGAACCAACCCTTTGTTTTTAAGACTTGTGTGAAAGTTTTTTTTTCTTCCGCTGAAAATTTCCTGAATGTTGACATACCGCTTTATAGTATTGTTACGATTGTTTTAGAGGGGTAGAGTTTGCATTTCTCGAGAGAATATCTCACATCATGAAAAACTTCTTTGAATGCCACAGCCTCTCCTGACATGTCCTTCCAAGTAAATTGATCGAGAAGAATGATGCTGTCTTTCACAACATTTGGCTTAATAGCTTCCAGAATCGCCTTCGTAGCGTCGTAAGTTCCGATATCAAGATAAGCGAGAGCAACTACCTCATTCTTGTTCTTCTTGAAATGCTCAGGAGCGGTTTCACAAACATCGCCCTCGATTAAAGAATGCTGTCCCCTGATATGACCAAGAACATTACTACCTTCGTGAATCTTTAGTAGTTCGTCTAAGTACTGAATGTGCTTCTTGGTAGTGCTATAACAAGAATCTTCATATCCGGTAAAAGTGTCAAAACCAATGATATAACGCTGCTTGTTAAAGGGCTCATAAATCGCTCTTAGATTTTCAAACAAGACCAGATTTTGCCCCCACCAAACTCCGAATTCATAGATATTTCCCGGTAGATGCATCACGCGCTGATAAAGGTCAGAGGCAACAAGGAATTTCACCAACACAGAACTCCTAGTGTACATCCCCAAATTGAACATCAACTCATCTTCCGACAGTGGGCTATTTTTAAAAAGATCTCCGAGTTTTTTTCTAAAATCTTGAAAGTCACTCGTGATCGAAGAATTTTCGCTAGGAAGGGTTCTAACTTCGTCAGATTTTTTTGTCTTTGTCATGATTATTTTTCTAAAATTGATAGGCCAAAACCAGTACTACCGAAGTAGTTACCGTTGTAGAACATGTAATATTCGGAATGAATTTTTATCACGTAAGGATAGCAAATCATTTTCGAGTCCCAACCTTCCTGAGATTTTTCTATACCACTTAACTCATCATTTCTAAGCCAATTTTTTCCATCATCAGAGTGAGCGTAACCAATCTGATAGCTGTTCGTACCATCGCGATAATCATAAATTTTGCGATAACAAAGCCACATGTGGTAGCGATTACTTATTTTAACAACTGAAGGATGAGAAAAAACTTCGTCTTCCGAATGATGTTTTATCGGCAATTCCGGAAAACGCTTCCAGTCAATGCCATCAATGGATTCAGCATATTTGATAGTATAAACCGGCTCATATTTTCCAGCAATCTCAACCCATTTTAATCCGGAAATATACCACATTTTCCATAACTCACCATCTTGAATAATGCATGGCGTAACCGCCAAATAAGGTTCTTCTTTGGTACGATCCATAATTGGTCCGAGATATAACCTTTTAAAATCAGCGCCATTTTTACTTACAGCAATTCCGGTAGAATTGTGATATGGAGTACGGATTTTCTGATTCCAACCGCTGTAATAAAGCCAAATATTATCACCATTATGCATTGCATAAGCTGGCATAACGCCCTCATCGTCAAATGTTCCAGGATCACCTAAATCAAGAACCGGCTTTTGCTCAAAGCCAATCATTTTGGTTAGATTGTTTAGATCGTAATCTGCGTATATGGGAAAACTTTTGCCGTTTTTATTTCGTGCCGCGAAAAAAACTCTTACTCTGTCTTTGAGAACAATTGGAGTTGGAACTTGTGCATGACTAATCGCCCATTCGGGCAATAAAGCTGTATCGAATATTCTGCCTAATTTTTTCCACTTCATACTTTTTTATTTCTGCAAATTCTTGTCGTCCGTTTTTTCGTGTTTTTTTTCAACAATGAAAAGTGGAAAATCTTTTAAATTGTCGTAGATGCGCCAGATATATTCCCCCAAAACACCAAGCATAGTCATGATCATGCCACCCACGATCATCAGCATAATCATTAGTGGCGCCCATCCGGGAAAAGGGGTTTTGTTGTAAAGCCATGCATACACGATGAACAGTGAATATACAAAGCCCGCAAACGCAATTATGAGTCCGGTGCAAGACATAAATCTTATTGGCAAAGATGACAAATCAACAAAAAAATCGACGATAATGTTGATCTTTTTTGCTAAGCTATAGCCCGATTTTCCAAACTGCCTTTGCTTACGAACATAGGGGATAAAAGTCTTGGTAAAACCAACCGAGAGAAGATAGCCCTGGATGAAATTGTGACGCCCTTTGAATGAACACATTAAATCACAAACTCTTCTACTCATCAACCAATAATCAAAACCGCCTTTTGGCAATTCCGGATAAGGAATTCTCGCAATGAAATAGGCAAATTTTGAAAAAAGTTTAGTAAAGAAACCGTCGCTTCTATTTTGGCGATAGCACACCACGATTTCAGTACCCGCTTCCCAATACGCAACCATGTCTTCAATTAGAGAAATGGGATCTTGCAAATCAGCAGAAACGCATATGACAACATCACCTTTTGCATTGTTGAAGCCAGCAAATAAAGCTCCCAACTGACCAAAATTGCGCGAGAGGTTTAGCAAGGAAATTTTATCTTCGTAAATTGTTTGAAGCCGCAGCAGCTCATCCCATGACCCATCTTTCGACCCATCATTCACGAACAGAATTTCTAATTGAGATGGCTAAATTTTTTAGCATGCACCTCGATTATTTCTTGGCACGTTTTCTCTAGAGTCTCCTGGTTATTATAAACCGGAACTACGACCGAGATTAGCTTAGACATTGATAGAATTTAATTTATGTTCGACAATAATCCTGATTTTTTATAGCGTGCCATGACAAATTCTTGGCATCAAATCCAAAAGATAATATTTTTTTTTCGACGAAGTTTTTGCAAAGATTCTTTTCCGATTCCAGAACTTTTCCACCAGACAAAGCTATTTCAGTAATTTTTGAATCATTATAAACATACTTAAAAAGGTTACCCTGTCCACCGAACGGCCAAGTGTTAGAGCCCCAATCGCCGGTATCGTAATAGACAACTTCCGGAACGAAATTCACGTCATGAAGAGTCTTGTCTTTTAGCGCCGCGTCCATCATCAGCATGAACTTCATAAAATCACTATCCTTTGGCAATTCTTGATTGATTCCCCTTACGGTTGAAACGGATAATAAAATAAAAAGCAGCACCACAAAAATTGCTTTGAGATATTTATCACGCAGTAATTGCAGAAGAAAATAAAACGCCCTTCCCGTCAAAATGCTGAGATAAAGAGATGCGGTGTAAAAGTGCCAAGAGTTCCCACCAAATAACAGTGGAATCGGCAAGGAGCAGAGGAAAAATATGGTCAAAATTATGATGCCATTTTGCTCTTTTTTATCACCATTCTTAAATGCACAAAAAACAAAAAAGATCAACGCCGCAATGAAGGGAGATGCAAAAAAATTAAATAAAAAATCATAGTGAGCATCATAGGCTCTACCCATTTTGTGAAAAAATAATCTGAAAGGTAACTCAATTGATTTAACAAGATTTGGCAGAACATATTGCGGCTCAAACGCAGTGCGGTAGTGCTCTCCGGTCCACTGACCTTTGGAGTCGTAAACAAGGAACATATAGAGCAAAAATAGCACAAAGCTAAAACCCAACACAGAGATTGTGGAACTTTCGAGCTTTATTTTTTTACTTAAAATTTCATCTTTTTTGTAAAACAAATAAAGCAAACCCATCATGGGGAATATCGCCAAACCACGCTCTTGAGCGGTGATAGTGCAGATGACAAAAAAACAGCATAACCCTACTAATGACCATTTTTCTTTACCGCTAAACCTTGATACGACGCTGATTTTACTGCCAGAATCATCCAGCAACGCGATAAAACAAATCAGAAATAAATTGATAAATATGGTGAAAATCGGATCAACTATGCCTGATCCTTCGAATGCTACGCTGTAGTACAGAGGATGTGTAACGATGAGAGAAAAGATGATGACGCGCTCAATGACCGTCGAATTGAATATTTTTTTCGCAAGCTCCGTAGTAATGAAGACATTAAGAAAAATAACAAAAAGGGAAATGACTTTGATGAGCTGTATGTCATGAATATCGATGAGCTGAAAAACGAAAAAATTCGTGAGATAAAATGTTAAAGGTCGATACCAAACTTCATGGAATTCTAGAAATTTACCTAATGCCTGCCCAACGCTTTTGATGCTATCTACAGTTAAAAAAGCTAGTCCTATTTCTGGAGAAATTGTTGGTCGCGAAATTATGCAAATGACGTAAATCAGCAACAAAGCAATGAAGCCAATTGCAGTCACTTTTGTGATTAAGCCTTGATTTTCTTCACTTCTATAGCTCAACATTTTTTGAATCACCCTCCCGCCCAAAGACCTTCATCAATTCATCGTAGAATATTGGTAAAAATTTTCCTGGTTGGAAGTAGAGTGATTCTGATGTTTTTTTGGCAACATACTTACTGTAGCCCTTCATCTCTTGTACACTTTTTGACCTGATAAAATTCTTCATCTCTTCCACACTATCAAAACTCATTTCACCAAGACCCATCTCTTTAACCATGGAACTCGTCATTCCATCCAATAGGTATTGTCCGTTAAGTGTTAGAACTGGGGCGCCACTTCTAAGGGCATATAAGGTTGAACTACCTCCGGAATAATCTGGAGTATCGACTACAACCTTGGTCTTGGTTAAGAAATATCGGAAAGCATTATCTTCGTCGATCCTTTTGTGGAATTTAATATTTTTCATATTCCACCCCGCCTCTCTTAAGTGCTTAGAAAAATAGCACGCATCTTTTAGGCCAAGGAAAATAATCTTGAACTCATCACTAAAATTTCGATAAAGCTTCAAGAAATTCTGACCATACTTGAACTGGTCTCCGATAAACATGATATCACAGATATAATCCGGAAAAAATTCTTCTTGCTCTTTCAACAACCACGAACCCTGAGCTGGTAAGGTTATCACCTTTTCCGTTGGCTGATATTTGGAGACTTCTAGGCCACTGGTAACGAGGAAGGCATCGAGATTGTTGTTATAGGAAGAGCAGGAAAAATTGTAGTAGTTCAACGTGTAGCAGGAAGTTTTTCTTAGGACTTCATAAAAATTTTTAGGCCTTAACAGGAAATCCGCATCGATAACAAAGTCAAAATTTCTATTCGCGTAATCGATCGCACTTTCAACACTTGAAAAAGTAATAACTGGACAAGATACGCCTATGACCGCATAATCAGACGATATTTGACATCCTACCCATTTTATTTTATCAAAAAAATCATTATAAATACCTACGGTATTTCTAAAAATACCGGAATTCATGTAGTTACAAAAAAAACCAATCGTAATCACATCGCCGCGCAGCTCTCGTTTCTTGTGGTCTCTTTTATCACAAGCTCCATCGACCTGTCTTAAAAAATGATACAATGACTCTTGATCGTTTTTAGCTAAAGCATATTTGATCTTACTGATCAGATCATCTTGCACCTTATCTTCAAAATGAAATCTCCCACAATGGAAGTCGTCAATTTTTAGTCTCAGACGACGTCGCCTCTTTTTCCTAATTTTTTTACACACTATACAAAAAAGCATGACTACTACAACCAGAACCAAAAAATTTTGCAGATTAATATATGGCATGTTGGTATTCGTAGCTTGCTGAGCAAAATGGCTAATGAAAATGAGCTAAATAACTATATTTTGGATCTCGCCAATAAACTGATCTTGTCACAAATGGCTTCCGCCTCAAAAGCTTCAATCTTACCGTGAAATGGTAAACACAATACCTCCGTCACAACCCGGTTTGAGACTGGTAGGTGAGATTTACTAGAAGATGGCAAATCCTTATAAGCATCAATATTACTTAAAAGCGGATAAAAATATTTTCGGGCATTAATGCCCAATTCTTTGAGTTCAGCATGGAGCTGGTTTCTGTCGATTCCAAAAAGATCCTTTTTGATTTTTATTGGATAATATTGTAAGCTAGGCACTTCTGGCAAGTGTTGGTTGATTACAATTCCAGAAATATTTGATAAATTTTTGTCATAAATTTTTTTGATTTTTGACCTTTTTTTTCTTTCTTCTGATATCAGCTCAAGATTAAGCAAGCCAATCATAGACTGGATCTCATTCAGTTTGGAATTGATGCCGATATCAACAATCTCTTCCTCATTTTTTATTCCAAAATTCTTTAACAAATCAGATTTCTGCTTCAGTAACGGATCATTAAAAGTCAAACAGCCACCCTCAATCGTGTTGAATAATTTCGTAGCATGAAAGCTGAACATTGACGCATCGCCAAACCTTCCTATCGGCACTCCGTCCACTTCCGCCCCAAACGCATGAGCTGCATCATAGATCACTTTGAGATTATATTTTTTTGCTATACGATCAATCTTTTCGACATCACACACATTGCCATAAACATGTACGGGCATTATGGCCGAAGTATCCTTCGTGATTAGCGATTCGATTTTATCAACATCAATACACATCGTATCGGGATTAATATCACAAAAGACCGGCTTGATTCCAAACCAGCTAATTGAATGAGGGGTAGCGGGAAAAGTGAATGGGGTAGTGATGATTTCGCCCTTCAAATCCAAAGCTTTTATAGCAATCATCAAAGCTAACGTTCCATTGCCAAAGAGAGAAATATTTTCTACTCCAAGATATTCTTTAAGAGATTTTTCTAGCAAATTATGTTTCGGACCATTGTTGGTAACAAAGCCACTATTCCATATTTCTTCCATCATTGGCATGAGAGAATCTAGGCTTGGAAGCAGAGCCGATGTAACATTAATTTTCATGCCAGTGTGTAATTTTCGGTAAATTCTTTTACCCTTTGTTTGGAGTTAAACATCAGCAAATCGATGATTGAAAGGTGGGGAATAAAATTCTCAGAAAATTGCCGATATTCTATCGGGTTTGTTGAGATAAATTTAAGATCAATTCTATTGTCTAAAAAGACGTTTTTGTCATAAAGCTCTAGTCCACCAATGAGATTAAGATAGCGATTCGCACTTAGAGAATGACAAATTTCAATGATTTTTTCTTGTCCATTGCTCTGATTATTTTTTTTGATCTCCGAAGATAAAATAAACTCGGATTTGATCCCGATATAATCACAAACAAGCCTTAAAGAATTTACCAAATACTTCACCAAATCAGCTTCTTCATTCAAGATAATATTAGAAAGAATCGGATAAAAATCGCTGAAATATTCTGCCTTTTTGTAGCCATGATTGATCTGAGTTAAAATTTTCTTTCGCGCTAGAAGTGAGTCCGGTGCAAGACTAATCTCGTTAATTAGCTTGTTCTGAGAAGCCTGAGAAAGTGGCAAAGTTATCATGTGATCTTTGCCATCCAAAAGAATTCGATTTCGATTAATCCAACCACGATTGATGTAATTCACATCGTCAAAAATAACAAAAGAATCAACGGCACTAATTAGCTGAAAATAGCCAATATATGGAAGGAAATAGGGCTGCATTACGGCAATTTTTTTAGCTCCAGCCACGAGATTTTCTGAATTCATAAATTTTAATCAGGTAGCAGTTATACCTAAAAAACAAATAATCGTGAAGCCTGTGTAACGCGCCCCTTTCTTTGTTTCTGATAATCTTTTTGTATAAATTTTTTTGAATTTTTTTGATACCATATTTAGCGTATTTTTTGTCATCTTCTTGCTCTAAGACTTCGTTAGCATAGGTTAGAATCTCAATCGTTTTGTTAATTTGAACCTCTTCATCCATAGATGACCATTCTCCACACCCGTGAATATTATAAACTGACATCACTTCATTAAGATATCTGATTTTTCCAAACTGTGCATGAAGTATCAAAAAAAACAAATCTTCAGCTTTTTCATTTTCCTGAAGAACTGGAATTTTTCCACAAAACACATTTCGAAAAACTAGCGAGGAACTGTTGAAACTGATAGATCCATCCAAGAGATCACGAATCGAATAAGTGGTGTCAGACCTTGGTTCAAACTTAATTTTTTGTAAACCATTACTAAAAGAAACTAAGGTGTTGTGAGCACATGCCACAAAATCTTTATTCTCTTCCAAAAAAGCAATCTGCTTCTGCAACTTATAGTCATTACACCAATAATCATCACCATCAAGACAGGAAATATAATCCCAAGTTAAGTACTTCAAACCGTTAATAAAATTCCTTTTACCACCATAATTTTTATCTGAAAAAATTAAATTAATCACTTCCGGATATTTTTCTTTATAGTCCAAAAGTATCTCCCGCGTTTTATCGGTAGAGAAATCATCGGCAATGTTGATTCTATAGGTAAAATCATGTTTCTGAACCAAGACACTTTCAATTGTTCGTGAGATGTAATCTTGATGGTTATATGTGATGATTAGAATGTCTATTTTTGGCTTCATCGAGGAACGATTTAAAAGTGAAAAACTGCAAACTATTTGGTAACGTCCTAAAATTGTGAATTAGAAGCCTGTATTAGAGTCATATACCTACAAGTAAAGGAAGTGCTGGTTTGACCTTTGTGATACCAAGTGAAGTGACCCCCTAGCGTCGGACACAAAATCCACTCATTAGGAGTTCTTTTTTTAAAAAACATGTAACAAATTCAGAGGTAATTCTCTGGATAATTTCCAACAGTTTTTCCTGCTAAATTTACCCTTAAAAACCACCTCTAGAATTT